>JBCLQU010000001.1:649718-974577 GCA_041223705.1 Christensenellaceae bacterium 44-20
TTATAGCGCAGAAAGCCCAGGATTGCGCCCGTGAGCGCGGCGGCGAAGATCGCCATATCCTCTCCCCAGACCGTCTGATCCAGCATGGGCAGGAAGATGAGGGTAAACGCGGCGGCATTCGCCAGGGTGACGCTTCCCGCAAGGCCATCCAGGCCATCCGTCAGGTTGACGCTGTTGGTCATGGCGATGATGGCAAACATGGTAAAGGGAATATACCAAAGCCCCAGATCCCAATAGGTATCCAGAATCGGGACATACAGTTTGGATCCAATGGCAGGGTTTTTATACGCATAGACGGCGACCAGCGCCGCGAACACGACCTGCGCGACAATTTTCTGATACGGGCGCAACCCCAGCGAGCGGTGCTTGAGCACCTTGATCAGATCGTCGATAAAGCCGATGAGGCCAAAAGCCGTCGCTCCAATGACAGCAAACCACA
Source organism: Christensenellaceae bacterium 44-20 (assembly GCA_041223705.1). Lineage (NCBI taxonomy): Bacteria > Bacillati > Bacillota > Clostridia > Christensenellales > Christensenellaceae > Christensenellaceae bacterium 44-20. The sequence goes on from JBCLQU010000001.1 coordinate 650,158, forward strand.
GGTAGCTGCCCGTCTCTGCCAAAAAGAAAGCTGCCGCGACCAGAACGCCGAGCGTGATGAAAATTCCGCCCATAGTCGGCGTCCCTGCCTTTTTCAAATGGCTCTGCGGGCCATCTTCCCGGATGGACTGCCCCGCTTTCAGCTTTTGCAGCACGGGGATCAGGAAATGGCCGCAGCCCAGGGCGGCTACAAACCCGATCAAAACGGCAAATATGACTTGATGCATCTCAAACATACCTCTTCTTCTGACGATTTTCTCGGCACTATGCTGGGATGCAGAAGAGCCAAGCGCACCCCCATGACAAAAACTCCTGCAAGCCAGCCAAAGCTTTGCCTCAGCTCACGCCGCGAGGTTATAATACCATGTTTATAAAGCAAGTTCAACCGCGCAGCTACCGGCCGAGTTCATCCAGTATTTGCGCGACGATCACCTTTTCATCAAATGGGAAATGCTGCCCGCAGATTTCCTGGTAATCCTCATGCCCCTTGCCCGCCAAAATGATGACATCGCCCTTTTGGGCATGCTCCAGGGCGTAGTGAATTGCCGAGCGCCGATCTTCCACGACAATGTGATTCTCTTTTTTCATTCCGGCGAGAATTTGTTCGATAATCGCGCCCGGCTGTTCAAACCGCGGGTTATCCGATGTAACGATGACAAAATCTGCCAGCCGCTCGGCAATCTCGCCCATCATGGGCCGCTTGCCGGCATCCCGGTTGCCGCCGCACCCGAAGATGCAGACCAGCCTCCCTTTGCAGAAGCCGCGCGCTGTTTTGAGCGTGCTCTCCAGGCTATCCGGCTTATGCGCATAATCCAAAATGATACTATAATCCCCGCCGCGGGTGTCCAGACGCTCAAAGCGCCCGGGAACAGCTGAAACAGATTCAATCCCTTGCTTGATGCTGATCATGTCCACCCCCAGCATGAAGCTCACCGTAATGGCCGCCAGGGCATTATAGACGCTGAACATTCCCGGCGTTTGCAGCAAAATTGGGAGCTGCGTCCCCTCCTTTGCCATGATAAAACGGCTGCCCGCGCTCCCAAGCTCGATTCCCTTTGCGGCCACGTTGGCCTTGCTCTGGATGCCGTAGGTCTGCACCTGCCCGGCCGCGGCCGCGATCATGGCCTCGCCATAGGGATCGTCTGCGTTGACGGCGCTGTTCTGCGCATTGGCAAACAGGATGGCCTTGGCATCCCGGTAATGCTCAAAGTCTCCGTGAAAATCCAGGTGATCCTGGGTCAGGTTCGTGAAGATTGCGCCCTGGAACCGGATCCCATAGACGCGCTTTAAATAAAGCGAATGCGAGGAAACCTCCATCACGACGGTATCGATGCCTGCCCTCAGCATATCTGCCAGCAGTTTTTGCAGATCCGGCGCTTCGGGCGTAGTGCGCTCGGCCGGAATCACCTGATCGCCTATCACATTGACGATGGTTCCCATGAGGCCGACTTTGCTGCCCTCATGCTCGAAAATGCTCTTGAGCAGGTAGGTCGTGGAGGTTTTGCCGCTGGTGCCCGTTACGCCGACCATGCGCAGTTTTTCCGCCGGATGGCCATAAAAAGCCGCGGAGATCAGCGCCATCGCCGCTCTGTCGTCTTTGACGACGACCTGCGTAACCGGCAGATCCTGCCTTTGCGTTACAACCAGGCAGACTGCGCCCGCCTCACAGGCGCTCTTTGCATATTGATGGCCATCGCTCTGATAGCCTTTGATGCAGAAAAACAGATAGCCCTTTTGGACTTTTCGGGAATCATAGGCAATCCCCTCAATCTCGATCTGCTCTTCGCCAAAAATATCACATTCTATTCCTGCCAGAAGATCTTTTAGCTTCATGCCTCTTCCTTCTTTCTTTTGCTTAGCCGCAGGTAACCGTGATAATCTCGCCTGCTGCGGCTCTCTCACTTGCTTTCGGATTTTGAGACTGCACAACGCCGCTCTCATTGCCCGAAACTCTGATCTCAAAGCCATGTTCTTTCGCCGCTTTATATGCTTCCAGGAGCGTTTTCCCGCTCAGATCCGGGATGGCAGCCGCCTCATTGGATGCCGCACCCGAATTGCCATAGAGATCGATGCTGATGCCCTTTGCAGCCTTTGTTCCCGCCGAAGGCGACTGCGCCGCGACATTGCCGCTTCCAAAGCTGGCCGACGCGAAGCCGTATTCCTGCGCTTTCTGCGCGGCCTCTGCCATGCCCATTCCGGAGAAATCCGGAACTTCGACGAGTGTATCGATGGGCTCTGTCGGCACGACGTTGGCATATTTCAGGCATTTTTCCAACACATCTTTGGCAAACGGCGCCGCGACAACGCTGCCGTATGTAACCGGAACGCCCGGCTCTCTGACGATAAACAGCACCAAAAACTGCGGATCCTCCACCGGCGCAAAGCCCAGGAAGGACGAGATGTTCTTGCCCTGCACGATGACGCCGTTCTCATACATCTGCGCTGTGCCCGTCTTGCCGCCTACCCGGTAGCCTGGGATCTGCGCGTTCTTGCCGCCGCCGTTTGCGACGACGCTCTCCAGAACACCGCGCATGGTTGCGGAAGTCTCTTCGGAAATGACGCGCTTGCCTTCAGGCGCATCAAAACTCTCCACCATCTCCCCCGCGCTGTTCTGAACGCCAATAGCAAGCCGCGGCTGATAGAGCACGCCGCCGTTGACCACCGCGCAGGCCGCCGTCGCCAGCTGCAACGGCGTGCAGGCGATGGACTGCCCAAAGCCGATGCGGGCGAGATCCACGTTTTTGATATATTTGGCCGCCCGGATGATGCCCGAGCCGTCCGTCGAGAAATCTACTCCGGTGTTCTTTCCAAAGCCGAAGTTGTAGATATATTCGTAAAATTGATCCGTCCCCATGCGCAGAGCCATTTCCATGAACGCCGGGTTGCAGGAGTTTTCCACCGCCTGCGTCAGCGTCTGGTGGCCATGCGGCCGGCCGCTGCGCCAGCATTTGATGCGCTCGCCATCCACAATTTTAGCGCCGGCGCATTCGAACGTCGTCTCGGTATTGATGGTTCCGCTGTCCAGCGCGGCCGCTGTGGTGATGATCTTAAAAGTGGAGCCGGGCTCATAGGCGTCTGTGATGATCGTATTGCGTGAAAGAGACGCCAGCGTCTCCAGATCGCTTCGATCCAGGTTGTTCAGATCCGCCTCCGGATAGTTGACCATGCCGAGAATTTCGCCGTTCTTGGGGTTCATGACGATGGCGCACACGCTCTTTGCCTGATTGACCTCCATCGCCTCTTTGGCGGCCGATTCCAGGAAGTTTTGGATATACGCATCCAGCGTGAGCACGAGGCTCAGCCCTTCCTGCGGCTCGATGTACATCTGCTCGCTTCCCTCTATCGTCTGCCCCATGGCGTCTACCTGAGCCAGAATCGTCCCGGCATATCCAGCGAGATATTTATTGTATTTTTTCTCCAGGCCTTCCTGCCCTTCTCCGTCCATCGTCGTATAGCCCAGCACCTGGCTCATAAACGCCCCGGAAGGATAAAAGCGCTTGATATCCGCAAAAAAGCCGATGCCTTTGAGATCCAGCGCGCGAATCTGCTCTGCCTGCTCCTGGGTGATCTGGCGCTTGAGCCAAGCTTCGACTTTGGATTTGTCGCTGGCGATCTCGAAGATCTTCTGCTCATCCATCCCCAGAATGGGCGCCAGCAGATTGGCAACCTCGCCCGGATCCTTAATATCTTTCGGGTAGAGCAGCACGCTTTCCACCGTCGCGCTGGCCGCCAGCACTTCGCCGTTCCGATCTAAAATAGAGCCTCTCTTCGGGGCGACCGAGAGCTCCCTTGTCCATTGGCTCTCCGCTTTATCCGAAAGATCGGCTGCATCAAAGAACATCAGCTGCATGAGTTTGCCCACGATGACGAGCATGAAAAACATCGCGAAGTAAAACAGCAGTGTCAACCTTTTTTTATTTGATATGTTGGTGCCTGCCAATGGCTGTTCCTCCCTAAAATCAGTCTGCGCCTATTTCAGCAAGCCCACCATGCCGTTCCATAGCTCCGCATACCATGGCGTCTGCTGTGCCTCCGCCTCGGGCTCTGCCATGGAAGGCTCGCTAAACTGCACATAGCAAATCTGCGCATAGCTTGGAAAATCCATGCCAAACCGCTGCTCAGCCGCATCCGAAATCTGCTGCACAGTGCACTTGGTATTGATGGAAAGCTCCACTTGCTCGCTCTGTGCCGCTAACACATCTATATTCTCTTGCAGCTCAATATTTGCCAGTTTGTTGGAAGAAATTGCGGCATACCCCGAAATGACCGAAGCCAGCAAGACAAATACAACCAGCGCCGTCAGGCAATTATAGACGGCATTCCTGCGCTGGATACGCGTAACAGGATGCACTACATAGCTGACAGCCGGGTGCCGGTTTTTCTTTCTTCTCTGCTGCCCTCTGCGCTGCGGGACTCTATCCCACTCGCTCTCCTGGAATGGAGCGATGTAGTCATATCCATTTGCAGCTCTCTTCAGGTTATCCATCGGTATTCCTCCGTTTATCGGCCGCTTTTCAGCACCGTTCAAATATTCTCAGTTTTGCGCTCCTGGAGCGCGGGTTTTGCTCTATCTCCGCCGCATCCGGCAGAATAGGCTTTCGCGTGATGATTTTACCCTTGCTCACCTTGCCGCAGACGCATTTGGGAAAATCCGGCGGGCAGGTGCAGGGATTCTGCGCAGTTTGAAAGACTTTTTTCACAATGCGGTCTTCCAGGGAATGGAACGTGATGATGGCAAGGCGCCCACCCGGCGCAAGCACATCGATAAAATCGTTTACCGTATCTTTGAGGGAATCCAGCTCGCCGTTCACTTCGATGCGAATGGCCTGGAAAGATTTTTTGGCCGGGTGTCCCCCACTGCGGCGTTTTGCCGCGGGAATGGCATTTTTGATGATCTCTGCCAGCTGCGTCGTCGTCTCAATCGGCCGGTTTTTCACGATGGCCGCCGCGATTTTGCTCCCAAAGCTCTCTTCGCCGTATTCGTAGAGAATGCGCGCCAGCTCTCTTTGCGGATACTCATTGACAACCTGATAAGCGCTCAGGCTGCTGCTCTGATCCATGCGCATATCCAGCGGCGCCTCCTTGGAGTAGGAAAAACCCCGCTCGGCCTCATCCAGCTGGAAAGAGGAAACGCCGAGATCCAGCAATGCTCCATCTGCCCTCAGCTCTCCCATCCCCCGCATGATCTGTGCGATATTTTTGAAATCATCGTGAACGAAAGCAACTCTTTGCACATACGGCGCCAAACGCTGTTTGCAGCGCTCTATGGCCGCGATATCTTTATCAATGGCAATTAGCCTGGCCTTGGAAGCTCCTAAAATCCCTTCAGAGTGGCCTCCGCCGCCCAGGGTTCCATCGATAAACAGGTTTCCCGTTTTCAGCGGCAGCGCCGCCAGAGACTGCTCATAGAGCACACTTACATGCCCGCTCATATGCCAAGCTCCGCCAGCTGTGCCAAAACGCTCTCGAACTCCTCGTCTGCCTCCTCGCAGTAGTTGTCCCAATTTTCTTTGGACCAAAGCTCGACGCGGTTCATCGCGCCGATGGCGACAACTTCTTTTTCCATTTCCGCCTTTTCTCTCAGGCGGGAAGGCAGAAGGATTCTCCCCTGCTTATCCGGCTTTACCTCTTCCGCAGAGGCAAAAAGCATACGCAGGAAAACTTGTCCCTTGCTGTCCGTCATGGGAATGCTCTTCATCTTTCCGGCGAACTCCAGCCACATTTCCGAGGAAAACACAAACAGGCATTTACCAATGCCTCTTGTAACAATGAAGTTTTCCCCCAGCTCCTCTCTGAACTTGGCGGGCACAAATACGCGCCCCTTCGCATCCAGAGTGTGGGCATATGTTCCGGTAAACATGATGCACTCCTCTGTGTGAATTTCACCACTTCACACCACTTTAAACCACTTTCATAGTTATAATTCTAAATATTCGCCTATTATTTGTCAACTCCTTTTTACCAGAATTCATTTTTAGGCGATAGTAAAATTCTGGAAAGGCCCTGCGCCTAAACTAGTGTTTTTTCGCTGTTTTTTTCGGGAATGCATGGCGCATCTCGACAGTTTCTCTTTTCGCATTTTTTTAAAATGAAAGAAGTAAAAAAGAACTGCGTGGAGGGAATATGCAAATGATGACTGCAAAACGAAACCGCCAGCCCGATCCCCGTGCACGGCTTGCTCAGCTGACAGAGGATTACGAGAACCTGGCCAAGGAACAAAAAGAGCGCATTTTGACATTGCGCAACGAGAATGCAGCGCTTAGCCAGCGCCTCAAGGCATATGAAGAGAAAGAGGATGCGCTTTCTGCCGCGCTTGTCAATGCAGAGCGCACAGCCAGCCAGATTATTCGCGTTGCGCGGGAGCGCGCAGAGGGCATTATCAGCGAGGCGCGGGACGAAGAGCGCAAAACCAAAGAACGCCTGCGCCAGCACACGCTCCTGCTTTCAGATTTGGCCGACCGCTGCGACAACATTATGAAAAATATTCAAAGCGAGCTGCGCAAAGCGCCCAAAGGCTTCTGCCTGGAACTCATCAATAAGAAAGAGGCATAAAAAAAGAGAGGGTACCCTCTCTTTTTTTATGCCTCTTCCATATTTCAATCTTTGAACTGTTTTCTTTCTACTAGAAATTTTGGCTCCAGGGCTAGTTTCAAATGCAAGGCGATTGGCAAGCTGCGCTTGAGCGCCATGTTTTACCCTTCCCCCATCACCCACTCATGATGCAACAAAAAAAGAAGCGGCATTTTGCCGCTTCTTTTTTATCAAGCTAGAAAATTCTCAATCCTTTGACGAAATGACTCGTCCAGTAGGAACTGCTCTGAATATTCTCGCAAATTCTGATTTTTCCCTGCGTGGAGGACGCATCGATCATCCGTCCGCCGCCCAGATAGATGCCCACATGGCCCTTAAAGCTGATGACATCGCCGCGCTGCAAGTCGTTCATATTCGAGATGATCGGGTATTTCGTGCAGCCCTGCCATGTCGCAGAGGTCATATAGCCCTGATTGACTCCTGCCTGATTGAGGCAGTAGAATACGAAGCCGGAGCAATCGAACACATCTGGCCCTTTGCCGCCTAGTACATAGCGCTTTCCAAGCTGTTGCTCTGCCACCGCGATAAAGCGCTCGACGCCAGCCGAATCTGCGCTCCCCGTCGCCTCGTCGCCAGCGGGTTTGCTGGGTTTGCTCGGCTTGGAAGAGTTGCCCGAAGAGGGCTTGGAGGTATCCGTGCTGGGCTTAGAAGTGCTGGTAGAAGCCGCCTTCTTCGCATCGCTGGAGAACAGCACAGAGCTAGTCTGCGCGCCCACCTTGCCGTCTGCCGTCAGGCCGTTGCGCTCCTGGAAAGCCTTGACTGCCTTCTCAGTATCCGAGCCAAAATAGCCCGTGGATTTCTTCATATATTTCAGCTCGATCAGGCGATCCTGAATGCGCTGCACTTCGTCTCCGCTGGTGCCCAAAATCCAGGCATTGGCCTGCGCATCAGAGGAGAGGATGCGGTTCTTCGTCTCCGGGCCAATGGCGCCGTCTGCGATCAGGCCGTTTCTCTCCTGGAAACGCTTGACAGCGGCCAGCGTCTTATCGCCGTAATAGCCAGTGCTGTCTTCCGCGGCCATGTATCCCAGCGTTGCAAGGCGCTCCTGAATGGCCTTCACTTCATCACTGCGCTCGCCATAGTTCATCGCCTTGACGACGACATCTTCCGAATAGAGCTTTTCTTTGGTTTGATGCCCGATTTTGCCGCTGGCATTCAGGCCGTTGCTGGCCTGGAAATCCTTGACGGCGGCTTCGGTCTCTTCGCCGTAATAGCCAGTGCTCTTGCCCAGATACCCCAGCTGGATCAATCGATCCTGCAAACGGCTGACGTCCTCGCCGTCATCTCCAATGCCCACGCTATAAGGCTGCGCATTTTCGCTCATCAGCAGGTCGTATACTTCCTGCGTCAGAATGCCGGTTTTCTCAATGCCGTGCTTTCTCTGGAAGCACTCGACGGCATTTGCCGTCATCGGGCCATAGAGGCTGGTCGTCTGGTCGTGATCCATATAGTCAAGCTCCATCAGACGCGCCTGCACTTCCGGCACCAGCTCCGCATTTTCCATACCTTCGGCCAAAGGCTCCTTCACCTTGGGTTCCGGAGTGGGCTCTGGCGTCGGCTCGGGCGAAGGCTCAGCCGACGGCTCGCCGTCCAATACTTCAACGCCAGTTACGGAAAGTTTCTCGCTGGCCTTCTTCTCTTCGGCCTGCGCCAAAACTCTTGCCTCATCCTGCTGTGTCTTCTGCTCTTTATCCTCTTGCGCTCCGGCAAAAATCGCAACCGGCGTAAACACGAGGACCACGATTGCCGCCATTAAAGAGACTGCCCTCGCATAAGTAAGCCAACTCATCTTCTTATGTCTGTTCATAAATCTCTCCCATTTCATCTTTAGCTTTGCATTGACCTCCACAAAGAATCCGCAGACTTTTTGGCCAAAGGCTTTGCTCTTTGCCCAGAAAGCTGAAATGCCATTTGTCTTGGATCTGGTATACTTTGTTTTGTAAGCCGCCCGTCTTTTTCTGCGAGCTTCGGACATTTTCGGTTTGCGGATAGCCTTGCTGTAAAGACTCAGGAAAAAGCAGGTTACGCTCTCCCAAAATCTCTTCAGACGCTCTTTCATAAACACTGTCCTTTCAATTTCGCATCAAAGCGTTTTTTTGATATTGGCATTATACTACCAAAAAATTTTTTTGACAAACCGCAAGGCTCTTTGCAGAGCCAAAATTGCCTGAATATGGAAAGATCCCTCTTCAAAAATCGCCGTTGTATCAGGCTTTTTTCGGTCTCGTAAACAAACTGTGAACACTGTATAATTGCACGCTGTTTTGCATAAATTTTGCTTTTTTTACATTCTCCGCACAGGGAGATTTCGTGGCTGAGCCGGCGCCTTTTCGTCCATTTTCCACGCCATATTTTGCCACAAAAAAATGCGGCAGATAACTCTGCCGCATTTCTCGTATTCTCTTAGTACATGCCGCCCATGCCGCCGCCAGCAGCCGGAGCAGCCGGTTCGGGAGCGGGGATATCCGTTACGATGCTCTCGGTCGTGAGAAGCATGGATGCAACGGAAGCCGCATTCTGAAGCGCGGAACGCGTAACCTTGGTCGGATCCAGGATGCCTGCCTCGATCATATCGATGAACTTATCCTGATATGCGTCGTAGCCGAAAGATTTGCTCTGGTTCTCGCGCACTTTCTCGACGATGATGCTGCCCTCGATGCCTGCGTTTGCGGCAATCTGGCGAATCGGCTCTTCCAGAGCGCGGAGCACGATGGAAACGCCGGTTTTGATATCGCCGCTCTCCTGCTCCATCAGCGCCTTGACCTTGCCCTCCACTTTGAGCATTGCCGTGCCGCCGCCGGGAACGATGCCCTCTTCCACAGCCGCTCTCGTCGCAGCCAGAGCATCCTCGATGCGCAGTTTCATTTCCTTCATCTCGGTCTCGGTTGCAGCGCCAACCTGGATAACAGCTACGCCGCCGGCCAGTTTTGCCAGGCGCTCCTGCTGTTTCTCGCGGTCGTAATCCGAAGTGCAGTCCTCGATCTGATTGCGGATGGAGTTGACCCGAGCTTTGATTTTTTCGGGATCGCCCTTGCCCTCGACGATGATGGTGTTTTCTTTATCGACTTTCACCTGCCGTGCGGAGCCCAGCATATCGACAGTCGCTTCTTTCAGCTCCATGCCGACTTCTTCCGAGATGACCGTGCCGCCCGTCAGGATAGCGATGTCTTCCAGCATAGCTTTTCTTCTGTCGCCAAAACCGGGAGCCTTGACGGCGACGCAGTTGAACGTGCCGCGCAGTTTGTTGAGCACCAGCGTTGCCAGCGCCTCGCCTTCCACTTCCTCCGCGATGATGAGCAGCTTCTTGCCCGTCTGCACAATCTGCTCCAGCAGCGGGAGAATTTCCTGAATGTTGGAAATCTTCTTATCTGTGATCAAAATGTAGGGATCGTCCAAAACTGCTTCCATTTTGTCCGTATCCGTCGCCATATAAGCGGAGGCATAGCCTCTGTCAAACTGCATGCCCTCCACGACGACCAAATCCGTTTTCATGGTCTTGGATTCTTCGACGGTGATAACGCCCTCGTTGCCAACCTTCTCCATCGCCTGCGCGATCAGGTGGCCGATATTCGCGTCGTTTGCGGAAACAGATGCAACCTGCTCGATAGCGGCAGAACCCTCGATGGGCTTGGAAAGCTCTTTGAGACCCTCAACAGCCGCCTCGGTCGCGGCCATAATGCCCTTTTTCAAAACCATGGGGTTTGCGCCGGCCGCCACGTTCTTCAGCCCCTCGCGGATCATGGCCTGAGCCATCAGGGTCGCCGTCGTCGTGCCGTCGCCGGCAACGTCGTTGGTCTTGGTTGCAACTTCTCTTACCAGCTGCGCACCCATGTTTTCAAATGGGTCTTCCAGCTCGATTTCCTTCGCGATGGTAACGCCGTCGTTTGTGATGAGCGGGGAACCGAATTTCTTATCCAGCACGACGTTTCTGCCCTTGGGCCCCAGCGTCGCCTTTACCGTATCCGCCAGCTGATTGACGCCGCTCTCCAGCGCGCGCCGCGCATCTTCACCGTATTTAATCTGTTTTGCCATGGTGTATCTCCTTCCTAATTACTCTACCACTGCCAGAATATCCGACTGCTTGACGACGATGAACTCCTCGCCATCCAGCTTGACTTCTGTGCCCGCATATTTGGAATAAATCACGCGGTCGCCCTCTTTGACGTACATCGTGATCTCTTTGCCATCCACAACGCCGCCCGGCCCTACCGCGACGACTTCCGCCATCTGCGGCTTCTCCTGCGCGCTGGACGTCAGCACCAGGCCGCTCTTGGTTACTTTCTCAACTTCAACCGATTTGATGACAACCCTATCCGCCAACGGCTTTAGCTTCATTTTCAAACCCTCCTTAAAAAATCATCTGCATTTCATTCAATGGTTGTTAGCACTCTTTTACATCGAGTGCTAACAACTATTATTATAGAGAAGTTGCCAAATTATACAAGATGTGTGGCATTTGAAAAACGCGCAGTTTTCACGCTTTATTTCTCATTATCTCTCAAAATCTCTCTCTACTTTTTATTTCCATCTATTTACCTTTTATTCATATTTTTGGCAAAACTTTTGCGCGGTTTCCATGCAAAAAGGAGGATGCTTCTCCATCCTCCTTTTTTATGCCTCTTTGGGCCGTATCCGCTGAGTCACTTCCCCAAAGCGAATGCGCCGCACCTCGCCGTCTTGCGTTTGCAGCAGCAAATCGCCCTCCTGCGAAACCCCGATGCAGAGGCCCTCTGCCTCCCCTGCGCAAACTTCTTTTCCCTGCAAATAGGAGCACGCCTGGTATTCCTCCCGAAGCGGCGGAAAACCCTGGGCAAAAAAGCGTGCCAGCCGGGCATCCAGATGCCGCTTCAGCCCAAACACGACTTCTTCCAGCCTTTGCTTTCTTCCGAGGATATTTCTGATGGAAATTGCCCGCTCTGCAATTTCCGCATCAAACTGCTCCTGATTGACGTTGACTCCGATGCCGATGACAATTCCCAGAAGACGCGCTCCTTCATAGATGCCCTCGCATAAAATGCCGCAAAGCTTGCGGCCTTGCGCATAGATATCGTTGGGCCATTTGATCTGCGTTTCCACTCCCAGATCCCGAGCGGCATCCGAGACGGCCAGCGCCACGCACAGCGTTACTGCCCCCATCTCCTGCTGTAGGGCGGGATAGTAGAAGCTGGCATAGACGTTCTCTCCCTCCGAGCTCCAGGCTCTGCCCAGCCGCCCTCTGCCTGCCGTCTGCCGCAGAGCGACCGCCATCATCTTGTGCTCGGCCGCCCGCTTTTTGAGAAATGTGTTGGTCGAATCCACCTCTTCCAGGCAGAACAGCTCTGTATCCCGCGCATCAAGGCCCGCTCTCAGCCGCTCAAAATAGCTCATCTTCCTCTTCTCCCAGTTCGCTCAGTACTGCGCGGATATCGTCGTAGGAAAACCCGCGCCGGGCAAGCGCCGCAAACATCTTTTGCCTGCGCTTTGGCTCCGGCTGATCCGCATATTTCCGGCGCAGTTTCTGCGCCAGCGCCAATGCCGCCGCCTGCTGCCCTTCTTGGGAGAGCTCCAGATTCTCCTCGATCACCTGCCGCTCCACGCCCCGTTCCATGAGCTTTTGGCGCATGGCTCCGGCGCCCAGCTTTTCCCCATAACTGCGCGCAAATTCCCGCACATAGGCGGCGTCGTCCAAATAAGAGTATTTCTCCAGCGTCTCTGCCGCCTGAGCAATGCTCTGCGCATCGATGCCCTTTTTAGCGAGGTGCTGTTCCAGCTGCCGCCTGGTTCTGGGAGCATAGGCGACATAGGCCACGCCGATCTCCTTGGCGTATTTGACGGTATCTTCCCGCTTCATCTCCTCCAGCAGCTCATCCGAGACCTGCATTCCCTCTTTGAGATGATAGCGCAGCACAGTCTCCACGGAAAGAGAGGTCAGAAAGCCATCTTCATCCGAGATATTATACCGGTTCTTATTGCGCTTTTGCGGCGCAATCTCTCTGATCTCCCTCATGCGTTGGTCCCTGCCGCCAGATAGACGTTGCTGTGGTGCTCCGCATCCAAAATGCCGCCCATATCCGAGCCGCTCTCAAAAAAATAGATATCGATTTCCCCGGCGGCGTTGCGCGTCCCGAAAACAGAGGCCGCAAAGCGCCTGCCGCCCGCTTCCACAATCGCCGGGCGCTTTTCCCAGGTGTAGCTTCCGCCAAAGCAGGATAAGAACACCTGCTCGCCGTCCGCCCCGGCAAAAACTGCGTTCACATGGTTCTCGCCGCCTGTGCGCCGCACCTGATAGGTCTTCTGCGTCTTATAGTCCATCACAGTCGCCGTCTGGCCCACCGTAAACACGCTGTTTACCTCCTGCCAATTTGCCAGTTCTCCCGGCTCCGGCTTGCCCTGCCCGCCCGGACCGATGACTCTTGGAATCCCGGGATTGCCTGCCGTGCGCGCAAGGCCCCGGCTATAGAGCTTGGAAAAGGTATTTTCGCCAAAAACGCCTGTGGAGGAAATCCCGTTGCGCGCCTGAAAGCTGGCGACCGCAGATTTCGTCATATCGCCATAGGAGCCGGTCGGCCGAAAATGCAGGTAGCCTAAGTCAATGAGGCGTTGCTGCAGCATGACGACGCTCTGCCCCGTCGCCCCCTTTTCCAGGGGAAGTTCATCTAAAATTGCCGCTCCTGCCCCCAAAGGCACGAGCAGCAGAATCAGCAAAAATAGGAGAAAGAATCTCGATTTTTTCATAAGCCCTCCCGTCAGTCAAAGAAAGTGTAACACAATTTGCAGAGCGCTTCAAGCGGCATATCATTTCGCCGCAGTGCAAAAAGAAGAGGCACGCTTGCTCTTGCCTTTATCATGGTAAAATGAACGCACGAAGGGCCGAGCGTTCACTGACGGCTGCCACCAGCGCACACCGCGCGCTGACGACATGGTATCATAAGAAAATAAGGAGTGAGCTTCCATGCAAGATTACTGTGTTCATATTTATTACGGAGATGGCAAGGGCAAGACGACCGCCGCCGCCGGGCTATGCCTTCGCTGCCTGGGCACCGGATTGGGCGCTTTGTTCTGCCAGTTTTTAAAGGATGGATCCAGCGGCGAGATTCAGCCTTTGCGGCAGCTGGGCGCCCAGATTCTCACAGAAGGGCCTGCCGAATTTCTCTGGCAAATGCCCCCGGAAAAACAGCGGGAATACTGCCGCGCACAACACGCACTCTTCCAAAGGGCCAGTGAGCATATGGCCAGCGGCGCATATCAGATTGCCATTCTGGACGAAGCGCTGGATGCGCTCTCCCAGGGCATTTTGACCGAATCCGAGCTCTGCCAGGCCATTGCCGCCGCAAAATGCGAGGTCGTGCTGACTGGCCGCGCGCCAACCCAGGCTCTGCTTGACATAGCCGACTATGCCACACAGATGCGCGCCGTCAAGCACCCCTTCGCATCGCGCCGCGCCCCTGCGCGCAGAGGAATCGAATATTAGCCTGCCCAAAACAAAAAAAGCCGCCGGAAAATTCCAGCGGCTTTTCATTCTGCTCTTTTGCTATTTCAGCTCCCGCAGTGCGGCAACCAGCTCCGTTTTGCCCAGGGTTTTCTCATCCTTCTGCTTGATGACCCGGGCAGGCGTCCCTGCGACGACCATATTCGGCGCAACATCCTCTGTTACGACGGCGCCCGCCGCCACAACCGCGCCTTTTCCGACGCGCACGCCCTCTAAAACCACGGCATTGGCGCCGATGACCACATCATCCTCCACGATGACCGGTGTCGCGCTGGGCGGCTCGACCACACCGGCCAGCACAGCTCCCGCGCCCACGTGGCAGTTTTTGCCGACTGTCGCCCGGCCGCCCAGAACGACGCCCATATCGATCATGGTGCCCTCGCCGATGACTGCGCCGATATTGATGATCGCGCCCATCATGATGACGGCATTTGCGCCAATCTCCACCTGCTCGCGGATGATGGCACCCGGCTCGATGCGCGCCGCAATTTCCTTCTTATCCAGCATGGGGATGGCGGAGTTTCTCGCGTCGTTCTCGATCTGGATTTTCTCGATCTTATCCGCATTTTTTTCCAGAACCGGGCCGATCTCCTTCCAGTCGCCAAAGACGATCTTCATGCCGCCCTGGGCGCAAAATTCCATCGCCCCCGGGAAGCAGACCGGCTCCTTTTCCTGAAGGAAAACCCGCACAGGGGTCTTTTTTTCGGATTTCTGAATGTATTCGATAATCTGATAGGCGTCCATATTCGTATTCTCCTTTTGTCGTTGGTATTCGCTAAAACAGCACATTTTGCAGATCGTAGAGGCCGGGCGCTTTGTCTTTGAGCGCTTCCGCCGCCCGCACCGCGCCCACGGCGAAAATGCGCCGGCTGGTAGCCGAATGCGTGATGCACAGCGTCTCATCCTCGCCGAAGAAATAGACACTGTGCTCGCCTGCGACCGTGCCTCCGCGCAGAGCAAATACGCCGATTTCATCCTGGCTGCGCTTGCCGCACATGCCCTCTCGCCCGGTTACGATTTCCCGCTCCCCCGCGGGATCGATAGCCTGCACCAGCAGTTTTGCCGTTCCGCTGGGCGCATCGACCTTCTGATTATGGTGCTTTTCCACCACTTCCACATCGAAGCCTTCCCGCAGCATGGGGGCAAACTGCTCCAGCATCTTGCGGAACACCGCAATGCCCAGGCTGTAGTTTGCACTGTGCAGAACCGGGGCATACTCCGCCAGCTCGGCCAGCGTCTGCCGCTCCTGCTCTCCGAATGCCGTCGTCCCGCTGCAAAGAGCCGTGCCCGTCCGCCGGATATAGCCGGCCAGGGAGGGCAGCATACCGGGGTGCGAAAAATCCAGAACAACATCCGCTTTGGGCAAAGAGGCAAAGGCTTCTACACTATCAATATCGATGCGCGCCACAATCTCATGGCCGCGCAGCACAGCCTGCTCCTCCAGCATTTTTCCCATTTTGCCATAGCCGGATAATACAATCTTCATAGTTCTCTCCTTACTGCACCTTCAGGCCGGCTTCGCGCATGATGGCCGCCAGCTTTTCCCGCTTGGCCTGCGGCATTTCATACAGCGGCAGCCGGAATCCGCCCACGTTCATGCCCATCAGGTTCATGGCTTCCTTGACGGGAATCGGGTTGACCTCCATAAAGAGCGCGTGGATGAGATCCAGATAGCGCAGCTGAACGGCCAGCGCCTCCTTCTGCCGCCCCTGGAGATAATCCATGACCATATTATGGCAGGTTTTCGGCATAATATTTGCCCAGACCGAGATGACGCCCACGCCGCCCAGCGCCAACAGCGGGACAGTGATATCGTCGTTGCCGCTGTACATGACAAAGTCGTCGCTCAAAAGCCGTGCCACTTCGCTGGCATAGGCGATATCGCCGCTGGCTTCCTTGATGCCCATGACATTGCCATGCCGGCTGAGCCGGGCGACAGCCTCAACGGGAATCGAGCAGCCCGTGCGCCCGGGGACATTATAGAGAATGATGGGCGCCCCGGAGACGTCCGCCGCCTCTGCGAAATGGCGGTACATGCCTTCGGCGTTCGTCTTATTATAATAGGGAGAGATGCAGAGCAACGCATCCGCCCCCATCTTGGAATATTTGATGCACTTATCCATCTGTGTGCGCGTCGAGTTGGAGCCGCCGCCGATGATCATCGGAACGCGCCCCGCCACATGATCGATGGCAAACTGGCAAATTTTCTCGTCCTCTTCGTGTTCCGTCGTCGCATTTTCGCCCGTCGTCCCCATCATCAAAATGCCGTCCGTCCCGCTTTCAATATGCCAATCCAAAAGCTCCCGGAGCTTTCCGAAATCCACGCTGCCATCCTTTGCAAACGGCGTTACCAATGCAACAATCGAACCCTTTACTGCCATAATTTTCTCCTTTGCCCTACCAGGCGAATCTAGACTTTGTTTTTATCTCCGCAATGCTTCCGGGCGGCGCTCTGCGCCCCCGTGATGGCTTTGCTCAAGGCCCATTTTTTTCTGCAAAAAAGGCCCACTGCCATCACCCCCTTTATCCTTCATCAAAAAAGCCAGCAGGGCGCAATCCCCGCTGGCGAATACACACAAAAGCTGCGCCTTGCTGCCGCAGATTGTATTTCTAGCCATAAGATAGCGCTCCCGCATGTATCATGCAGACAGTGCCACGGGTTTTCCCCGAAGCCCCATCCCCTTCGCACGCCTGCTCCGGGAATTCGGCGAAATTGCCCCCTCCTGCCTTCCTCGCTCGCCAGCTCGGGCAGAACTCTTCGTTTTCGCACCTCTATCATAATGTTAGCAAAATCATATCATTCTCACCGCAAAATTGCAAGCACTTTTTGGCCGCCGCCGGCATTTGCATTCGCCCGGGCATTGGGGTACAATTATTTTATGAACCAACAGGAGGCTCTCATGCTAGAAAAACTCACCGCGCACCGCCGCGCACTGCACCAGATTCCCGAGCTGGATCAGCAGCTTCCCAAAACCAGAGCATATCTCGAGCAGGCTTTGCGCCCGCTGCCTTGCCGCATTCTGCACCCATATGGGGATGCGGTCTGCGCTTTCTTTGACGCGGGAAAAGAGGATGCCGTTGCTTTCCGCAGCGATATGGACGCGCTGCCCATACAAGAGCAAAATGCGCTTGGTTTCCGCTCCCGCCACGAGGGGGCCATGCACGCCTGCGGCCACGACGGGCATATGGCGATTCTGCTCTGCTTTGCCGAATGGCTTTCGCAGAATCTCTCCTCTCTGCCGCATAATGTGCTCCTGATTTTCCAGCCCGCCGAAGAGACGACAGGCGGCGCAAAACATATCTGCGATTCGGGCATATTGGAACAGCTTCACATCTCGCATCTTTTTGGCCTGCATCTCTGGCCCAGCCTGCCCGCCGGCGTCATCGCATCCCGCAGCGGGGCCCTCATGGCGCAGTCCAGCGAGTTGACCATTGAAATTTGCGGCAAAAGCGCCCACATCGCCCGGCAGGAGGATGGCATCGATGCCTTAAGCGCCGGGGTTCAGTTCGTACAGCGCGCTTACCGCATGGCGGAAGAATTTGAGCCGGAGCAGTTCCGGCTGCTGCGGTTCGGCCGAATGCAGAGCGGCTCTGCCCGCAACGCCATCAGCGCCTATACGCGCCTGGAAGGGACGCTGCGCACTTTTTCAGGCAGTCTGCACCAGGCTTTGGCGCAGAACCTCTCTGCCATTGCGCGCTCACTGGAGGGCGAGCTGGGCTGCCAAATTTCCCAGCATATGAGCGAAGGGTATCCGCCCGTCCATAACTCCCCGCTGCTCTTTGAGCAAGTTTTGCAGAGCCTTGGCCAGGAGAATCTAGTGGTCTTGGAAAAG
Organism: Christensenellaceae bacterium 44-20; assembly: GCA_041223705.1. Classification (NCBI taxonomy): domain Bacteria; kingdom Bacillati; phylum Bacillota; class Clostridia; order Christensenellales; family Christensenellaceae; species Christensenellaceae bacterium 44-20. The sequence goes on from JBCLQU010000001.1 coordinate 668,049, forward strand.
CCCACGCTGATCACCGAAGATTTTTCCTTCTACCAACAGCGCCTGCCCGGCATCTTTTTCTTCCTTGGCATCGGCGGAGACCAGCCCCTGCATTCCGATCGCTTTAATTTCGACGAACAGCTTTTGGAGCCTGGACTCGCGCTCTTCCAGAAGCTGCTCTATCTCTAACGCATAAGGAGCATCTGTATGAAACATCGCATGAGCAACCAACTTCTTTCCCTCTCTCCCAGCGGCATCCGCAAGTTTACTGCGCTGGCGCGGCAGGTGGAGGGATGCGTCTCCCTGACGATTGGCGAGCCGGATTTCAATACCCCAGAGCCCATCAAAGCCGCGGCAAAGCGCGCGCTGGATGAAAACCTGACGCACTACCCGCCCAATGCCGGCTATGACGCGCTCCGGGAGCGCGTCTGCCAGTTCGAGCAGGAGAAGAACGGCGTCTGCTATCGCCCGGGGGAAGTCATCATCACGGACGGCGCAACCGAAGGGCTTTTTTTGGCACTGCGCGGCATCCTGAACCCGGGAGACGAAGTCATCGTCCCCATCCCGGCTTTTGGCGTCTACGAGCCCATCATCCGCTTATCCGGCGGCGTTATGGTTCCGCTGGATACCAAGCAGAGCGGCTTTCAGATCGATGCCGGCGCGCTCTGCTCGCGCATCACAGAGCGCACCAAGGCGATTTTGCTCAACTCGCCCAACAACCCCACCGGCGTGGTCTATCATCAAAAGACGCTGGAAGGGATTTACGAGCTTGTGCGGGATCGGGATATTTTTGTCATCTGCGACGACGTCTACGCCCAGCTTTGCTATGGCGATTGCCCGAGCTTTTCCCAGTTCCAGCAGATTCGCGAAAAGATCATCGTGGTGCAGAGCTTCAGCAAGCCCTATGCCATGACGGGCTGGCGCATGGGCTATGTTTTGGCCGCCGCCCCCATCGCCGAGCAGCTTGTGAAACTGCATTCCTATACTGTGGTTTCGGCTGTCTCCTTCCTACAGCCCGCCTGCGAGCAGGCTCTGGCATATGATCCCGCCCCGATGATCGAGCAGTATCGCCGGCGCCGGGATGCTATGTGCATGCGCCTGCAAAAAATGGGGCTGCAAACGCCAGAGCCCGAGGGCGCGTTCTATTGCTTCCCTTCTATCGAAAAATACGGCCTGCCTTCCGAGGAGTTCTGCACACGCATGATCCATGAGGCCAAGCTGGCGGCTGTGCCTGGTTCCTGTTTTGGCACGGAAGGGCATATCCGCCTTTCCTATTGCTATAGCCAGCCCGAGCTGGAGGAAGGGCTGAATCGCCTGGAAGCGTTTCTGAAATCTTTATAGAAAAAGAGCAGAGAATTCTCTGCTCTTTTTGATATGGCCTATCATTTAAAATTTATCTTTTGCTCAATCTCCAACATAGCATCTCTCTAAAATTTACCTTGGCATAAAATACTTATTACTGCCATTTTTAGAAAACTTCAAAATATCCGTCATTTAATATACTCTGTTGCGCCAGTACTTTATATGCAAAATTTTCGACTTCTTTCGCATATTCTCTCATATCCCAATAATATTTAAAAAACTTGTCCCTTGTTTTCTTTAATACTTTATAACGTATTCCATTGAATACTACGTAGTCCCTTTTACCCACCTGTTCAAAATACAGCGAATTCTTGTCTTTTATTTCTGGGGTAAGATAAAAAGCAGTGATATCTTCCGCTTCCAACAACGCTTCAAGATATGCTTTTGCTAGCACCTTATGAATATGAAATTTATCAGAATCATATCTATATATACTATTGTTTCTATCATGATACGTTACCGTGGCAATTTCTTCTTGCCCCAAAAGTATTTTACAGGGAACAACCGGGCCAAACCCATATTCACATAGCAAAAAGGCATATTCCTTACAATATGGACAAAAAACTATGAGATTACGACTGATCTCGTATTCGAACTCATGATTACATTGTTTGCATTTTCCCAACTTCATAGCTTCATACCTCATCAATAATAATGTCGAGGAATTGTTTATGTTATGTATATCCTTATATTGCGATACCTCTTTATTATCATGAAAAATATCCGATGTCAAATTTTTGCGAAAGAGCATTCTGGTAAAACCACATGCAAAAACAGCAACAAGGCGATTGATTTTTACAGACTTTTTTTATTTTTCATACAAGAAAAAAAGCACCCTTGCGGGTGCTTTTCTATTTGCTTTAGACAACGCCATGCGCCAGCATGGATTTCGCGACCTTCTCGAAGCCGGCGATATTCGCGCCGACCACGAAGTTATCTTCCTTGCCATACTCTTTTGCGGCATCGCGGCACTGACGGTAGATGTTGACCATGATATCTTTGAGCCTTGCATCCACTTCCTCGAATGTCCAGGAAAGGCGCAGGCTATTCTGAGACATTTCCAGGCCGGAGACGGATACGCCGCCTGCGTTGGAAGCTTTGCCCGGTGCAAACAGGACGCCGTTCGCCTGGAAGTATTTGGTTGCCTCCAGCGTGGTGGGCATGTTCGCGCCCTCGCCGACCGCATAGCAGCCGTTTTTCACCAGCGCCTTTGCGCTCTCCTCGTTCAGCTCGTTCTGCGTTGCGCAGGGAAGCGCGATATCGCAGGGAATCGTCCAGATGCCGGAGCACCCTTCATGATACTCTGCACCCGTCTTCTCCGCATACTCCTTGATTCTGCCGCGCTTGACTTCCTTGATCTCTTTGACGATATCCAGCTTGATGCCGTCTTTATCGTAGACATAGCCGTTGGAATCCGACATCGCGACGACTTTCGCGCCGTACTGCTGCGCTTTTTCGCAGGCATAGATGGCGACGTTGCCCGAGCCGGAGATGACGACCGTCGAACCTTCGAAGGATTTGCCCTTTTCGCCGATCATCTCGTTGACGAAATAGATGAGGCCATAGCCCGTCGCTTCCGTGCGGGCCAGGGAGCCGCCATAGGTCAGCCCCTTGCCGGTCAGCACGCCGTGGAACTGGTTCTTCAGCTTCTTATACTGGCCAAACAGATAGCCGATCTCCCGGGCGCCTACGCCGATATCGCCGGCGGGGACATCCGTATCCGCATCGATGTGGCGGAACAGCTCGCTCATAAAGCTCTGGCAGAACCGCATCACTTCCATATCGCTCTTGCCCTTGGGGTCGAAATCCGAGCCGCCTTTGCCGCCGCCCATGGGAAGGCCGGTCAGAGAGTTTTTGAAAATCTGCTCGAAGCCCAGGAATTTGATGATGCCCAGGTTTACGGACGGATGCAGCCTCAGGCCGCCCTTATAGGGCCCAATCGCGCTGTTGAACTGCACTCTCATGCCGCGGTTGACCTGCACTTTGCCCTGATCATCCACCCACGGAACGCGGAAAATGATCTGGCGCTCAGGCTCAACGATGCGCTCCAAAATGCCAGCCGCTTCGTATTCCGGCTTCTTCTCAAAAACCGGCTCCAGCGACTCCAGAACTTCCTTGACCGCCTGCAAAAATTCAGGCTCGCCCGGGTTCTTTGCTTTGACGGATTCATAAACTCTCTGTGTGTACGTCATGTTCTCTTCCTCCTACATTCTCCGTTGCATCTGAACTACAAACTTAACATGACATTAATTATAGCAAAAATATGAAAGTTTGCAATAGTAAAATTTCAAAAATTCAGATTTTTTTCCATATTTTTGCGGAAATACCCCTAAAAAACTGCAAATACTCATTTTGATATTGCAATTCACAGACTTCTCATGCTCTTTGCTACCCTGCCGAAGATGCGCAGCCGCGAAGTTTCACGCGCGGGGAAAAAGCGCATGGGAAACGCGCGGTTCTCCGGGCAGAGCAAAATTCCCTTTTTCTGGCGCAAAACGCGGAAAAGCTCTGCCCTTCCCCCATCAATGGAGACTGCTGCATATTGGCCGTTTTGCACCTCGGCTCCCAGCTGAATCAGGACCAAATCGCCTGCCAGGATGCGCGGCCGCATGGAATCGCCGTGCGCATAGAGCAGTGCATAGCCCTGTATGCGAAAGGATTGCTCAAAGCCAAACTGCCAGAGGAAATTCTCCGGCGCTCTTTCTTCTTTCCTTTCTCTTTCCTTCCAATCTCCCTGCATCTCATTCATCCATTTATTTTCCAGTTATAGGAAGATCATACTACGGTTAGAAAATCGGGTAAAATATTGATTGTCCCATACAGTTCCCTCTTTCCACCTTTAAAGTATCAAGTTATAATGAATAAAAAGGAGGCGTCGAAAATGAAACAAATTGCATTGCCCAGCCAGGCGCGGGCAATCGATCAGGATATGATAACTCGCCAGAAGATACCTGGGCTGCTCCTGATGGAGCAGGCTGCTGCGGCCGTCTGCCAGGCGGCTATGCAGATACAGCCTTCGGCCGGGCGCATTCTCGCGGTGGCCGGAGGCGGAAACAACGGCGGAGATGCGTTTGCCGCCGCCCGCATTCTGTTGATAGCCGGATACGATGTTCAGGTTGGGTATTTTCCGGCAAAGGAGCTCCCTGCCGATGCAGCGGCAAATTTCGCTTTCTGGGAACACTCCGAGCGGCTCACCCTGCTGGATGATCAAACTTTGCCCGCATTTTTTGCGCAGCCCGCCGACATCATTTTAGACGGCATATTCGGCACGGGCCTGAACCGCGCTCCCTCCGGGCTATATGCCCAGGCAATCTGCGCAATCAACGAGCATCCGGCTAAAAAAATTGCCATCGATATTCCCTCCGGCGTCTTTGGCGAGACAGGAGCGGCCCCGCTGGCCGTCGCTGCTGACGCAACGGTTACATTTCAATATGCCAAGCCCGGCCATTTTCTTTTCCCTGGCCGCGAGAAAACCGGCAAGCTCCGCATTGCCAAAATCGGGATGGACGACCGGGAACTGCCGCTCAAGTGGGTGGATGAATTTTCACTCCCCGCCCGGGCCGCCAATACCCATAAGGGAAGCTACGGCAGGCTGGGCGTAGTTGCCGGCGCAAAAGGAATGGCTGGGGCCGCGCTGCTCTGCACCAGAGCAGGCATTGCCGCCGGAGCCGGGCTGACGACGCTGCTCTCCTGCGGATATGTCTGCGATAAGGCGCAAAGCAGCCTCCCAACTGCCATGGCGCGGGAAATCTCGCCGCACCCGGACTATATCGCACCCATGGATTTTACCGAGAACATGCTTGCCGGGTTTGACGCGCTGGCCGTTGGCCCGGGCATCGGGCAGGAGGAGCAAACCACAGAACTGGTGGCACGGCTCGCCAAATCTGATCAGCCCAAAGTTCTCGACGCGGACGCCCTGACGCTTCTGGCGCGCCAGCCGCTTTGCTTTGGTGCCAACACTGTGCTCACGCCGCATCCCAAAGAGTTTTCCCGGCTCTCTGGATTGAGCGTAGAGCAAATCCTGCAGGATCCCGTGCTCCATGCCCAGGCTTTTTCCCAAGAGCACGGCGTGATACTGCTCTTAAAAGGCGCCACGACAATCGTCGCCGCCGGAGATGAAGCTTATTTTATCACCGCCGGCTCGCCTGGCATGGCCAAGGGCGGCTCGGGCGACGTGCTGACGGGCGTCATCGGGGCGCTGTTGGCGCAAGGGCTGGAGCCAGCCCAAGCGGCATATGGCGGGGCCTATCTCTGCGGCAAAGCCGGCGAGCGTGCCAGCGCGGCCAAGGGGGAGCGCAGCATGACCGCCGAGGATACCATCGCGTTTCTTTAAGCTCATATAAAAAAGAGGCACTTCGCCTCTTTTTTATATGCCTCAAAATGCTATTCAATCGCTACCTGGCTTCCCTCTTTGCCTTGCAGGGCGCCACACATCAGCTCCCTCGCCATGCAGTTGCGCAAAGGCAGGCTGGCAGGCATGGGTGAAATGCCGTATTGCTCCATGCACGCAAAGCCATGGCGCGTATAGTAATCCGGGTTGCCGATCAGGAAAACCGCCGGATATCCAGCATAAACCGCACGCTGGCAGGCTTCGGCAATCAGCCTCCCGCCGATGCCGCGGCTGCGATACTCCTTTTTGACGCACAGGGGCGCGAGCAGCAGAGCATTTTCCTCTTCCCCTTTCGCATCAATCCACTTTGTTTTCGTTAGCATGATGTGCCCGATGAGCGCGCCGTCTTCTTCTGCGACCAAAGCAAAGCCGGGCAGATACCCTCCGCGCCGGCGCAGCTCCTCCACGAAATCCTGCTCCGTGCCGTCCGAAACCTGTGCCGTGGCGAACGCCTCCTGCACAAGCTGATAGATTTGCCCAAACTCTTCCGGCCGTTCTTCGCGTATTTTCATATGCCCTACTCCACGCTATAATCCACGCTGACCGTCCCCGTCCGGTGAGCGCGAATAAAGGCGCGCACCTCTTCGTGCTTTGGATGCTGGTCGTAAGCCTTGAGCCCCGCCTCATCCTCGAACGCCGCGATCAGAACCAAATCATAGGAACGCTCGCTCCCCATAAAATCCAGGCCAACCTCCATGCTTTTGAGCGTCGGAACCTGGCCGACCAGAGCCCGAAGCATTTCTGCGGCCTTGGCCGCATCTGCCTTATCCGCGAATTTCTGGCAAACAACATGCTTGATCATTGTATTTCCTCCCTCGAAACTTTCTTCTGTTATTATAGCAGGGAAACCGCGCCTGAGAAAGGCCGAATTCGCCCCAAAACCTCCCGCCGCCCAAAGCAAAAAGAGAGCGCAGTTTGGGGCGTTCACTTAGGGATTATTAAAAGCAATAATAATTTTTGAGTGACGTCCTCAAGCGGTGCCAACAAAAAGACCACACAACAGGCTGTATAGTCTGCGGTGTGGTCTTTTTTGTTTATCTGTCAGAATACTTCTTGAAGTTTTCAGCTTGCTCCATGACCTTCTCAAATACCTCTTCATCCCATTCTGGCGGATAGCCATTTTGGTACAAAAGAATTGTGAGTTCCATATTTAGCTGATTCTTGATATCATCACGGGTAGACCAATCTGCAAACTGAGCCTTATCGTCAACGAGTTCTTTGATTTTCTTTGCCAAAATCAAACACTTTTCATCAGCATAGGGGAACCCGTGGTCATCACGTACCTTGACCAGAATATCGTAAAATGCTTTTTCCTCAAAGCTGATACCCAACTTTTCAAAAGAGGTCTTATCCTCCTGCAAATCCTTCAAAATCTGTAGCAACTGATCAGACAGGTCATTAACGAAATCTGCAACGACCTCACTGGTAAATACCAGCTTGTCACGGCTGTTGTATGCCTCCACCACGCTACGAAGGCGTGCGTCAAATTCTTGTGCCTTTACCTTATTCGTGCGCCCATAGCTGTTGATAGCCTTACGGAGAAGTTTGAGCAACGCATTGAATTTTGTGATAGGCATTTTTACAGCATCCAATTCTGCAATAAATTCATCACTAAATAGATCTACGGATTTCTTCTCGTCCACGATATTTTCAATGCCGGTGCAGGCAATAGCGTTGCGAACCATTTCCTCAACCACGCGATTCATAATTTCGGCATCCGGGGCATCACCCTTGGTCTGTTTGTAAATAATGGAACGGATAGCAAGATAGAACTGTGCCTTAGCAGTTTCAATATCCGTCAATTCCCCGGATGGGAAACAAATCGTGTATGCACTCTTCAGCCTACGAGAAAGACCCATAAAACGAGTTTCCATCTCTTTATTGCTCTGCACATACTCTGCCGCCATGTTGAGACAGGTCAATCGTTCCAGTGGCTCACCGACATAGAATTTGGTGGAATTGAATCCAACAAGCAGTTCATCAATCATTGCCAGATGGTTACGAAAAATACCCAGCGTGATATTCAGTTCATCAACAGGGCTTTCCTGTGCGCTGCCATATTTCTTAACTGCTTCCATCATATTGTTTTTGATGCCGATATAGTCAACCACAAGCCCTTTGTCTTTACCATCGAAAACTCGATTGACGCGGGAGATGGTCTGGATGAGGGTATGTTTCTGCAAAGGCTTATCAATGTACATGACCGCAAGGGACGGCACATCAAAGCCAGTGATCCACATATCCACCACAACGGCAATTTTGAAATTAGAATTATTATTCTTGAACTGCCTGTCGAGCATTTTACGGTATTCCTTGGTGCCGCAAGCATCGAACAGGTCTTTTTCATCGTTTGCACCCTGTGTGGCCACGAGGTTGATTTTCGGCAGAGGCATCAGTTTATTCAACTGTTCCTCGGTTAATACCGACTCATCCTCGGCACGGTGCTTTTCACCCCATTCCGGGCGCACAGCAAGGATTTCCTGTAACAAACGGAATGCAACGGCTCTGTCGGAGCATACAATCATTGCCTTTTGTACGATTTCCGGCTTTTCGGCGCATAGTGCTTCATAGTGGAGTACGATGTCTGCCGCCAGTTTTTTGAGTCTGTCCGGGTGACCGAGGATGGCTCTCATCTGAGCCATTGCCCGCTGACTTTCTTCAATCTGCTCTTGTGTAGAGCCTTGCTCGGCGCAGCGGTCATAATATTTCTGAATTTCCTTCGCCTGTTCGTCCGACAGGATAACGCGAGCAAGACGAGGCTCGTATGCGATGCGGACAGTAATGCCGTCATCACTGGATTCCTTCATGGTGTAGCTATCAACCACATCGCCGAATACGGCAATTGTCTCATCCACAGGAGTACCGGTGAAACCGCAGTAGGTTGCATTGGGGAAACTGTCACGCAGATACTTTGCAAAGCCATAGGTAGTAAACACACCCTTATCGGTCTTTTTCAGTTTTGCACCAATGCCGGTTTGCGTTCTGTGGGCCTCGTCCGAAATGCAGATAATATTGCTGCGGTCGGAAAGCAGACCTGTTTTCTCGCAGAATTTCTGTATGGATGTGATATATACGCCGCCGCTCGGTCTGTCACCGAGGGTCTTGGCCATGTCTGCACGGGACTCGATACTGCGGACATCACTTTCATGTAGGAACTTTGTTGCCGTAGCAAACAGTTCTGCGGTCTGGGTGTCCAGATCCTCACGGTCAACGATAATGATAATAGTTGGGTTGTTGAATGTATCCGGGTCACGCAGGGCAATCATACGAGCCAGGAACAGCATCATATAGGTTTTACCACAGCCAGTCGCACCGAAGTATGTACCACCTTTACCATCACCGGCAGGGCGCAGATGCTTTTTGATATTTGCAAGCATCTTCCCGGCGGCAAAAAACTGCGGATAGCGGCACACTATGGCTTCGCTCTTTTTGCTGTCATCTGGGTAGAATACGAAATCCCGGAGCAACTGAATCACACGGTCTTTTGCAAAAGCACCGGCAATCATCGTAAAAAGTGAACTGATGCCATTGGAAACCTTATCCTGGTCATTCGCTTTATTCCAAGCATAGTAATAGGCATACGGTGTGAAAATACTGCCCATCTTAGTGTTAGCACCATCGCTGATGACCGACAAGAAGCAGTATTTCATCAGCTTCGGAATATCCCGGTTATAGCGGATGGTAATCTGCTCCCAGGCATCATACACCGTGGTGTCCTCGTTAATGGCAGATTTGAATTCACAAATGGCAATAGGAATACCGTTGATGAATACCAAAAGGTCAGGACGGCGCAGATGCTCCCCCTGGACGGAGTATTGGTTTACAACTTTGAAAATATTGTTCTGCGGATTTTCAAAATCAATGTAATCAATATGCAGAGCCACCTTGCTGACATCATCTCGCACGAGGTCAAAACCCTCATTGATGAGCCAGAAAGTTTCTCGGTTTCCGCTGTATAGAGGAGATGCCGGAATCAACTGCAACCGATTGATAATTTTCTGCAATTCCACTTTGCTCAAGCCATCCTTGGCGTAGCGAGCCTGCATAAACGCACGGAGGTCATCCAGGAGCAAAATATCCTCATATTTTCTGTGAATACTTTCACCGTGGACATAGGTATACCCCTGTTGCTCAAACAGAGCAATAATGGCCTCTTCCAACTGCGCTTCGGTGAATTGACCTTTTATGAATGTATAATCCACGCAGTTCCCTCCTCTCTTATATCTGTTCCCTAAATACATCAACCAAATAAGTATTCAGTGTCGCTGCAAGATTGATAGAAAGATTAGCCATTGCCTTTGATATTGCAGATGTACCTTTTCCTGCTCCATGAGATGCAGAGGAGTTATTTCTAATAAAAGGTAACGACATGAGAACTTTTTCTTTGAATCCTGCACTCGTCATGTTATCAGGAAGGGGCAGTCCTCCACCTTCAATGAATTCTTTTGTCAACTTATCCGCATTCCCTCTATCGGTATTAAGGATAACCTTTAATACGCTTTCATAACTTTTCTCTGCATTTGATATAGCCTCGGCATAATCGCCCTTTTGATAAAACTCTATTGATTTTATTAACTCATCATATGCGGATTGAAAAATCGGCGCAGCATCAACAAGTTCTCGCATCTGTGCTATTGCTTTTTGCTTCAAATCCTGCTCAAATTGCTGCGAATCCACCTTGATCATTCGTCCGTCGTGTAGCAACCAAGGTATATCACTGCCTTTAAATACATTGTTTATCTCAGACTGAAATTCAGCTTTTTCTCCATCGGATAATTCTTTATACTGTAATTCTATTACATCGAACAGGAATGGTGTAAAAGCAGATGCCAAAGGATTAAATGCAGGACCATCAAAAACATTGTGTGTTAGAGAAATATATGGTGCTCCTTTTTCGCTATTGAATACTCCAACCGCAAGATGAAGAACATCGGTTCTCTCCTCATAGCTGTCGTATCGATTTGGGTATATAATGGTCGGCTCTGCAAAATCATACATTACAGAAGCTATTTTTTCTTTAATCTGATATTCTATTTCTCCGCAAATATGATCTTTGGGTTCGCCATTTCCAAATTCGATCAGACTGCTATATCGCTCAGAAAATAACATCATGTTCTCTCTCCTTCCTCCACGGAGCCTTTAATTAGAATCGGACAAATATCTTTTATTTGAGCTTTCAATTGTTCATTGATTTCTCTCCGCAGCATATATGCAATATAGATATTTGCGACTGAGTGTTGTTTTTCGATGCTTGGCAGTGGAATTTGAATTTCATAAAACCTATCCAGATCCAAATTTGCTCGGACACTGGCATCACTGGCAAACCATCCGTATCGATCAGTCTCTGGGCGGGAGAACCATAGCATGATATACTCCGCCACAGCAGATGAATCTTTCACTTGTAGCACTGAATAGGCAGGAGAAATCAAAATAGGCTCATCTTTGTCATACAGGGCAATACGAATGCACTTGTCTCGTCCGGTCTGCATTGAACTGTACGCAAACTGACCATTTCGGACAATTTTGTAATTCTTGAGATTCACTGAAGTAGTATCTGCAACGGATGGCATAAATTGTTTTTCAATGTTAATACCCTGCACATTTGTTACCGTTCCTTCTGTATTCCGCACATCGATTTCTTCCAGCAATTCTCCTACAGATACTTTTGGAGCAGAATGCTTGATGATATCAATTTCAGCAAATACAGCCTGCTTTAAATCTTCCAGACCCCGCTCATAACTACGTTGATTGGCGAGCATCGCATTGTAAATATCCACATATTTCTGCTGAATTTCGATGGGCGGCAGAAAAATTTCCATTTCACACAGTGCATCCCAAGAAAACACTTCAGTGGAACTACCCCAAGAGCGATAGCAAGCCTCTCTGTCCCATTCGGAACGATTAAAATGGAGAAACAAACATTCTGGTAGCACCTCTGTACGCTTTTCTGGTCTAACTCGGAAAGCAATGTTGTTCCAGCTTATCAAAAATATTTCCGACGAATCGTTATATCCAAAACCTATCTTTTTACCATGAGTTCTTGGGTTATATACAAACTCCTCCGGGGATACAACAAGGAATTTGCTCAAGTCTGTCGCAGATACATCTGCCTTTGTTGGAATGATCTGCTTTGTAATCGTCATTCCACGAACAGCATCCGCCCCATAAAGGAGATCGGCATTCGTATCGGTGGATAATTCTATTAGTGAACCAAGAGTACATTTAGTCAATGCCATAGCCAATCCCCCTAAACGCATCTTTGAGCATTGACTGCGACAATTCCTCAGACACCATCAGCAGGCGCATTTCGTCCTGAATGCGGGCCATTTCCTTGGCGTAATCGATATCGAGGTCATGGTCGATAAACTCAATGTATTTACTTGGGGCTAGAGAAAAGTCCTTATCTTCAATGGAAATGTCCTCTGGGCGCCCCTTGTCCTTTTTCAGAATTTTCACAGACTGACAGAATTCCGGCACATCTGCATAGAGGATTGTATCTACGCTCTGCCACGCATCATAGACCTTTTTGACATCCGCAATCTGTGCAGGAGTTAAAACTGTCTTTTTCTTTTTCTTGCCCTTATCAATGACGATTTCTTCAACATTCTGATCCCAGCGACGCAGATCCATGAACAGAACTTCACCACGGCGGTCACGCACTTGGCGTCCGTTTACAGTGCTAGCTTTCTTATTCATATTCACGATCCACAGAGTAACGGAAATGTCGGTGGTATAGAACATATCACGAGGTAGAACGATAATAGCCTCAATTTTGTCATTCAAAAGAAGCTGTTTACGGATTTCATATTCATCAGGGTCATTCAAAGCACCGTTGGCCAGAAGGAATCCGGCAATGCCGTGGTTGACATCCAGTTTGGAAATCATGTGCAGAATCCAGGCATAGTTCGCATTGGACACACGGGGAACACCATAACCCTGCCAACGGGGGTCATCGAGCAACTGGTCTTCACCACGCCATCCTTTGAGATTGAAGGGTGGGTTTGCCATGATGAAATCGACCTTTTTATCCTTGTGCAGATCCTCTGTAAAGGTGGACGCATTCTTTTCGCCAAGGTTATGAGAGATACCACGGATGGCAAGATTCATCTTGCACAGACGCCAAGTCTCCTGTACGCTCTCTTGTCCGATGACGGAGATGTTTTTGCGGTTTCCGTGGTGGCTTTCTACGAACTTATGAGACTGTACAAACATACCGCCAGAGCCGCAGCAAGGATCATATACCACACCGCTGTAAGGCTCAATCATTTCGGCAATCAACTGAACAACACAAGCCGGGGTATAAAATTCACCATCTTCCTTGGTGCCGGATGCCGCATACACCTGTAGGAAATACTCGTACACACGACCGATGAGGTCTTCTTCATGGAAACGGGACTCATCGATTTTATTGACCTCGTCAATCAGCTGCTTGATTTTCTCTTTCGGCGCACCGAGGGTAGCATACAGATTGAGGGACAACGCCCCCTTCAGCGAAGGATTACTTTCCTCAATATCCGCCATAGCCTGGTCGAGAATAACGGCAATATCATTGGCGCCGGCATTCTTTACGATATAGTCCCAACGGGCAGTCTCCTTGAGATAGAACACATTGACCGCATTATAGAAAGAGGCTTTTTCCAAAAATGCAGGAATATCACCATACTGCGTCTTCAACTCAGCACGGCGCTTTTCAAACTTATCACCAGCAAACTTCAAAAAGCACAGTCCGATGACAGCATCTCTATTTTTATCGGTACTGCCAACGCCACGAAGAGCCACACGGCAGTTCCATAATACGGTCTCCAAGGAAACCGCTTCTTCTTTCTTTTTTGCTACTCTTGCCATAATTTTACCTCTTTCTATGCCGGAGCATTACTTTTCTTCGCCGTTGCCCGGCACAAATTCCAATATATCGTCCACACCACAATTCAGCGTACGGCAGATACTTTCAATCGTGTCTAAGGATACATACCCGTTTCGTTTCATCCGGGGAACGATATTGGATGAAAATCCGGCTTGCTGCTGAAGCTGAGTGGTAGTCATATCCCTCTCAATCAGCAGATGGAACAGTCTTTTATAACTAATAGCCATATCACACCTCCGTGCGTGTTTCAAATCACTTTGGATAGTATTATATCATGAAGGCGTGATGTTTTCGAGGCGGCAAGCATATTTCTCTGTTTCACATCTAAAAAAGCATATTTTTAACCTCTTTTTGCATACTGTTTGGCGAATTATCAAGCGAAAAACTCTTCAATATAAAGATTTCCCCCCATTTTGGGATATCCCCCCTTGCTAATTCTGCAAAAATTCGCACGAATCCCCGTGCCGGTCTGTGTCTTGAAAGGTCATAGAGATTCGACCACCCCTACCCACAGGTAAACGCATACATACTTTGAAAGCTGGCACTGAAGTGTCACTGGTCTGACACTGACATGACAAAGATAGTGTGCTATTATTATAATCGCAGAAGGTGAGGACACAGGGAAACAACCTTCTGCGATAAATTTAAAATGGACAATTGAATAGCTACGGAACAAAATCGCCACAGGAATTTTCCTGCGGTGATTTTTTATGCCCTGACTTATATCTCCGTGCCAAAAATGGTATGGGGATTTTTTGTTTTATTTCCGGCAAAAAGTCATCCACTATGGCGAAATAGTGAGAAGTAAATATTTCTCAATTGTCTGTTCAAACATCGCTCTCACCTCCAATGGATAGTAAGGAGAGAAATTTTTTCAAAAATCTTCGGCCAAACCAGGGGGTGACCTCCAGTGGGTAGTGTGGAGAACATCACTGAAAAATCGAAAGGAGATACACAGTGCAAGCTCAATTAGAAAAAATACCGCAGTTCCTCAAAGACAATGGCCAGTTCTGTTGTTGAAAGTACGAACTGCGGGACAGAAACAAAACCAAAGTGCCTTACACGCCGGGGACAACACGCAGAGCTAGCGTGAGCGACCCTGCCACCTTCGCAGTCTTTGAGACTGCAGCAGACGCAACCGGGTTTGACGGCATCGGCATCCGTATCCACGGCGGGATCGTGGGCATCGACCTTGACCACTGCATTGAGGATGGCAATCTGCTCCCGTGGGCGCAGGCTATCGTAGACCGCTTCGGTGCGACCTATATCGAGGTCAGTCCCTCTGGCACGGGTATCCGCATTTTCTGTCTGCTGCCAGACAACTTCACCTACGATACCCAGACCTACTACATCAAGAAAGGTGATATCGAGGTCTACATTCCCGGTCACACCAACCGATTCCTCACAATCACCGGAAATGCTCTTACGGATGCCGATGTGGTGGAAACGGCAGAGGCACTTCTCTGGTTGCTCGACACCTATATGCGCCGCCCCACACCACCTACACCGGCTGTTGCTGTTCCCGGCGAAAGCTATCTCAGCGATGAAGAAGTCATCGCAAAAGCCACCGCCGCCCGGAACGGCGAAAAGTTCCGCAGACTGTGGGATGGAGACATCACTGGCTACAAGAGCCGGAGCGAAGCGGATGCCGCCCTCGTTGCTACGCTGGCATTCTGGTGCAGCGGTGATAAGACACAGATGGACAAGCTGTTCCGGCAGTCCGGCTTGATGCGTGAAAAGTGGGATTCCCTCCGTGGTGCTGACACCTACGGCAATATCTCCATCGAAAAGGCGGTGGCACAGATAACTGATTACTACAAACCCATCATACCACGCTCCGCTGCCGAGGACTTCGGTGTGGCTCGGCTGAAGCAACTTGACCCTATGGACTCCTCCAAATACCCCTGGAACGATATCGGTGCCGGACACATTTTTGCAGACTTTTACCTAGACCGACTGCGCTATGTGCCGGAACGCAAAATATGGTTTCACTACGAGGGTGGCATCTGGCGGCCGGACACCGGCAATCTCCGTGCGATGCTCTACTGCATGGAACTGGCAGATCTCATGTACACCTTCGCCCTTGAGATAAGGGACGAGGATAAGCGCAAGTCCTATATGAAATACGCCAGTCGATGGCAGAGTCACTCCAACCGAGTCAACATCCTCAAAGATGCCCAAGTATACCACCCAATCCCGTATGGCAGTTTCGATGCGGATATTTACATCTTCAACTGCAAAAACGGCACTCTGCATATCGACACCGGGGAATTCACGGAACACCGCAGCACTGACCTTCTCACAAAGATAAGTCCCGTGGTGTATGATCCCACAGCCTACTCGGAGCGTTTCACAACCTACATTGATGAGATCATGAGCGGCGATGCTGACAGAGCCAAGTTCCTGCAAAAGATACTCGGCTACGGTATTACCGGGGACACTCGCCACGAATGCATGACCATCCTCTACGGCGTGACCGCACGCAACGGCAAAGGCACTCTCTGTGAAAGTGTACTGAAGGTGCTTGGGGATTACGGCTGCGCCTCCCGCCCGGAGACCATTGCTATGAAAAGTTACACCAACGGCTCACAGCCGAGTGAGGATGTGGCTCGGCTTGCCGGTGTCCGCTTCGTGAATATCCCGGAGCCGGGAAAAGGCATGGTGCTTGATGCCGCCAAGGTCAAGGCTATGACAGGCAACGATACCCTCAATGCCCGGTATCTGCATGAGAATAGCTTTGACTTCCGTCCTCAATTCAAAATCTACATCAACACCAACTACCTGCCGATCATCAACGATATGACCCTCTTTTCCAGCGACCGAATCATCATTATCCCGTTTGACCGGCATTTTGATGAACAGTCCCGTGACACTACGCTGAAATGCCGCTTTGCGGAGGAAACTGTCCAGAGCGCCATCCTCAACTGGCTGTTGGAGGGATACCGCCTGTTGCAGACGGAAGGTCTGTACCTCCCACAGTCAGTGAAGACTGCCACAGATCGCTATCAGCACGACAGTGACAAGATGGCGCTGTTCTTTGAGGACAACCTTGTGGCGGACGAGACGGCAGAAGAACTGACCTCCACGGTCTATGCCCGGTATAAGGGGTGGTGCCAAGAGAACGGCAGCTACCCAGAGGGAATGAAGAACTTCAAACAGGGGCTGCAGGCATTTGCCCAGGTAGTCCGCAAGCGTCCCAAACACGGTGGTGAGAAAACCACGATGCTCATCGGCTATCGGCTCATTTCCGAGTTCGATGCTCCGCCGCTGACATAAATCACACGGCTTGGGGCAATGTGGCAGATGATTATAGGTTTTCTCTATAGGAAAACAAATCTTGAAATCAACCATAATTACTTGCCACATTGCCCCAAGCGGAAAGGAGGCGGTGCCTATGATTGCGTAGCACCCTGTGACAAACACACCCAAAATCACCGAAATCAAGCATAGCCTGTATGTATGCTATACCTTCACCAAGAAATAAGGAGGAGAATTCTATGAGCAACAAAATCGCCAAGTCGTTCCTGCAGGAACACTTCTGCAAGCACGATTCCATTACTCTTTACAAGGCAGACGGTACTCCCGTCACCTTTACCAAACACCATAACCTGGTCGTGAATGGTGGTCACTATAGCTTTATGTTCAAAACCTATGATGACCTAATGGAATTCTACAAGAAGCACCATCTATGCTTGAAGCCGGTCATCAACATTGGCTGATGCACCCGTACACACCTTACGCACAAATGCGCGTATTCAAGCAGGGTATATGCCCTAATTCAAACATTATGGAGGTTTTTTCTATGAACGTTACCAAAGAATATTTTGAGAAACAGCTCAAGAAGCATGACAAGGTCACTGTGTACTCCGCAGAGAACATCCCGCTGAATATCAGCAAGGCATTCTATGTGACCCGTGACGACGCTACCTTTGAGTCCGAGATGGACTGCGAGGATCTGGCGCTCTACTGCAAGCACATGGGCCTGCAATTCAAACCCAACACCAACGAATAACAGGAGGAAAATGCAATGAACGATTATACCAATATGCTGCCCCACATCGATGGCTACGATTATGAACACCACTTCTGGAACACTCTGCGTGGCAACGCTGGCCACAAGGAGTTCCTCAACAAGGGCATGGAATCCATTACCGGCGCTTACACTCTTACTCCAAAGGGACAGGATGACTATACCGCTGCCATCAAGCAGGAGAGCCTGTTCCGCAATCTTGCCACCGACATCAAGGTGTATGACCACGATTACCGCATCAAGACTGTCAACACAGATGATGTTGCTGTCTGGGTGCCGGAGGGTGGCACAATCCCCGTCACAGATGGGATGGCTGATTTCAGCGAAATTGCGCTGACAAGCAATAAGGTGGCGGTGTTTCTCAAACTGGAGGATACGCTCGTCCGTGACCCTTACTTCAAAATCGAGGATTACCTCGTGAAGCGTCTTGCTAAAAACTTCGGCAGAGCCGAGGACAATGGCTTCATCAATGGCACTGGCGAAGATATGCCCACAGGTATCCTCTCTGAAAACGGTGGTGCAGAGATCGGTGTGACTGCCAATGTACTGACCTACGATGATGTAGTCAAGCTGTTCTTCTCCGTGAAGCCGGAGTATCGTAAGCACGGCACTTGGCTCATGAATGACGAGACTGCGCTGGCTCTGCGTACCCTCAAGGACGATTCCGGCAATTACATCTGGAACCATGCCAATGACACCATTCTGGGTCACAAGGTCTGCATCTCCGAATTTATGCCTGACGCCCAGTCCGGCAGCAAACCTATCGCCTTCGGTGACTTCAGCTATTACTGGATCGTATGCCGCTGCCCTGTAAGTGTTCGCACCCTCACCGAGCAGTTTGCCAATGTGGACTGCATCGGCTACCTTGCCTTTGAACTTCTGGACGGAAAACTCATCCGCCCCGAAGCCATTAAGGTCATGCAGATGACCGCATAATTTCCGGGAGGCCCCTGTGGGTAGTATCCTACAGGGGCTATTCCCTCTAAAACTTATGCGAATTTTTACACGAAACCCCAAGCCCGTTGTCCACCTGTGTGGGCACAGAGATTTGACCCGCCCTGCCGGGTTGGAAAGGAGGCCGTTATGGATGTGAACACCATTACCAATAACAAACCGATTCGGGTCACAGAAATGCAGGTCGGTGATACGCTTTTCACCGTAATCTCCGTTGAAAGTGACCGGGCCAGAGAACGCCTATACGATAAGGTGAAAAGGATGATACTGAACAATGAGAATACGGAGATGCCACCCACGGCTACGGCTGCATAAGCACCTGTACGGTAGACCGCAAATAACCCTTGACTTATCCGCAATAGTACGGGAATATGTAGTACCCGCTTGAGGACTGTCGGAAAGGAGCATATCATGAAACAATGAAATAGACAGTCCTCCACTATTGCGACGGATAAAATCACGGCTCTGTATTGCCGCCTCTCCCGTGACGATGAACTTCAGGGCGATAGCAATTCCATTCTGAATCAAAAGGCTATCCTCCAGAAATTCGCTGATGACAACGGTTTTGGAAACACCTTGCATTTTGTTGACGATGGCTACAGTGGCACCAACTTCGACCGCCCGGACTGGCAGCGCCTTATGGCTCTTGTGGATGAAGGTAAGGTCGGTACGGTCATCGTAAAGGACATGAGCAGACTGGGCAGAGATTACCTCAAGGTGGGCTACTACACCGAGGTGGTGCTGCCCAGTGCAGATGTCCGCTTCATTGCTATCAACAACGGCGTGGACAGCGCCAATCAGCAGGACAGCGATTTTACTCCGTTTCTTAATATCATCAACGAATTGTACGCTAAGGACACCAGTAAGAAAATTCGTGCGGTATTCAAGGCAAAGGGTGAATCCGGCAAACCTCTGTGTACCAATCCTCCGTATGGCTACCTCCAAGACCCAAACAATAAGCATCACTGGATCGTGGATGATGTCGCAGCAGATGTGGTCAGAGACATCTTCAAAATGTGCGTAGCTGGAAAGGGGCCGTCCCAGATAGCCAAGGCACTGTCGCACCGTAAGATACTCGTTCCCACCGTGCATCTCCACCGCCTGGGCATCAACACTCCTGCGAGAGAGCCGGAGGACATCTACGCTTGGCAACAGCGCACAGCGGCAGATATTCTGGTGAAAATGGAATACTTGGGTCATACGGTCAATTTCAAGACCCAGAAGAAATCCTACAAATCAAAGAAAAAGGTCAATAACGACCCGTCCGAGTGGGTGATCTTCGAAAATACCCACGAAGCCATTATTGACCAAGAAACCTTTGAAATTGTCCAAAATATCCGCAACGGTAGACGCAGGCTCACGCCGATGGGCGAAATGCCGGTCTTGTCCGGGACGCTGTTCTGTGCCGACTGCGGTGCGAAACTGTACCAAGTCCGAGCCAGAGGGTGGACATACGAACAGGAGCATTTCGTCTGCGCCACCTACCGCAAGCAAAAAGGAAAATGTACCTCCCACCAGATCCGCAATGTGCAAGTGGAGTAGATTCTGCTGACAGAGATAAACCGGATGCTTGCCTTTGTGCGTGAACGGGAGTCCGAATTTGTGGAACTGCTCACCAAGAAAAATGAGCGTGACCTCAATCGGCAGTTCCGTGAATGCAGCCGGGAATTGGAGCAAGCCACACAGCGTATCACCAAACTGGACGGCATCATCCAACGGCTCTACGAGGATAATCTCGATGGCAAAATCAGCGATGAGCGTTTTGCCAAGATGACTGCCACCTATGAGCAGGAGCAGAAAGACCTCTCCGCACGGGTGATTGTGCTGCGTGAGACCCTTGCCAAGGCAAAGACCCAACGGCTCAACATCGATTCCTTCCTCGCACAAGTCAAGAGGTATACCGAGGTCAAGGAACTGGATGCCGAGATCATCCGCGCTTTGGTGGAGCGTATCGATGTATTCACGCCGGAGAAGGTGCCGGGTACCAGAACGAAAAAACAGACCATTCTCATCCATTGGAACTTTATCGTAGCAGTCGAGCTGCCTCAAGAACAGAAAACATCGGCATAGCCGGATTTCTCCAAACTATGCCGATATTTTTCCAAGGTATAAAATCCCTTAGTGAGGCACCCTTTCTGCGCCCTCTTTTTTCATGCGTCTATTCGTCCTCTGCCATATCCTTCTTGGCCTGTTCGATGACTTTCGCCGCCATCTGCGCGGGCAGCTCTTCATACCGCTCAAAGGCTATCTCGAAAATGCCTCTGCCCTGCGTCATCGAGCGCAGGTCCGTCGCATATCTCGCCATCTCGCCCATCGGCGCTTCGGCCAGAATCTTCTGCTTTCCGCCTTCCTGCGGCTCCATGCCCAAAATGCGACCCCGCCGCCGGTTCATATCGCCCATGATGTCGCCCATATACTCATCTGGCACGACGATCTCCGCCCGGCCGATGGGCTCAAGCAGAACCGGGCTTGCCTGGGGGCAGGCCGCCTTATAGGCCAGGCGCGCCGCAGACTTAAAGGCCACTTCCTTGGAATCCACCGGGTGATATTTCCCATCGAACAGCGTCGCCTTGACGCCAACCATGGGATAGCCTGCCAAAACGCCCTTTTGCATGCATTCTCTCAGGCCCTTTTCTACCGCTGGAATGAACTCTTTTGGGACGACGCCGCCCACAATCGCATTGACGAACTCAAAATCCGTCGAACCATCCGCCAGCGGCTCAAAGCGGATGGAGACAACGCCAAACTGCCCGGCACCGCCAGACTGCTTCTTATGCCGCCCTTCCGCCTCTGCGGATTTGCGGATCGTCTCCCGGTAGGCGACTTTGGGCTCCTTCAGCGCCGCCTCGATGCCAAACTTATTTTTCAGCTTATTGCAGATTGCCTCAATATGCAGCTCTCCCATGCCATAGGCAAGCATATCGCCTGTCTCGGTATTTTTGCTGAGCGTGAAAGTTGGGTCCTCCTCTTCCATGCGCCGCAGGCCGGAGATGACCTTATCATCCTCCCCCTGCTTCTTTGCAGAGATCGCCAGGCAGATGCAGGGCCTGCCAAACTCGGCCCGCTCCAGCACCACCTTATCCGCCGCACTGCAAAGAGTATCGCCGGTTTTGGTAAACTGCAATTTCGCCAGCGCGCCAATATCGCCCGCCTCCAGGCTGACGACGTTTGTTACCTTTTTGCCCAGCATGACTGAGACATTGCCGAACTTCTCCGCCTTTTCTGCCGAGCTGTTATAGAGCTGCGTATCCGCCCGAAGTACGCCGCGCAGAATTTTCACCAGGCTGATTTTGCCCACAAAGGGATCGGCAATGGTCTTGAAAACCTGGCCGACGAACTCGCCCTGGCTGCTGCGGGCAATCCCTATCTGCTCGCCCTTTTCGTTTTGGCCCAGCGCAGGCGGCATCTCCGCCGCCGCGGGCAGATAAGCTGCCAGCGCATCCATCAGCTCCTTCACGCCGGCGTTTTGCAATGCAGATGCCGCAAAGACCGGGATAATATCGCCGTGCAAAATGCCCGCGCGCAGGCCAGCCAAAATATCTTCCTTATCCAGCGGCTCGCCGCCAAAGAACTTTTCCATCAGCGCTTCATCACTGCTGGCAGCATTCTCGATGAGCCCCTCGCGGAGCTCTTCGGCCTCCAGCTGCAAATCCTCCGGGATGGCCACGGCTTTTGCCGCCTTCTCACCGTATTCATAGGCCGCGTTTTCCACAATATCGATATATCCCACGACATTCTGGCCCTTCAGCAGGGGGATTTGCAGCGGCGTAACCGCGGAGCCAAATTTCTGCCTCAGCTCGCCCACTACTTTATCGTAATCCGCGTGTTCGCGATCCATCTGGTTGACCAGCACAGCCATGGGTTTGCCCGCGTTTTTGCAGAACTCATATGCTTTTTCCGCGCCCACGCCGACGCCGGAAAAGCCGTTTACGACGATCAGCGCGCTGTCTGCGAGATAATATGCCTGGGTCGTCTCCCCAATAAAATCAAAGAAACCAGGAGCATCGATAAAATTCAGCTTGACATCCTGCCACTCGACGGGAGCCATCGCGGCCGTAAGGGAGATCTGGCGGCGCGCTTCTTCCGGGTCGTAATCCGTGGTGGTGTTTCCATCTTCTACCCGCCCGCGGCGCTCGATCAGGCCGGCGTTTGCCAAAAAGGCTTCGGCAAGCGTCGTTTTGCCATCGCCACCGTGCCCGACGATGGCGATATTTTTGATATGTGCGGCATCGTAAACCTTCATCCTGTTCCTCCTGATTTTCATATATTGCAATCCGCGATGCGGAATGGAAAATCCATATGTCAAAAGTATGGGAAAGCCTGCTTTCTTCATACCAAAAAAAGCGCATGCCCAAATTTCTTTTTTTAAAGAGATATACTTTCTAAAAAATGGATTTAGAAACTAATTAGCCATTCTATCCCGGAATTCCTGCTAAATTACAAACTATTTTTTTAAAAGTTCTGGAATCGCCCTCTGCTTTATGAGATAATAGAGCATATGAGCTGCCAAACCGCCCATCCGGGGCGTTTTGCAGGCGAGAGTTTGGAGGAGTTATGATTTATACCGTCTATCTGAACCCAACGATTGATAAAACCGTTTATCTCGATCATCTCGAAGTCGGCGGGACAAACCGCCCGGATACCGTCTTGACGCAGGGGGGCGGCAAAGCGCTGAACCTGGCCATCGTCGCCAGCCGCCTTGGAGCGGAGGCATCCGTCTGCGGCTTTTTATGCCAGGAGGGCTGCGAGCAGATTCGCTCTGCACTTGCCGGCCTTCCCTGCTATTTTACCGAGCTGCCTGGCCAGCCCAGAACCAACACCAAAATTTATGAGCGCGACGCGGCCCGCGTAACCGAGCTGAATGAATCCGGCCCGCTTTTTGCGCCAGAGGCATATGAGGCCTTTGAGCAGGATCTGCTTTCTCGGCTATGCAGGGAAGATCTCGTGGTGCTGACGGGCTCGCTTCCCAGAGGCTGTGCGCCGGAATATTACGGCCAGCTGATCCGCAAGCTGCCCTGCCCTGCGGCGCTGGATGCCTCCGGCGCGGCGCTGCTGCCCGGCGTTGCGGCGGGGCCCATGGTCATCAAGCCCAACACAGATGAGCTCACCCAGCTGACGGGCAAGACCTTCCACAGCACGCAGGACATTCTCGCCGCCTGCCGGCAGATTATCGAGGGCGGCGTCTCTGTCTGCGCGGTCTCTATGGGAAAAGAGGGCGCACTGATCACAGATGGAAGCAAGGCGTTTTTTGCGGGCAGCGTCGTGGAGAATCCCGATTCCACCGTCGGCGCCGGCGATTCCATGCTGGCGGGTATTTTGAGCGTAATCACCCGGGGCGGAGCCATCGATGAGGCACTGCGGGTAGGCAGCGCGGCAGCCGCCGCCACCATCTCCCTGCCCGGCACGAATCTGGCGACCCCTAAGCTCATACAGGAATTTCTCGCAAAAGTAACGACAACAGAATTGGAGTTTTAGACACATGTGGAAAGTAAGCATCCCCGCAAGCAGCGGCAATATCGGCGTCGGGTTTGACTGTGCCGGCCTGGCCATCGCGCTGTATAACGCAATTGATTTTGAAGAGCGCGAATCCGGGCTGATCATCGAGCAGAGCGTGCCCTCGCCCTATATCCCCTGCAATGAGAAAAACATGATTTTTCAGGCGGCCAAATACGCCGCGGATAAGCTCGGCAAAAAACTGCCGGGGCTATATTTAAAGCAGTATAACGGGATCCCCCATACCAGAGGCATGGGCAGTTCTGCGGCTTGCAGTGTGGGCGGCATCCTCATTGCCAACACCGTTCTTGGCGCCAAGCTTTCAAAAGATGATGTTCTAGAAATTGCCACAGAGCTGGAAGGCCACCCGGATAATGCCGCTCCTGCCATCTTTGGCGGTGCGTGCGTCAGCGCAAAGCATTCCGGCAAAATTTTGACGCGCCCCATTCCCATCCATGAGGATCTGGCGCTCTGCCTGGCCATCCCTTCCTTCACGCTTTCCACCAAAAGAGCCCGGGGCGTTCTGCCCAGCCAGATTCCCGTAAAAGATGCCATCACAAATATCTCTGGCATGGGGCTTCTGATTTCCGCTTTCTACTCCGGAGACTATGCCTCTCTGCGCGTCGCACTGAATGATCGGCTGCATCAGCCCTACCGCAAAGGCCTTATCGCCCATTTCGACGACGTGATCCAGGCTTTTTACGACAGCGGCGCATACGGCGCATGCCTTTCCGGAGCCGGACCCACTATCCTGGCTTTCGTGGATAAGGCAGACGCACAGCTTGCCGCGCGTGTCGCCCAGAAAACCAAATCTTTTTCTGGAAACTGGGACATCGTATCCAGCGATTTCGATCGCAAGGGCGCTTTTGTCGAGAAACTATCCTAACGTGCTTTCCCAGAAGAGCCGGCGTATCCCCTGCCGGCTCTTTTTCTATTTTCTGCAAACAGATAGATATGCGTTTCGAAAGCGGCGGCTGCCGCTCTGTTCCGCCGCCGGTATGCAAATTCTCCGGCATAGGGCGCAAATTTTGCTTGCTTTTTCTCACGAATAGTGTAGTATAAAATAGAGAGATAGTGGGAGGAAAAACATGTTTGATTCCAGGCTCAAAAAGTTGAGGAAAGTTGCCGGCTATACCCAGGCCGAGTTTGCAAAAAAAATCGGCGTCGCAACCTCTACCGTCGGCATGTGGGAAAGCGGCAGCCGCCGCCCGGATTATGATACCCTGAAAGTCGTCGCAGAGGCTTTGGGCGTTTCCATGGGCTATCTTTTGGGCGAAGAGGAGCTGATCACGCCTTCCAGCATCGCGCAGATTCCGGTAGTTGCCAGCGTGCGGGCAGGCTTTGACGGCGGAATCCAGGAAGAGCATATGGGCACAGAGCCGGCGCTTGGGATCAGAAATGCGGAAGAGTTTCGCTATGTGCGCGTGCGCGGCGATTCTATGCTCCCCCAGATCGAAGAAGGCGACTTGGCCTTGGTGCATCTGCAAAGCGACGTGGAAAGCGGAGAGTTGGCCGTCGTCATTGTGGATGGCGAGGATGCGATGATCAAAAAAGTCATAAAAGAAAAAGAGGGCTATATCTCCCTCGTCTCTATCAACCCCAATTATCCCCCCCGTAAAATCTCCGGCGAACAGCTAGAGCGGCTCATCGTTTATGGGAAGGTTTATGGCATTACCCGCTCGTTCCTCTAAAACTCTATCAGCAAAAATTTAAGAGAATCCGAGATTTTCGGTTTCTTTTTTATTTGGATGAATTGGAACATCGCTCATTATTACATTTTATATTTCTTACCACCATCCACTCCCAGCGTTCCCGCTATCGTTCTCAGCGCCAGGTCCCCTCCTCTTGTCTGCGTCACTTTGCTTACAAACTTCTCTCCAGCTGATTCCTTTCGCTCCTCTCGCCGAAGTGCCGCCCCAGACAGCGCGTTCAGCGCAAAGTCTACGCTCCCTGCTATTAACCCATATGCCAGCGCGCTTCCAATTCCATTCCCCGATTCTATCGCGTCTCTGGATGTTTTTCCCGCTGTATTCAGCCCGCTCATTGCCGCCCCTGCAATTGGGTTAATTGCCGATACGATTGCTGTGGGTATTATTCCCCCAAATGCCCCTACCAGCTCTCCTACTTTTCTCTCAAATGCACTGGCCGAATGGTTCTTCACATTCAGCTCTCTCTGCCCTCTTGAAATATAAAAACGAGCTTGCATGAGCAAGCTCGTTTTTATTTATTTTGCTATTACGCTTCCTTCTGGGGATGTCCAATTCAGGCTCTGACAAATAGCCGTCAATAATTCATCAGCATTTCCTATTTGATACTTCCTATCAATTTCCTCTTCTTCTTTTAAAAGCAAGATATAAAAATGTTCTAGGCTAAGTAATTGCTTGAAAAATCGCATGAGTATATTTTTTTTAGCCTCTTCTCTCTGAGCATTTACTAAGTAGGCTAAATTAGTAAGCTCTTCACCTTGTAATGTTAAGGCAATATAATTCTCTAGCTCTCCACCTAGGATCCCCTGATAATATTTCAAATCTGGGTTTTGATGAAAGACGAGCGTTGATTCAAATAAAAACTCACGTGTCTCCTTTGGAAATACTTCACCTCCCCATTCAGCTAGTATCTCCGACAAATTGATTAACTCGATTTGTTTTTCTGGTATGAGTACGTCTAAAATAAAATTCATTCTATCTTTCACTCCTTAAATATTAGTAGAATCTTGTTTGCCCTCCACGAACCCATCCGTTTTTCGGATCATAAGTAAATCCGTGTTGATGAGGATTAAAATGATCCCCTCTGCCATGATTTGTCCAGTGAACCTCACTCCATGGTACATCATAGCCATTAGCAGTGGGCCATGTATTTTCAGGAAAACTAGCAGACTGTCTATAGACATCTCCTGTTTTTGAACTTTTCTTTCCTCCTAGTACAGTATGAGCCCTTCCATTCGCTTGCGGATCTGGCAAAGGAATATCTTGTCCATTTACTTTTTGTTTACGTAAAGGAATAGGCGCACCATCACCATCAATTGGTATATAACCCTTTGAATCAAGTGTATCATAATTAGTATTCTTTGTCATCTGCCCCATCATCGTTGCCTCATCCAGCGGCTTGAGCATCCCGTCTGCGTCTGTCTCATAGACTCCCTTGCTTATGTTCGTTCCAAGCCGCATACCCCCGTTTACTACCAGGCTCACCGCTATCGTCTTGAGCACTTCCTCTTCGCTCATCGTCTCCTTGTAGTTCGGGTCATACATCTTCTTGATGTTGTGCTGCATCAGCAGCGAGAGGGTATCTGCTCCTGTGTCTACCAGCGTTCCCGCTATCGTTCTCAGTGCCAGGTCGCCTCCTCTTGTCTTTGCTACCCGGCTTACAAGCTTCTCTCCCCAGCCTCCTTGTCCTCTCGCCTGGAAGGCCGTCGATGACAGCGCGTTCAGCGCAAAGTCTACACTCCCTGCTACCAGCCCATATGCCAGCGCGCTTCCAATTCCATTCCCCGATTCTATCGCATCTCTGGATGTCTTGCCCGCCGTGTTCAGCCCACTCATTGCCGCTCCTGCTACCGGGTTGATGGCCGATACCAGCGAGATTGGCAGCATCCCTCCGAATGCCCCTGCCAGCTCTCCTACCTTGCGCTCAAACGCGCTGGCCGAATGGTTCCTCGCATTCTGATTTCTCTGCCTTCTCGACCAGTTGTCCGTCAGTATCTCTTCTGCTTTCTTATCCCAGTAATCCAGATGTTTCTGATACGCATCCTCTCCATAAAACGCCAGTATCATCGGCGCTCCGTTATGTGCGCCCAGCCAGGCTATCCCTGATACTGCATAATCCAATCCTGTTTCTACCGCCT
This sequence comes from Christensenellaceae bacterium 44-20, assembly GCA_041223705.1. Taxonomy (NCBI): domain Bacteria; kingdom Bacillati; phylum Bacillota; class Clostridia; order Christensenellales; family Christensenellaceae; species Christensenellaceae bacterium 44-20. Next base: position 695,965 of record JBCLQU010000001.1, read on the forward strand.
CACACAGCCCATAGAGAAATTCACAGGAGTAGTATTCCAGCTTTTCTTCCGCCCGGCTCTCAAACGTGATGAGCCTGTCCATCTGCTGCTCCAGCTCTTTGAGGTATTCCTTGGTATACTCTCCGTATTCCCCTTTCATGAAGATATAGTCTTTCGCCGTCTCATATGCCATGTTCAGCTTAGACCATGCTTCGATAACCCTTCTCTGGTCTCTGCTCAGCGCCGCTTTTTCTACCTCGCTCATATATCCGTTCACATAATTTAGCACCAAATCTTGTGTTACGAGGTCCTTCGGTATCCCATCCGCTAAACATTGATCTATCTCCGGATACTACAGCAGTGTTCTCGGAAAATAAAAGGAGAGGCTATGGAGCCTCTCCTTTTATTCTTTTTAAAAAAATACTAATTAGCGAAGTTTTATATCCGAGTAATAAATTCTTGAAAACTTACCCCGTATTCAATAGCTTCACTAGGCGTCAGTCCTATAAAAGGAATACTTACAATTTTTACGGGGGTTACAGTAGTATCAAACGCGAAAGCTTCTAGTCCTCCATTGCTACCAAATATCAGTAATCCAGGCGCATATTTATAAACTTGATATGCTTTATTATAGAATAAAAGTTTTTCTATAGGCCAAAGAATTAAATACTTTTTTTCTATCCATCCTTCTCCTCCATTATTTTTCATCATGAAGGAAAAATAATCTTCAGGCAAATTTATTCCTAAATAATTCTTTAGTTTATTGATTTCTTCCAAAGTAGCCGGGGAATTAAACCTAAAATTACTATACGAATTTTTCGTCATTACCGATTCCTCATTTCCCATATTCTTTCATTCCACCAATTTACCATTTTAATATGCTGTTCTTGCGTTAAGAGGCATTTATTTTCTATATCCGTTGGATTTCCTCCTACTTTAATAGGTTCTTTTTCAAAAATATATTTAGCCTCGGCTCCTTTACTATTTTTTCTTAACGTTAGATTAAATTCATTGCATGCTTTTCGAATTTCTGAATATCTACTCATCCTTCTAAACCTCCGAAACTTAATTTCTTAAATTCTTCTTCTGCCTCTTTCTGAATTCGATTCCACCAAGGTGTAACAACCTGTCGATGAGCACTAGCTTGGATACCTACTTTATTGTTTGGCGAAATCGGATCCCCTCCAAACTTTACAGGTTCAATTTCATGTATCTCAATATTGTTCTTAGAAAAATAGTCTGAATCTCCTTTCCTAAATGCCCTATTTGCTTTATTTGCTTGCTTTCTTGCATTTTGATAGTTATCATCCTCCAATAATACCCATGCTTTATTTTGATCTGGCATCGGAACAATATCATCAGGATAGTCATCCCATTGTACTATTTTGAATTGTTTATTATCTGGATCTATAATTTCTATCCGATTTTTATTCATTATATCATCCCCCTCTACTTTTACGCTAGAGGGTTCTGCTTCAATTTCGAGCCCTTTTATCTCTACCCCTGGCTTCTCTGCATCCACCTCCTGGAACATGCCAGAAAGCCCTCCCGATTCATCTCCTTCCATATCCATTATCTTCGGCTCATCCGCGCCTTTGGGCATCTGATCCATCATCCTCGCTTCATCCAGCGGCTTGAGCATCCCGTCTGCGTCCGTCTCATAGACTCCCTTGCTTATGTTCGTTCCAAGCCGCATGCCCCCGTTCACTACCAGGCTCACCGCTATCGTCTTGAGCACTTCCTCTTCGCTCAGCGTCTCCTTGTAGTTCGGGTCATACATCTTCTTGATGTTGTGCTGTACCAGCAGCGAGAAGGTGTCGGCTCCTGTATCCACCAGCGTTCCTGCTATCGTTCTCAGCGCCAGGTCTCCTCCTTCTGTCTTCGCTACCCGGCTTATAAACTTCTCCCCCCAGCTCGCTCCTTTCGCTCCTCTCGCCTGGAATGCTGTCGACGACAGTGCATTCAGCGCAAAGTCTACGCTCCCTGCTACCAGCCCATATGCCAGCGCGTCGCCAATTCCATTCCCCGATTCTATCGCATCTCTGGATGTCTTGCCCGCTGTATTCAGCCCGCTCATTGCCGCTCCTGCTACTGGGTTGATGGCCGATACAATCGAAATTGGCACCATTCCTCCGAATGCCCCTACCAGCTCTCCTACTTTTCTCTCAAACGCACTCGCCGAATGGTTCCTTGCATTCTGTTCTCTCTGCCTTCTCGACCAGTTGTCCGTCAGAATTCCTTCTGCTTTCTTATCCCAGTAATCAAGGTGCTTCTGATACGCATCCTCTCCATAAAACGCCAGTATCATCGGCGCTCCGTTATGTGCGCCCAGCCAGGCTATCCCTGATACTACATAATCCCATCCTGTTTCTACTGCCTCAAACAGTCCATAGAGAAATTCACAGGAGTAATATTCCAGCTTTTCTTCCGCCCGGCTCTCAAACGTAATCAGCCTGTCCATCTGCTGTTCCAGCTCTTTGAGGTATTCCTTGGTATACTCTCCGTATTCCCCTTTCATGAAGATATAGTCTTTCGCCGTCTCATATGCCATGTTCAGCTTAGACCATGCTTCGATAACCCTCCTCTGGTCTCTGCTCAGCGCCGCTTTCTCTACCTCGCTCATATACCCGTTCACATAATTCAGCGCCAGATCTTGTGTTACCAGGTCCTTCGGTATCCCATCCTCTAAGCATTGCTCTACGTCGCTTATCCCATCCTCTACTATCGCTTTGACTGGGTCATGCGTCTGCTCATATGCCTCTTCCCTCTCCTGCTGATACTGCCCTGTCAGCGCTTCCTGCAGTAAGTCCTGGTCTTCCCTTATGATATTTCCCTGGTCATCCACCACCGGTTCCTGCATTGCAAATGGATCGTGATAGAGCTCGTAATTCGGATCATCTTCGCTGAGCGGCTTGTCTCCTTTTCCCTCTACATGAAACGCCGGCTCTTCTTTTTGTTGTTGCTGTTCCCTCCTTTCTTCTTCCTGCACTCTGTTGAATACGTTATAGAGGTTTGTAGAAGTGATTTTTTCCTGATCTTCCTTGCTCATGGTTTCCCATGCAGTTTTAGGGCGAATCTGTGGCTGTGGCTCATTATTTGTATTTGTCCGATACGCTTTTTTCCTCTGTTCTCTCAAAAGGCCTTTTGTTATCGTGTCCACACGTGTCGAAAAGGCCTGCTGCCTTTCCTTTTCCCGCGTCTCTGGGGTTGAGATTGTCCAGCCAAAATTTCCCCCGACTAACCAGGTCTCTGAATCCGCCTCTTCCTTTTTCTTTTCTTCATCCAGAATCTGCTGAAACAGCTGATAGTTCTGCACATTCTGGTATTGGTTCATATCTTCCGTCATAAACTCCACCTTCTTAGCTTTTCATTTTCTATTTCCAAGTTCCTCTATAAAAAGTAATCCCTCGTTTAATAATTTCTTTCTCTTCATCTGTAAGTGGCCGCGGAGGATCTTTTCGATTTTTGTTATAATTTTCTAACGCCTGCATTTTGTTTAATAACTCGCTATAACTAACACGCCCTGAAAAATTAATTCCAAATCTTGCCATAATCTCTTGTGCTTTGTTAAAATCTGCCTGAGTACCTTCTGGATCTTTATTTACATTCACACTACTTACTTTCTTTTTAGCCCCTTCCGCCTGCTGCACGGCATAAGAGCTTGTCCCAATTGGAAGCCCAAGAGCATCTGCGGCCTCCTGCGTCATGATCCTGCCAAAGGTGCTGACCTCGTTCATCGCCTTATTGTAGGAAAACTCCGTCTGATAGCGGTCTGCCTCCTGCTGCGCCTGCCATGCGTTGAAGTTGTAGCTCGCAGCATACTGATGCTCCTGCGCCTGGGCATTGCTCTTGCTCAAAATCGCCTGCGCCAGGTATTGCGCCATATTCTGATCCCGCGTATACCCCGCCTGAATAATTTTCTGGGCAATATCGTTCTTCTGGTTCTGCTCCTGCAAGTTGGCCTGGTTCAGGCTGTTCTGCAGCGCAATCTGCCGGCGGATGTTGCTGGTTTCCGAAACGCCGCTGGAAGTCAGCCCCCTCGCCGCCATCACCTCTCTCGCCCCCTGGGCCGAGATCAGCGAGTTCCTGTAAATCTGCTGACGCGCAGAATCATACTGCTGGGAGAGCTTGTCCGATTGTGTGTTCAGTTCACTCACAGCGCTGTTATATGCCGCGTCCTGCGCCTTCTGCTGTTCCTTCTTCGCCTGCTCATAATCCGCGTTATAGTCGTATTTCTGATATTCCGGTGCGTTTGCCATTTCTTAATCCTCTCTTTCCATTCTCTCGAGATCTGTAATCCTGTGTGAATTGCTCTTGATTTTCTCCTCTGCTGCTGTCATCCGCTCCACAAGGCTGTTATGAAGCTTCACTTTCTCCTCCAGCTGCTGCAACCGAAAGCTCGTCAGGCGGGAAGATGCCAATATCCCGCCCACCGAGCCAACAATGGTTCCCAGAAAACCGAGCAAAGCTGTCAGCGTTGCTCCGTCCATTGCTTCTCTCCTCTAATTTTTCTCCTGCACACTTTCTTCTTTTTTCATCTGCTTGCTCATCTGATGCCCATATACCGCCATGCCTGCGCAAAGCAGCCCTTGCAGCATGCCCATCAGAATGTTCTGAAGCATATTGCATTCCGCCTTGGGAAAGATGGCAGCGTATGCCGCTCCCAGCAGTATTCCCGCAATCCCCAAGGAAATGGGAATATACTTTGCCTGAAACAGCGCCGCCTTCTTGGTAAACATCCCTGCCAGATTGAGCGCAGGAATTAGAATCAAAAGCTCCGGCCGAATATACTCAGAAAAATCCATTGTCCTATCATCCTTTCCATGTTCCGCCAAGGCGCTCACAGGTATCTTTTCCGATAATCCCGTCCTGCCTCAGCCCGTTTTTCTTTTGAAATGCCTCTACTGCCTGTTTTGTGTCATCGCCAAACTGTCCGTCTGCGCCTCTGCTCCCGCAGGGATATCCTCTGGCAATCAGTGCCTCCTGTGCCTTTCGCACGTCCTCTCCCCGCATCAGCGGGCTTGTGCGTTTGAGCAGCCGCGAGAGCGTCCAGCCCGTCTCGTCGCCGCCAGCAGTACCTTTCCATTTCCCGCCAAGCTTTTGGCAGGTATCCTTGCCGATGATCCCGTCCTCTCTTAGGCCGTTATCCTTTTGGAAGCGTCGAACTGCGGTTTCCGTATCCCTGCCAAACTGCCCGTCCGCGCCTCTGTCTCCACAGGGGTACCCCTTGGCAATCAGCGCCTCCTGAGCCCTTTGCACATCCTCTCCCCGCATCAGTGGGCTTGTGCGTTTGAGCAGCCGTGAAAGCGTCCAGTCTTTTGGCAATCCTGTCGCCGGCGTATCCTCTTCAATTTCCTCTTTCAGGCACTCCGGCCTGCCAAAATAGTTCCAATATCCCGCCTGCGCATCAATGCCGCGCTTGACAACGCCGTCATCCCGGCCTTTCGCCTCTATGACGTTTCTTTTCGCATCCACTACGATGCCAACGTGATATGCCCTGCCTTTGCTCGCCCCATCGGTGTATACCCGGAATACGAAATCCCCCGGAAGAATCTGTGCTTTTTGGATTTTTTGGCATTTCCCCTTAATCGTGTTAGAGGCCATATCATAGCTGTAAACCCCTTTGAGGTTTTGCAGAAAATACATAATCAGGCCCGAACAGTCGAATGCCCTTAATACCTCTGCCTTGCCCTCTTTTTTACGCTTTTTCCAAAGGGCGATCGCCCGATCTGCATTGCGTTCACTGGTCTCCATCCGGCGAATCCAGCTTTCGGAAATCGTCTCATGGTTCTGCCCTTGCGCGCCCCATACATAAATCGAGCCATTGTCCAGCTGCTCATGCAGATAGTCAAAGAATTCAGATAAAAGTCCCATATCTCTTTCCTCCCATATAGCTATATGCCAAGCTCCGGCGCTCCGTTCGCATTATAACAGTATGGTGTCGTCAGTTTAGGCGCACCCGCCTGATCATAGACATACGCCATCGCCTTGTTCGGCGCGCCATCTGTTCCATAGACGTGCGCAATCCCCGCAATCTGGACAAACTCACTTGGCGCGCTCCAGGCGCACGCCTCACATCCATCATGTCCGCGCACCTTAAATCTCCATTTTGTGCCTGCGCGGAAAGCTTCCGGCGCCAACGAGAGATCGATATCGACGTATTTTTTCGTTACGTCATATTGCCTGTCCAGCTCTTTGGCCGTAAACGCTACGCCATTTTCGTCTTCCGGGCACACCTGATACATCCAAAGATTCCCATCCGGGTCGCCTCCGCCCGTGAATGAAAGCCGCAGTGTGCTCCCCGGCGCGACGATGTTTTTATCCACTGTTACGTTTGTGCAGACATTTGGCGTAGAGTTGGTGATTACATTGGGCGATACTTCAGCAAAATCCGAGTAGTACTGCTCTCCTGCTGTGCCTTGGGCTCGAATGCGGAATCTCTTTCGCTGCCCTCTCGTCCGCGTTGGGTACAGCGTACAAAGCCGGCTCGACTGATAATAAACCGCCGAATCCGCCTGCTCATTGGCGTTGGTTGCATTTCGCCACCCTGTCAGCTCTCCCTGCCCCGGCTTAAAGACCAGCTCCTGAATATGCCACCGCACAAATGCATTGTCTTTGCCGCCTCCGCCGCCGACAATCTCAAACTGGACACCTTGCCCTGGGCTCGCATAAGCACTCGTATGCTTTCCGTTGAATAGAATTTTTGTGGGCGCCGTACATTTGCTCGCTGCCGAAGTCCAGGAAAGCACCTCCGCCGTCGCCGTCGTGCTAAAGGTCTTCAGAGAGGAAAGCGTAGAGCCATTGAGGTTGAGCGTGATATAGTAAGTGGTGTTCGCGGCCAAATTCAGGTTGCTTGCCTGAACATCCCAGTTTCCGCTCTTTCCCTGCAAGGTTGCCTGCACCGATGCAAGAACTGTGCCTGTCGGCGAACCGCTTCGAATCTTGGCAATATAGGTAAAAGCCCCCTGCCAGCCAGATCCGCCTGCCTCGTTGTCCCAGTTAAAGTGCCAGCGCACCGAATCAATTTTCGCCACGCTCTCCCCGCTGCCCGGCGTAATCACGAAAGACCAAGCCGCGTCCTGGTTTGTGAAGCTGCTGTTATGGCCCACGCGCACCCATCCAGTCTTTTGCAGCGCGCCGCTGTGATAACTAACTGCAATATTCATGCGCTACCCCACAATCTTAAAATAAATTGAGCCAGGCGTGCCCGAAGCCGGCGGTTCATCCGTCCCATAGGTCATCAGCGCGCTGGTGATGATCTTTTTCCAGGGCAAAAATACGCCGTCCGTCCGAACGCGGTAATAGAGATCATGTGTGGAAACAGACGAGACAATCTGCGCGTAATAATTTGAATCCAGCGCCATTGTTACGCCCACAAACCAGCCAGTAGCCGGCGCGTTTGCCGCGTTGTTCGCCGAGTAAAAACCCCCGGGCGCTGCCCAATCCCAGTCGTTGTGCCCGGTCAGCATTTCAATGCTTCCGTTTTCCGCACCTCTTCCCAGGTTTTCACCAATGCCGTATCCGCTGGGCGCCGCGCCCAGGTTTTGCCGCGCTGCCGCAGCTGCCGTCGCGCCTGTTCCGCCGTTGGCAACTGCCAGCGTCCCTGTCGCGTTGGAAAAATCTCCCGACAGCTTTGCTGCCAATACCGCCTGAAACTGCTCCGACAGTTTGTCCTGAGTAATGCTCGCATCCGGAATCTGGCCCACTACCGCTTTTTTCAGCTGCTCATTGAGGTATCTGAGCTGCCCGCCAACCGTCTGCGCACCGTCCGGCGCCAGCGCCTCTGCCCCCAGATTGTCCGCCGCCTGTTCGCTCTCCAGCTGATCGATCAATCCGTTCAGCCTGGGCGCAATCACCTCTTTACTCGCCTTGTCAAACTGCTTTTTCAGCCAGTCTGCCTGACCGCTGACGACGTTCTCCTCGATGGAAGTGATGTCCTTTTGCGCAAAGTCCGCATCCGCAATCTTATAGTTTTTTAATTCCGCCATTTTTCCTCCTTGTGAGATTTCCCATGGTAAAGGAAATCATCATCGCTAAAATTCCAAACCCCTGATCCGCCTGGTTATTGCGCACTCCCATCTGGAACTGCAGCACCTTGCGGAACTTCCTGGGCGAGACCTGCACGCGCGGCCCATCCATGATGTCGAAGGTAAACCGGTTGAAATCCACATCGTCGAAATCAAAGATGTCCACGGTAAAATCGCTGGTTACTTCTCTCAGCGTCTTGTCCGTCGTAAAGTAGATCTCTCCCGAGCTTCGCGTGTATGGCTTGACCAGAACGCCCGTCCCTTTTTTGGAAATGCTCTTTTCCCGCATGAAATTTCCGCCGTCCAAAAGCGCCGTCGTCCAGACCGAGTTGATGGGCGCGCCGTTATCTGAGTAAGCGAATCTTCCCTCTGTCTCGGGATCCCGGAAACACATCACCGCCCCATCTTCCGTGCCAAAATAGAGCTTTCCGCCGTGCTCCCGCAAAACTCTCGCCGGAATGTCCGTCCAGTAATACCATTCATATCCCGTGCCCGATGGCGTCGAGCAGGTCTGCTCTGTGTTTGCCACGTAGCAAACCCCGTTCACGCTCAGCACATAGAACCTGCCCCAAACCGCCGCCACCGCTTCGGATAAGTTTTTCTCCTTGGTCAGCTGCGGGTTCACCATAAAGCTTCGGTTGACGACGCTCTTCTGGTTGGAAACGGCATTGGTGGAAAGCCCGCAGATGCCGTTTCTGGTGAGCATCAGCTGGTCATTTCCAAGGCTGGCAAACGCATAGCGGGAAATCGCTCCCACGCCCGAAATCCCTTCTTTGACGTCAAACTCTGCCTCATAAGTCTTCGCGCCCTCTTTTTCTTTTTCGACCAGCCGCGCCGTGCGCAAGAATAGCCCCGTCTCATCGCTGGGCTCTTTGACGACAATCATGGAATCATACTGCTTGGTATATCCCATAATGGCCGCGTTGCCGCTGCCAAGATCTGTGTAACCTGTGTCCGGAAAATACTCTGGGTTATACGTTCCGCTCTGCCAGTCGCGGTTTGGATGATCCGAATTTCCTGTTACAAATACTCTGGTATCATTGCCCACGCCAAATGTGCCGTAAATACAGCATTTTTCAATCGTGTCGCGATAGCCTGTAATCGTCTTGGCAAATTGAATCGAGATATTGTCATCGCCGCTGGTCTTTTGCGGGGCGGAGACGAAGGTAACTGTTCCTTCCTGCGCATCGAATGTATAATCCACTCCCGCGGTTTTGAGCTGTCTGTCTACATAGACGATAGTCTCAGTATCATCCAGCTCATTTCCGTCCAGCTGAAACTCCACCTTCTTCCCGTCTCCATGAAAACAGTTGATGCGCTTGGGCTGAATTAGGTTGCACGGTTCATGCGCCATTCCCGCCGCCCTGGTCGTGGGGATATACCCCTCCACCTTTTCCAGGCTCTCTCCGTCATAGCGCAGGTAATGCGCTCCATCCAAAATGTAGAGACTGTGGTTCAGCAGGCTCACCTCATCTGCAATCTCTTCCAGTCCCATCACAAAGGAAACAGATCTCGCATCGTTTGCACCCTCATAAAGCAAATTGCCTTCCGTATCATAAAAATGTGTCCCGGCATGCACGATCATCTCTCCGTCAAAGAAGTGAATCCCGTTAATGCGCCCGTCATAGCTGCAAATCTGCTTGTATCCCGCCCGTTTTTCCGGGCGCCCCGCGCGGTCTGCCACCATGTTCGGCGCGTATGGGCTGCGGCGTACGTCTACTTCCGTCTCCTCATTGGCAAAGTCCACTCCGAGAAAATTGGATAGCTCAATATAGCGCGCCCGCTTTGGTGAAGTCCTCGCCATGGCTACACCTCCGCCGGGCAAAACCGTGCCCGCACTCTCGATGCCTTCCATGCCAGATAGCGCTCGCGGTAATCGTTGGAAATGCCCGTCTCATCATCATCCACATAAAGATCTCCCGCAATGCCCAGCGGAATCACGCTTCTGGTCAGCTCAAATTCATAGGGCACTTCCTCTTCTAGGCCCGCGATCATCGGGGGCTCCTCCAGCACGTCTTTCCCCTTCGCAATGCGAACGGAATTGTTGGTCTCAAAGCACTCCTCCAGCTTCATGTTGAGCTGTACGAGGAAATTTTTCTGATATTCCTCCGCATCGCTGTCATCCATAAACATCAACGCCAGCACGCTTCTGTAAATTTCATTTGCTGTCATTTCTTCCTCCTTTGCTTATGGAAAAGGAGGGGTTTCCCCCTCCTCCCCCTGCTGCATTAGGCAACCGTAATTTCCTTCTCTGCAATGTCAGAAGTAAAGGGTGTCGCCGTGCCGCCATACGCAACTGCCTTAACCAGGTGCTTGCCCGCTGCCAGGTTTGCCGTGCTGATGGCCGCAGAATAAACCTCGGCTTTGGGGTTAAAGCGCGGGTCCGTGCCATCCAGCGTGTATAGAATCTTTGCCGCGTTCGCGCTGGCAATCGTAATGCCGTTGTCAGCCTGCGTAATCGTAGGCGTCGCCTGCTTCTTGGAATCCAGAACAATCGCACAAACGCCGTTCGCCTTCGCGCCCAGCACAAATGCGTCAAACCAGAGCCGCCCTTCCATCAGCCAGCCATCAATGCCCGGAGGGTTGGTGTGCGTCTTGAAAGTGGAGATTTTTCTGGGCAGCAGAATGCTGTCTTTGCAGGCCAGGAAGCCATAGCAATTCTCGGGCATATAGCTCGTGGGAACTTTGACGATCTTCGCGCCCTCAAATTCACCGACGATGCCTTTGGAAAGCGCCTGCTCGCCCAGCCGCTCCAGGCCCAAAAATTCGCTGGAGAGCGAGAGATTCTTATACATCTCCGCCGTAACGTAGAGGTATCTGTCCTCGCCCGGGGCAAATGCGTCGTCCAGCTTTTCCACAGCCTTGGCAAAGGATTCGACAACCGTGCTCTTTGTGGGCTTGGCGTCCACGGCTACACTGCCGCCGTCCCGCAGCCACTGGCGAATCGCGTATTTCTCAGTCTCGGGCGTCGCAATTTGCTTGATCTGCTCGCTCATCCAGTTGCCCGCCGAAACCGCCATCATGGAGTCGGAATAGTTGCCGCGATCCAGAATTTTGGTAAATGCCTTGTCCTGGGTCAGCTCCATCTCCTGCACAACCGTGTCCATCTCGGTGGGCGTGCCGTAGCGGTCCACACCTGTTCTCACATAGTCGGTGAGAGGGGTCGTCAGCGGGCTCTGAATGACGATCTTCTTCACTCCGTCAAATTTGTATGCCTCGGAAACTTTGCCCTTAAAATAAGAGGTCGGGGCAAATGCCGCTGCAAATTGTTTTGCATATTTTGTCGCTAAATTAACTGCCATTTCAAATTCCTTTCTGAATTAAATACTTCGCAGAAATGCCTGTAAGAAAGGATCTGTCTCCTCGCCTGCTCCTGCGCTTGCCGCGCTTCCCGGAGCGATAGCCTTGTTGTAGGCGTTCTGCTGTGCCGCCTCTATGCGGCTTTTTAACTGTTGGTTTTCATACTGCAAGTAGGCTGCATCCGGGTCTGCGCCCTGGGCCACCGCCTGCTTGACTTCCTCCGGCAAGTCTCCAAACCGGGAAACTTCCGGGTGCTTCTGGAAAAATTCGCTCCAGCGCTGCATCTTGGCGTCTCGGTCGCGGAACTGGTTTACTTCCTGCCGCAGTGCCTCATGCTCGGAATTCTCGCGCTCTGCCGCCTTCAGGTTTACTTCGGCCGTGAGGCTGTTTAGGAAATCCTCCTTGCTCATGCCCGATTTACGCGCCAAATCCTGAATAATCGCCGCCTCCGGCGCATTTCTCAGCCGCGTCAGCTCTTCCATCACATGATCATAGTTCATCCCTTTTTGGGCGTATGTCCTCGCCTCATCTTCGGATAGCCTCTGCTCCACGCCGTTGTATTTCACATCCAGCGCAAAAGCTTCCTGCATGATCTCCTGTGTGTCCTCACTGATCTCGCCGTCGTCCTCCTGCTGCAAAAGGCTCTCTTCAAATTCCTGCGCCTCTTCCATCTGCATTTCGTCCGTCTGATTGGTTTGCTCAAACATTTCTTCCATTTTCATTCTCCTCGCCTGGTTTTGGCTTATCCTGGGGTATCCCCCTCTATTTCAAAGGCCTGTGGTTTGGCCTCATTCGCTTACCTGCCGCACAGTCAGCGGCTGCTCATGCTCTATGGTCAAAGTTTCCTTGCAGTTTGGGCAAGCCATGTTCAGCACGCGGTAAAGCTTCGTGCTCTGCGCGCCCTGCTTTAAGATGTTCTCCGCGTTTGTGATCAGCATCTCGCACTGCTTGCATTTTGGACATTTCATTTCTCTTCCTCCTTATCCCTGAACCTGCGCCAGAATCTCGGGCGGCAGATTCGCCATCGCCTCATCAATATTGATCTCCCCGGCGCCTGCCGCGCCGCCCGCGTCCATCATCGCCTGGCCGCCTTGCATATCCATCTCTGCGCCCTGCATCTCCGGTCCTGCCATCATGGCGTCCGCGCCCGGGCCTGCGGCAGCTTCTTCGCTCTTCGCCATGCTCTCCTTTGCCTTTTCCACAATCTTGGCCTTGTTGGGGATCGCCGAACTCGGGACGGATTCCAGATATGTAACCGGATCCACCAGCTGCTTGGCGAACAGATTGTCCAGGCTCTGGATGCTCGTCATTTCCGACCAATAAGCCGCCGTACCAATGTCGACGTTAAATTCCAGCACATAATCCGATAAAGTGGCAAAATCAAAGGTAACCTCCTGGTCTGCTCCCATGTCATCCTCGGTAACAACCGTGCGTTTGCCATAAAAGATCCGCATCTGGTCCACGCAAATGCGCACAAAATCTTCCACAAACTGGTAGTAGCTCTGGCGCACCAGCTCCAGCGGCACGGCCGTCGCCTTCTGCACGGCGATAATTGCCGAAGTGTTGTCCGGCTGTACGTTGCCCAGCGCCGCGTCCGAGGCGCCCATCAGGTCTTTGGTCAGCGATACATACTTGTCGATGTATTCACCCACCTGCGAAGACATGCTGATGTTGTGCGTGTCCGTGCTGACGATCCGGGTGGGATCGCCGCGCACGGCAATGGGCGCAATCCCCTCCACCCAGCGATCCAGCTTGGTTTCATCGTAAAATACCCGCGGGAATGCCTGCTGGCGAATGAACCGCTGTGCCAGCGCCGAAAGCTTGTTAATGGCCATCTGGTTGGGGATGAGCCCCTCAATGATGCTCTGGCCGTGATAGCAGTTTTTCACGCGTTCCCAGTTCATAAAGCAAATGGGGTATAGCGTCATCTCGGTCTTGGTCTCCGGCTTGATGATGGTGTTTTCCGTCGTCTTGATGTAGTGGATTTTGCCGTTCTCCTTCCAATACTTTAAAATCACGGTAACCTTGTCATCGTAAATCCGCTCATCCTCCGCAAAGAGATCGTGCTGTGCGCTGTCCGGCCGAATCGCCTCAATGTCCGCCTTGGGGCGCCCCATCTCCTTCATCTCTGCCTTCACCTCGTCCACCAGCCTGCGGTATTCGATCAGGAGATACGGCTGCTTCTGAACGTTCCCAACCTGCGGGTTGCCAAAATAAATACTCGTGTTGTCGATGGCCTCCAGCTCGATCAGCCCCGGCATATCCGGATGTCCGCTCTTGCGATCCGGGTTGAAGAAAACGTGCATCACGCCGTCTCCGTCCACAGCCGCATCCCGCAAAATCCCGCGGCTCAGGGCGCCAAATCGGTTAAACTCCATAATCTGGCGAATCTGCCGCTCTGTAACACGCAGCATGATGCGCGAAACGCTGTCCTCCACTCTGTTAAACAGCCCCAGCCGCAGCCCAATATCGTCCGAGACAAGCATGGCGATAAAATAGTTGACGACTCTCTTCAAAATGTTGAAAACCGGCTTGTCCAGATCCGGCGCGTTCACGCCCTCCCATTGCCTGCCCAGAAAGAAGTTCTCGTTGTTCTTCACTTTCTCGACCAGATCAATGCTCTCGTTGAATTGCAGCGCCTTCTGGTATTCCTGCCAGATTCCGCTCGGCTTCTTGAAAATCATATGCTCTCCTCTCTATCCCTTTCTCCTAAATCTCCTGCTGCTCGTCCAGGCCGCCCCGATAGTTCATCAGCGCCTGAAACTGCCGCTCTTCCTTTGCCAAGTGCTCCTGGAATTCTTTGCGCTGGCGCAAAAGCTCCAGCTCGGTTTCCCCTTGCTTTTCCATCCGCTCCAGCTTTACTGCAAGAAACGCAGTGCAGCCTGCCAGCAGCAAAATTGCCATTCCGAGAATCACAATACAGGTGATCATTCTTTTTTTCTCCTCCTTTAAGTTCCATACGACAGCAAGCTCTCGACTTCGCTGTAATACATCTTGGTCTTTTTATTTTCCTTTGGCTTCGCCCCAAAGGGCCGCAAAACGAATAAGTATCGCAGTGCATCCGGCGCATGTGTCAGCTCGTGCGGCTCATTCGCGCAATCGTTGGGCTTCTTCTTGTCCCTGGCAATGCTCTGCAATGTCCGAATCAGATTCGGGCAGTTTTTGAAGATCTTCAGCCGCGCCGTCTCCTTGCCCTCCGGGTCCGTGTAAACCTGAAGCCATTCTTTCAGGTTGGCCCAGCCCGAAATCCTGTCATTGGAAGAGCGCTCAAAGTGCAGCCCATAGCTGTCAAAAATCTCTGCCCGTGTCCTTCCGCTCTCATTGCTCCTGCCAAACATATCCGGCGGCGCATACCGCAGATAAATCGCGTCTCCCTGCTCTGCCTGCTTCATGGCCTCTGCGGCCTTTGGGATAATCAGCCCTTCTTCATAAACCTCCCGGTAAACGTATGCGTTGTTTTCCCCGTCAAACGCTACCCAGTAGCTGGCCAGCATGTCCAGCCCATAGTCCATCGTGTGATATCTGCGCCAGTCATCCGGAATAGCAAACGGCTCGCAAACGTGAATATCCCTGCGCATCTCGTCAAAATATGCCCCTTCAAAGGTCGCCATCGCCTCTTCTGGGCTGGCCGGGTACTCCCTCAGCGTCTTTTCGCCCAGCAGCTTGCGCGTCTTGCGGTACCACGCCGCATCCCGCCTCGGATCCGCGTCCCATGGCAGGAAAATCCGGTTAAATTCCTCCGCCTGCTTCCATGTCTTTTCAAAAAATGTTCCGGGCATCATGGTAGAAAGTCCGATAACCTTCCCTCCCCCCGGCCGGTTGATCACGGGCAGGCCCGCGGTCCAAATCTCCTCCGCATATTGCTGAAACGCCCATTCGTCAAAGAGCAGAAGATTCGCCGTAAACGACCGGGAAACACCCGGCGCCGAGTTAAATGCCTGAAAGATGCTGGGCGCGCTCCCTTTTTTGAATATCTTGATGGTCATCGCTGTCGCTTCAAATCGGAATCCCCCCGGCGGCTCGGGCCCATATTCGGAAAAGAACTCCGGCATGTTGCGCACAATCACGCCCAGCCTGCGCACCAGCTCCTTGGCCTCCAGCTCAGTCCTGGAAAGGGCGACTACCGTCGAGCCTTCCCGGGTCATCAGCGTGTAAAGCGCATAGCAGATCGCAAGCCAGCTCATGCCCAGCTGCCGCGCTTTCAGAACGATGTTGAACTTGTGCTCGTGTATCGAGGCAAGGGCCTTTTTCTGCTCCGGCCAAAGTTTAAAGGGGATGACGGCCTCTGTCGCGTCCTTGTCCTCAATTTTGCAGTAGTTTTCTATGAAGTAGGCAAGATCGCCCGAGAGATATGCCAGCTCCCTCTCCCGAATCCGCTCAATCCTCTCCTTCACAGCGTTTGCTCACCTTTCGCAGTAATTCCCTGTCCCCATCCGAAAGCTCCGTGCTCTGCGTCTCTCCCTCTGCCGGGTGCAGCTTTTGCAGCATCTCAAATGCCTTAAATTTGGAAAACATCTTATATTCCACCGAGCCATCCTTCTTAATCTCAATGCGCTCAACTGCGCGCTTTGCTCTGGGTGTCAGTTTTTCAAAAGCCTTTGGCCGCCAGTGTGTCTGCCCATCCTCATCCGTGTATCGCTCCAAGTAGTTCGCCGGATTTTGAAACGCAATCGCTCTGAGCTCTTTTTCGATTTTCTCCTGCAAATTTTTCACGCTCTGTTTTCCCTCCCATTCCTCTATTTCTCCGGCAGGAAAAGCGGGCATTCTTCCACAAAATATCCATCAGCCGCCTCCGTCCCCAATTCACGCGTGCGCCATCCCGGCACGGGCCTCAAATGCCTGCTCCAGTTGCATCCCCGCCCCGCCCTGTTTGGAACTGCGTTTTGGCAAATCCAGCAAAGTGTCTCTTCTTCCTTCCGTCGTCTGCCCGGTTTCATGCCGTCTCCCTCCCCGCTTCCAAAATCTCAATCCCTGCCATCTCCAAAAGCTCCTCCCTGCTCATCGCATATGCACATTCCATGCAGAGCCTGCCCTCTTCCAGCTCTAAATAGCTCTCTCCCTCGCAAATATACTCTCCGCAGTTTTTGCAGAGGAAAATCGGGTCAGTTTTTTTCTCGCCATAATTCATACCAAATCTTTTCCCGCTTTCTTGCCTGTTCTAAGCGCTCTTCGAGCTCCAAATTCTTTTTCGTCAGATGAAGGATCATCTCGGTCAATTCCTCTTTTTGCATATCTCTTTTCATCTCAAACTCCTTATTCACACTTCGTGATTATATATTATCACTATATGTGTGATTAGTCAATTTATTTTTTCACATTTTGTGTGATATTTTTCTAACACTCTCCTATTGCCCCAAAAGCCGCCATTGCTGCGCCTATTTTGCCAGTCCTCTCCGCCTTCTTGTAAAATCTCCTTCCTTTGCTATAATGGAAATAAAGAGAGCGGCAAAGTGCCGCTGTTTAAACTTGTATTCCAATTCTCTGCGCTTGGCAGTAGTATAATAGGTAGATATGCCCCGCGAAACCATCTGCCTCTTCCAAAGGTGATCCGTATATGAAAGCAGTTCCCTATCCCAATCCGTCTGTCGATTCTCTCATGCGCCAATGCCGCGCGCTCCATGCGCAGTCCGGCCGGCTTCTTTTGCAAGTATCCCTGGTGGATGCCGGGCAAAGAGATCTCGGGGCCATTCAAAATGAGCTGGCTCGGCTCAAATCCTGTCTCGAAAATCTGGAAGCGCTTCTCGCGCAAAAAGAGGACCTTCCTGCTGCTCAGCAGCTCTCCCTCCTTCCTTGACTTTTCTTTGCTCCTTTGCTATGATGTTAGTTGTCTGCGGATGTGGCGGAATTGGCAGACGCGCTAGATTTAGGCTCTAGTGGGAGACCATGCAGGTTCGATTCCTGTCATCCGCACCAAAAAGAAAATCGCTCAACAGAGCGATTTTCTTTGTTTTTGGCTTTGTTAAGCCGAAAATCAATTCTTGCTATTGATAGTATTTTTTTATATTTAAATGCAAATTCCTGTATTTTTTAAAAAAATGCAACACGAAATGCAACACGAAACTTATCATAAAAGTACCATATATCGTACACTTTTCCAGTATAACTATTTTGCATAATAAAAAAGGCGGAGCAAATGCCCCGCTTCTTTTTATTCTGTTACCTTCAACTCTTTTTTTAACGCCGTTTGCAATATCGCTGATACATTCAAGTTTGCTTTTTCCGCCGCAGCATTAAGCCACGATGGAAGCGATACATTTCTTCTCACCGTTCTCATATCATTTTGCCGCCGATACTCTGTAAAATCCACATCAACTAGTGTTACAACGCCATCCCAGCATTTTGCCTCTAGTCCCCGCAAATCGGACGGCAGCGGAATTGTTTCGCCCTCATCCTCCATATCAATCCCCATAAGTCCGATCGCATCTCGCGCCATTTCCATAGCTTCCGCGTAATCTGCGCCCTGTGTTCCAATATCAAAATCTGGAATCTCAACAATAACAAACTTTTCGCCCTGTCTCATAATAATCGGATATGCTGCTTTCATGTTAAACTCCTTCCTTTTTATCTTTTCTATATATTATTGCGTTTAGGGGCTATTTTAGCCCCCTGCGCTTTATGATTGCTTTTGCCAGCTCTTCTGCTGTTTCTCTATGCCGGACAACGCTCTCGCGTTCTGTCCCTTTCACATAGATGTCGTGATTTGCGCCGTGCCTCTTGAATTTCCAACCGTTCCTTTCTAAAAGCTCTATCAAGTCTTTCGTTTTCATCTTTTCCCTCCTTTCATTATTTATTATACACATTTAATGTGTATCAGTCAATACTTTTTTAAAACAAAAAAGGCGGGGCAAATATGCCCCGCTTTCTTTATCTCTCATACGCTATGTTCAATCTCTTCAATGCGGTGTGCATTGCCTTTGATTTTTTCTTCCACCGCTGTCATGCGCTCCACAAGGTTATTGTGCAGCTTCACTTTCTCCTCTAGCTGCTGCAACCGAAAATTTGTCAGCCGGGAAGATGCAAAAATACCTCCGAGCGAGCCAATCAGCGTGCCTGCAAAGCCGAGGATGGCCGTTAGAATTGCCCCGTCCATTCCTATTCTTCCCCCTTTTTCACCTTGAACTGCTTGTAAATCTGGTTGGCGTAAACGCTGCACCCGGCGCAGAGAATGCCCTGCACCGCTCCCATGAGCAAGCTTTGCGTGGTGCTGTACTCTGTATCCCGAAACACCAGCAGCCACGCCGCGCCCAGCAGCGCCCCCAGCAGACCAAGCCCCAGCGGGATATACTTATTCTCAAACACTTCCGCTTTCTTGAGCCCTGCGCCAATCAGATACAGCACGGGAATTAGCGTAAGCATCTCCGGCCGAATCAGTTCCATCATATCCATTTCTTTTTCCTCCTGTTAATTATTTTGTAAAAGCTGATCTACATCAGCCCTTAGTTGAGTTACCTGCGTTTGTAAAGCCTCGATCATCTCAATCGCTGTAACAGCATTCGATCCATCTACACTTTTAAATATTTCGATGTTCACTACTGTCCCTGTGTGTATTGGTTTGACAAGCGTTATTTGTTGTGCACTCTCTACCGTGTAATCGATAGTAGGGATCAAATTCATACCGTTAATATATACTTGGATAATGTCCAAATCCACGTTATAAGCTGCCGCCGGGATATTGATCGGGATTGCGCTCGTATTGTCTGCCGCCGCTGTATAGGAACCCTGATATTTTCTTAAAAGCGTCGCGGTTGAGATAGATTCTTTGATCTCGTTAAGCCATGTGTCGAATCCCTCCGACGTACTTTGGTACCAGTCATTCATCTGCTGTTTTGTTTGCTCGTAGTACGTCGAGAAAGCATCTTGCCATTGCTCATATGCGCCACCTAACTCAATCTGCTCTATCAGCCCCGTAACCCAGCCGCAAGCACTCTCATCTGGGCGCATATCGGTAATAGCGCTCTGTGTGATAGTTTCCGTCTTTGCGGCCACATAAATATTAGCCAGAACCAAATCGTATTCATCTTCTGTTCGCAGGATCGTTGGCGGCGCCGGCGTAGACGCAGGCGTTCCCTTTCTTATTTCGATATCCATTTTACGTTTAGATTTGGGATAATCCGCTATAATTACGCTGTCTATCCTGTCAAATACAATATCCGCCGCCTCTACGGTTATCGGATAATCGGCATCGTTTTCAATCTGTCGCCCGCGGCATCTTCCTTTTCCTGGCCACACAATGATATTCATACCATTGCCTGTTGCCATTACCTGCAAAGCAGAACTTGGCCTTGGTATCACTCCATCGCTTATGATGTCTCCCAAATATTTTGCGAAATCATCACAATTATATTTTCTGTCCCCGTTTATCGAGTTATAAAATCCGCTTCTTATTGCCATTTTTTCACCTACCAAAAGACGGAGCAACATGATACCCCGTTTCATCCTCGCACTCTATAATTTCTATAATCCTAGCATTAATCGAAAGACCCCAGCGCGAATTTTCCACTGTTACGACGTCGCCCAGATCATAATCTGTTTTGTAAGCATATTTTCCCTCCGAGATGATCGCGCCGTCGAATACTTCCGTCATTCTCGTCAATCTCTCCGCCCCTTTTTCTCTAAGCGCCGCTAAATAATCCGCGTCTGATATTTCTCCCTTATTGCTGCTTACGTCTTTTGCATCCACGAATACTTCATAACGCTCCATTCCGCTCCCTTCTCCTATTGTCGCCATCCTTCTTTCCAGCCCTTCACCTTCCCCGGCTACCAACGCGACATTAACAAGCTCTTTTGCCTCTACTAAATAGCTGGACTCTTCCAATGTGTCATATTCATCCGAGAAAATAACATGCGGGTTTTCCGCCTGCCCCCTTGATCTATCCTTTCCCCGGTAAAACCCAAAGCGGAACACATCACCGTCCAGCCTCATTTTAAAGCCCACTCCTTCTATTGCACTTTTTTCCTCAATGGCGGTCAGGAGGTTATCGCCCGTTATTTGGCATTCAATATGCGTGTCAATGCCGCGCGGCTCTTCCAATGCAATGATAGAGATTTTCCTATCTGTCAAAGATGGTGCGACGGCGTTTTCACGGATCAACTTATACATTTCGGTTTCAAATCCCCCGTATAATCTTGTTTGCCGCCATACAATGCGCCGTCCCAGTATGCTTTCTGAAAATCGCCCTGCCGCCGTGATATATTCCCCCTCTTCTTCATTTGAAGTTATATTGAGGCTTTCGATGATCCCGACGCTTTCGTCATCCTTCCGTGTTACATACCGCCCGATTTTCAGCAATTCCAGCGCCTTTGCCGTAGTCATCATATAAATTTCAAACTCCCCGGCCTGAAAATATCTCTTTGTCCAGATGACGCTTTCCGCATCGTCTATCACCCCCAGCTCTTCAAAATCCGAATCCAAAATATATAACTCCATCACTCATACACCCCCATATAGATCACGATGTCGGAATCGGATCGTCATGTTTTCCGTTCCCTCTTCGCTCTCATAGGTGAATACATTGTCCCCCAGCTTCAACGGCAACCATGATATCCCCGGCATGAGCAGGTTGAAGATATTTTGTTCCACTCCTCCCCGAAGCAAATAGACCGTTTTCTCTCCCTCGTTTGTGTCAAACGTGATTTTATCGCCTTTCTGCATCTGGATATTCACGCCGAGCATTTCCGCTGTTGCCGTGTTGTATATTTTGGGGTTTAGTACCGCACCCGTCGCCTCCATTTCGATGATAAGGCCACTTTCTCTGTCGCCCGAGTTTAAGACGTTTTGCGTGATGTATCTGTCTATCGAGCTAATGGGTACACCTTCTTCCTCTATCGAAAATGGAAATTCAAACTCGTCGATAATGCGGCTAATGTCGACAATCATTTCCCGCGCCGCTTTAAAGAACGGTTTCGGGCATAACACTACGATTTGAACGCCGCATTGCCGCGAAAAATAATCCGGCGTTACATCCTCCACCATGCCTTTGATCATCACATCGCGCCGCCCATTTCGATAATAAATCGTTATCCACTCCCCGACTTTGCAATATCGGTACAGCTCCACCCTGTTTTGCTCAATATCGCCTCGCAAAGTGAGACGCATGTTTATGTTGCGCGATGGAATCTTTATGTTGGTAATTTTTTCGCCGCTGTTTCCCTGCTGTGTTTTATTTGTCTTGGCCGCGACTGGCGCAAGACCATCTATTTTATCTATCACATATCTGTGCGTGTTGTCCGTCAGGCTTAACCGTTCGCCTTTGGCGTTTTCTACCGCAAAATAAAACATTTCCTCACCTCCCCAGCAATGCCGCGGCGTTTTTCGTCTGCCTGTAAATCTCATAGCGGCTTAAAGCTTTGGGGCTATAGTTGTTTTGCACAAAGGTTAGGCCGCCATCGCGCCGCCCAATGCTCCCCATCCCCCCGGACGTTCCGCCAGCGCTTGGAAAATCATATTCCGGCTCTATCGGCTCTACTTTCATACTGTTTTCTATATCCCGCTTTACGGATTTATAGGCTTTCTGGAAGCCTACGCCAACGCCCTGCGCCATTGGCTTGCCTATCGTGTCCGCCATTAGCTTTGACGGTGAATGGATGCCGAACATTTTCTTCAAACCGTCCCAGATACCGTCAAAGAAGCCGCTAATTTTGTCCCAAAGCCATTTTCCCGCGTCTTTGATGCCTTGCCAAACGCCTTTGAGCAAATCGCCGCCGATCTTGACTACTTCTTTCATCCCTGCGCCGATGCCCGAAACAATCGCCTGAATGATCTGCGGCATGTTATTGATTAACTCTTTCACAATTTGAGGAATTGCCTTGATAATCCCCATGAAGAGCTGAATTGCGCCTTGTATCACCTGTGGAATGCTTTTGAGCAGTCCGTTGACAATAGCGCTAATAATTGTAGGAAGTGCTTTGATCAGCTCTGGTATGATCTTCGGGATAGCGTCCACAATCGCCATCATAAACTGAATCGCTCCCTCTAACAGCATCGGAAGCGCGCCGATCAGGCCGTCGATTAACGCCGTGATAATCATTGGCAGCGCGGCGATCAGCGCTTCGATAATTACCGGAATAGCGTCCACAATCGCCATAAGAAGTTGAACTGCGCCGTCCAGCAATAACGGAAGCGCGGAAATTAACCCATCTATGATCGCACGTACGATTGTCGGCAATGCTTTAACAAGGGCATCTATGATCGTTGGGATAGCGTCGACGATTGCCATAAGAAGCTGTATAGCCGCATCTATCAAAATCGGGATAGAAGCCAGCAAAGCGTCTATAATTGCTTGGACAATTTCGGGCAACGCTTCAATGAGCGCCGTTATAATTTGGGGTATGGCATTTACGATCGCCATGAAAAATTGAACTGCCGCATCTAAAAGCGTCGGGATATTATCGATCAACACTTTCACGATCTTTAAAAGCACCTGCGTAATAGATGCCAGCAGTTTAGGAAGCATTTTTGTTAAACCATTAATCAGGTTAATAATAATCTGAATCCCCACATCCACCAACTCAGGCAGCGCGGCCAACAAGGCATCGACCAGTTGCAAAATAATATCCGCCGCCGCTGCCAGTAGCTCTGGCATAACTTCCGCCGCTATACTAATCAGATCCGGGATAATTTCTACAACTATTTCGGATAATCTTGGCAATAACGTCTGCGCCTGTTCTGCAATACTGTATAGCAAATCGGTCATGCTTTCGGCGATACCAGTAAAAGCATCTTCTGATCCTTGAAGCATACTCGCAAAACCGCTCACTATTCCAGCTAAATTCAGTTTCATGCTGCTCATGATCGGTTCTGCAACCGCGCCCATTTGCGCCATTGCGTCGTTCCATACAAATTGAGCTTGCTGTGCTTGAATAATAGAAGAATTGGCTTCTTTGTATGCCGCGTTGACGCCAGCTAGTCCCGTGTCCGCTAATGCTTGCATGATATAGTTCTGCTGTTCTGCTTCCGTTTTGCATCTCGCAAGGCCATTGTTGAACTTTTCCAGATTCATGCCGGATCGCTCCAGCATTTCTGCCATCGGACCAACCGCCGCCCCGGTTGCCAATGTCTCCTGCAATCCTTCCGAAAGACCTTCAAATTTCAGGCCGTCAAATTTCAGTGCGGCACCTGCAAGCGTGTCCGCCGCAAGTTCTATATTGGCGGTATCTAGCCCCGTCGCCAAGAGCATGTTCATGCCTTCAAATGCCGCGTCTGTTTCCCCTGTAACCGCGCCCACTTCTGCCAGCTTAGTTTTCATTGCGTCAAAGTCAGCATTAGCATTCTGGGCATTTATTTGAAGCTGCCCCAAGTCCGCCCGATATTCGCGTGTACTTTCTGCCGCTGCTGCCATTGCCGCGCCTACCGCTGTTACTGCGACGGCCAAACTCTTCACCGCCGCCGTTACAGCCTTTCCGGCGCCCGCCGCTATGCTTTTGAGCGCATTGCCAAATTTCCCCGTCTTTTGCTCTGCATCATCTTCTTTCTTTCCAAAATCTTCAAGCGCCTTGGTGTTCTTATCTAGTTCCGTTTTCGATTTGTTAAGCGCTGCCGTCTCATTATTCAGCTTAATCAGGAGGTTTTGCGCTGCCGCCGAGTTTTCGCCTTTTTCTTCCGCTACCCGCTTGTATTCCTCGGTGAGTGCATTCACCTTTTCCTGCTGGATCTCAATATTGGTGTTTAGCTGTTTTTGCTTTGCAGCCAGTCCGTCTGCTGATTTTGTCCAGTCGCCCATCCCCGCCGCTGCCGCTTTAAACTCTGTATCGGATATTTTTATCAGGCGGTTTGCTTCCGTTAGCCCGGCCTTTATGTCTGTTATGTCTATTGTCCATCTTCCGCCGATGGTTTCCTCATTTCCCGGCATTTACTCACCACCTTTCATATAAAAAGGCGAGTGGCTTAATACCACCCGCCTGTTGCTGTATCTGCATACACCTTTTTTCTCATCGGTGTCTGCGCCGCCGCCAATGTTCTGTTTTGTTTTGCCTCGTTTCTTCTGCCCCGGCGTTGTACTCTATTGATGAGCAGCAACACTTCTTCCATATCTTCACGCCGCAAAGAAAAAGGTGTAACTCCCGGGAAGTGCTGGCAAATCGAAATTGTCAGTTCAAAAAGCGCCTCACTTGCCGTCAGTTTGGGATCGTCTGTTTCACCCGCCGATCCCCCTACCCGTTTTTTTCATTGCCCCCGTTAATGCCGTTTGAGTATTTCACCAACTGATTGAAAGTAGCGAAAATATGGCCTGTGTCGGCGTTGCTCAAATCCTCGTCCGTGCATCCCGGAAAAATGCGTTTGACGATATTCTTTACTTCCCGAAACTGCGTTTTAATGTCCTTCCCTTGGCTCTCCGCGCCGTCCGCCATAGAAAGCGCATCTTCCAGCACACCGAAACGAACATGTTCCGTTGCCAGTGTTTTAATCACTTCATCGTTTTCCCCGTAAATACAAAGTTCAAATTTCGCCATCTTTTACCTCCTACACGCTGGGTGTGATCGTCTTAACTGTATCCGGCGTTACCACACTGGCGAACCACGCCGAAACGTCCGCTTTTCCTTCTCTCTCATCCACAACAACCGCCTTGGCCGCCGCGCCTGTTTTTGTGAACTTGTGGATCGTCTTTGTTCCCGTGTACGTTAATTGCTGATTGTTGCTGTCCGTGCTTTCATCCAAAGATTTCGCCGCTTCATCGCCCAGCTTAATAGAACCCTTTAGCCGCCACACATAACGATATGTACCGTCCAAGAACCGCAAACGATACCCAATCGCAAAATGTTTTGCGCGCGGTTCGCCATCATCAAGAAGCGCCCCCGTCGACGTGTCCACCGTTTTCCCCGTGAGCTTTCCAATCAAAGAAATTGGAAGCTGCGGAACCGTGAGTGTTACCTCATCATTCCCTTCCGATTGTGCCGTGAAATATGCTACATTGTCATAATATTTTGCAGAACTCTCCCTCGAAGTGCTGACAGAGATTTCCGCCGCCGGAATTTGGATAGGATCGCCTACCACATATCCGCCGTCCGTCTCGTTATCGTCCTTTGTTACTTCTGCGATGTATAATTCATCTAAACCCTGAAATTCGCTAAAACTATTATTTGCCATTTAACTTATCCTCCCAAAAATTAAACTCCATGATCCAGCCCGTTTGCCCGGCGTCCTCGCCCATTGCGTCGCCGCCTTTTCCTTTTGGTAGAAACCCCGCCTTTCTTAGCGTCTGCGCGATTCTCTCTCGTTCTTTTTCCACCAGCTCCGCATCATAGCTATAAAACGCAACATAAAAAAGCCAGCGAACGATCGCTGGCCTGTTGTTATAGCTTCTCACCGTCTCGGTATCTGCCAAATAATAAAAAATTAAATTATCCGGGTACTCTATTTCGGTGGCTATGGTGTCCCGCCTGAATATCTCATATCCCAACGGCTCTAAGGCATTGCATAAAATATCTTTTACGTTCACTTTTCGCCCAGCTCCTTTAGCTCTTCCATCAAGATCGTCTGCTGTGCTTCTGCAATTTTTTTGCGGTTGCGGGAAACAGCGCGCTTAATAAACGGATCTTCTTTTACGCCGCGTTTCGTTCCGAAGTTGATAAAGATTGCCGCCAAGCCGCCCGCTCTAACAGAGAAACCCGTTCTCAGCATTGCTTTATTGCCATCCCATTCCACATTTGGTCGCTCAATTAGAGAACGTTCTGTCCGCCCGGTGCGTCGATGCCTTGCAATTCCCGCTTTAAAATCCGGGTTTAGAAAGTCCGCCGCCGCTTCCATCGAGCGCTCTACCGCCCTTTCTAAATTCCCATTTGCCTTGGCGATTTTCTCCTGCAAATCTTGAAAATTATTTTTTAACTCCATTTTCGTCGCCATGCTACACACCGCCTTTTAAGCGCCGAATTTTAAAGCTAAAAAACTGGTTTCGCTGCTCTATGTTTTCTGGCTCATTGATGATTTCAAAGCTCACGCCGTCTGTTAGTCGCTCTACCTTGCAACCACTCCTAATATCTGGCCGATACCACGTTACAATGTTTGCGGTATCTTCTATCACCTGAACGCCGTTTACCAGTTTCTCCGTCCCGCCGTAGGTCTTAAAACTGCACATGAAAACCGAATCTTCCGCTTCTCTATATTGCTTTTGTGCTACACCGTTCACTTTCTTTACGCCTGCCACAATAAAGAGTTTTAACGGCGTTGTCATGCTGGCCGCCTGTGGTGGTCTGCTCATTGCTCGCCGCCTCCTTTCGTCCGTAGCTGGACAACCTGCGCAATAAAAAGGGGCGACATATTGGCCGCCCCTGCTTCATAGCTCCAAGTGTCAACCACATAGCGAACAATCGCTCCGATTGCCTCTTTGCTTTCCGCAATTTCTTTTGATACGCCTGCATTTATCAAGGTATTTTTTGCATCTGCAATATACACGCCCAGCAATTCATCTTGATAACTCCCGGAAATTCCCATTGCTGTCTTAACCAGTTTCAGGCGTTCCTCATCGTTCAATGTCGCCCCTCCTTTCTATGCTATTTAGACTTCCTGCTCTGCCGCTTTCTTTTTCACGCGCAGGAATCCCTTCCACTTCACGGTGTTGCCGCCGAAGAAACCAGAAGCTTTATATGCCACCTGTCCCTCTTTGAATTTATAATCTGTGGATTTCCCGATCTCCACCTCGCCGAACTGCGTCAAGCCATAGTTTTTGGGATCACCGTATGCCATGCAATAGGTTCCCGCCGCCGTCGCCGAATTGGAAACTGCCGCGCAATTACTGTTGATATAAAACGGAATGCCGTTGATCGTGCGCTCTGTGTGTTTGATGTCATATACTCTGTTGCCGTTCCCATCGCGCAGCATTGCAAATGCCATCAAGTCCGCTTTATTCAGGATAAGCGCCGCCGTCCCTTCCACTTCCTCGTCGCCGCCGTATGCGTAGATGATCTGGTCGAGCGTCGTCGCGTCGATTTTTTCAACCTCCAAATCCTGCGCGGCATCGATTGCCTTGTTGTCGTCGCTGGTGCTGAAAATGCCTACAAGCTGTTTTGTGCCTGTTCCATTGAGCACCTGCTCGGCCAGTTTCTTGCGCAGGGCAATTCCGATGTCCTTGAAAACCTCTCCCGCATAATCGGCGTTTGTCAGCTTCTCCGCCTCCTCGGTTAATTCGGCGTAAGCTGTGATCTTGATTTTATTGATAGTGGCATAATCAAAAGTCGGTTCTGCCGTCGTATAAGCAGCACCCTCATCTGTAACTCCTGCCGCCGGGATCGTCTTTACGAATGCTTTTTCATACGTCTCGCCATTGGGAAGCGTGGTAATGTCCATATTGTCAACCAAGCTCGACAACTGCGCGAATGGCTGCGTAATTTCTCCTGAGGTATGCTTGGGCGTCAAAAGTTTGGAACTCGCTACCGTTACAGTTCTTTTTTCTCTCAACGCCTGCCCTCTCTGCTCCATAACAGCACGGTCATCACCAGCTCTATTATCCACCGTATAGGTTGCCAGCGCCTTGAATCTCTGGCTTCTTCCCTCCTGCTCCGACTCTCCCATTGCCCCGGGGGCTTCCTCGCCCGGATCTTCCGTTGGCTCTTCAAGCCCCGCAAGCGCCTGTTCCGCCTCTTCAATTTCCTCTTTCAGCTTTTCCAGCGTCTTTCCGATTGCCCGAAGCTCGTTTGCGTCCGTCGATTTGTCGCTCTGCTCCTGCAAAGCTCTTTTCTCCGCGTTCTTTTCTCTGATAACCTTTTTCAAATACTCTTTCATGTGTTCCTCCTAATAAATTCTGTTCGCTTTCCTTAGATTTTCTATTTTTAACCTCTGGATCTCCGCGCTCTCCAGCGCTTTTGCGGCTCTATCCAGCGCCGCCGCGTCGCTCTCCAGCGATCGTTTGTTAATTGAAGTCCCTGCATATGCCGGGAAGTTCACAACGCTAATCTCGTCAACCTGCTCAATCTTTGTAATCGTCCTTTTTGCTGTGCCATCTTCCAGCGTTTCCCATTCCTGCCCGTCAACTGGTACAAAAAACGCAAAAGACATACCCGACATATCCCCGCGCCCAATCGCAGAATAGAGGGCGCGCGCCTGTGCGTTGTTTTCCGTGTCTAACTTTGCCTCGAAATATAGCCCCTCTTCATCGATGCCAATTTGCATCGTGCTGTTTTCGTTGTTGTTGCGGCTTCTTGCCAGGGTAATGCCGCGATCGTCGTGATTCACGAATAGTCGTACATCTTTTAGCGCCGCCGCATCAAAAGCTCCCGGTTTTATCTCTTCCAAAAATCCACCGTCCGGCGTTTCGATAAAAGTCTCTTGCCCATAAATTGCAGGGCGGCCAAAGATAACGCTTTCCTCGTTTTCCTCCCGCTGCTCTGCCCGCAGTTCAAGCGCCCTATACTCCCGCGCGATATAATAATCATTGTGCTGTTTCATTTTGCTCTCCCTCTCCCGTGTCTAATTGATATTGATTTGCTATATTTACGTCCACATAATTCAGCGACATGAGGCGCACATTACCTCCCTCATACGGCGGATAACCAAACGCCGCCAGCATTTGGTTATTTGTAAGTGCGCCGCGGCTTCCGAGTTCTTTTATCATGTTGATCGTTTGGTCTATCGACATGAATAGCAGATCCTTGTGATAGAAATTGATTTTTTGATTGCGCTGCTTCTCCCATTTTGAAAGCAGTACCTTTGTAAATGCCTGATTTGCTCCTATCACAATCGGCTCGATCGTTCTCTCGAAAAATGCTTGCTTTTGTTCCGGCGTCGCCGTCCCCATCAGGACAGGAACTGATACTCCGATGTGGCGTAGAATCTTCTCATCGATAAATTGCATCGTGTCTTTGTCAATGAGCTTTTTGTCTGCATTTAGCGGCGTATAGGTTCCGCCCATATCCATTGGCAAGATTCCGCTTTCATTGTTTTTTAACGCTTTCTCAAATTCTTTTCTACTTTTTTCCAGCTCTCCACGATCGATAATGCCATTATAGGTAACAACGGCGTTTACTGGGTTTTTCGCATTGCGCGATACACCCTCCATCAAATCGTTATTGACCTGAAGAATTTTTAGCAACGCTTCGTTATCCGGTTGCCCCTGTTCATTTCCACCCATGTACGGCGACAAAGAATAGTGGGATCTCAAATGGATAACTTCCGAATATGGTAAAATTGGCTCGTTTCCGTTGGCAAACTTCATTTTCACAAACAGGGCACCCGCCTGATCCTGCAAAAAATCCACCTGGCTCGGTTGTAATGGGTACATGGCGCGGAACTCTTTTTTATATCGTCCGTTTTTCGTCCTTACCCACTCGTATTCTGGATATATGAAAGCGTTATATTTGAGTAAGAGCTGCCAAGTGATCTTCTCTAAAAAGTCGGATGTTGTCATTAACTCATTTGGTTCTCGAAGCATCGCCGAAATGCTTCCCGGTACTTCATCCACAAGCCCATTGCGCTCCCATATATGCCGTGGGATCAATTTTTTTGTTTCATTCACAATGCAGCTCATCGCCTGTTGCACTACATCGTAGGCGTAAATATCTTTGCCATATAAAGAAAAGATCGGCGCTCTCCCATCCAAAACCAACGCCAATCTTTTATCTGTTCTAGGTTCTTTTTTCTGAAAGATTTTTAACCAGTTCACAAGCTCACCTCCTTTAAATGCTGACTAAATTCACTTTTATATCTTCGATAAATTTCGTATAGGATAATAAGGCACACCGTCCCATCAATGCGTTTGCTGGGCTGATTATTGACTTTTACGGCCATCACCTGCCCAATCCCATCCATGCTCATCGCCGCGTTGCCAAAATTCCATTGATCTACCGGGTTTTCGTTATAATTGATGTATTGACTTTTTAGATCTGCTTCTACCAACTTCATTGCATTACTCATCGTGTATCTGTTTTGCAGCACCATTTCATTTTTGATCCCATTTCTCTCCATGCGTTTTAAATAATCACGCGCAAAGCGCTGATCGTATCCCGCTATCATGGGAATAATCCCGAAGTTTTTATATAAGCTCAAAAACCAATCTGCGGGCTTTGTCAAATCGTTTTCGTTTCCCTCGGCAATATCAATAAACCCCGCCTTTGCCCATTCTTCATATTTTGCGCCCGCCGCTCTATCATCGGTATTTTTTAGTTTGCTCTCTGGTATGAAATACCGTGAGACAATGTACTTTGTCGGATCGCCTTTCCGCATGAGTAATGCTTTGGCCGCAGTCAAATCCGTTGTTTCTGATAAGTCAACCGCACCAAGGCAATAGCACCCCCTGAATTTCGCAATATCAAAGCGCGCCGGATAGATATAATCTTCCGGTGCTAGCCATGCTTGGACGTTGTTCTGCTTTATATTAAAATCTTTTGCTAGTGTGAACATTCTCGATGCTTTGTCATGCCTCGCCTTATTTAGTCGTTCTTCTAGATAGGCACGTTTCTTCACAACGCCAAGCGTCGGGTTGCTTTTTTGCCAACTTCTAGGATCTTGCCAGATTTCCGCCTCGCTGTCCTGCGTGTATAGCCACGGTAAAAGCGTGTTATCCTCAATCTCTCTATTTATGACTTTCCGCGCATATTCAAGTTCATTGTCCAGATACCCATCGTTTATAAACCCCTCTGTGGTGATGTTAATAAATTTCGGATTGTCTTTCAGGCTTTGGGATTGCTCTGCACTTTCTGCAATAGAATTAGTTCGCATTTCGTGTGATTCATCCAAAAATGCAACGTCAATATTTCGTCCCTCTTTGTTTCGTGTTCTATCAGTCAGCCGAAACACTTTTGAATTTGTCGCCTTGTTTTTGATATACATAATATTTTGATGCGAACGCCTCCCGCGCGGATCAAACTGTTCCCGCATTGTTGCGATCGTCTCGAACATAATACGGGCTTGTGCGTCGTCATTACTGCAACACGCAATGTCCGCTCCCGCGTTCCCGACCATCAATTCAGCGAATCCCAACGCCCCGCATGTCTCTGTTTTCGTATTCTTCCGGGCGATTAATAAAATCGCCTTTTTGAATCTGTCAAAGCCCGTTCCCGGTTCTTTGAAAGAATATAGCGTTTCGATGAAAGCCTTTTGCCAAAGCATGAGCTTCATCGGTTTTCCGTAATACGGGCTTTTTGTTAGCTTCACAAACTTTTCCATAAACAAAATGCGGAGCTGCGCATCTTTTGTATCGTAAATCCACGCGCCACTCCGCATATCCTGCACTAAATTTTCAAGTTCATCTATCAATTCCCGCCCGGCAATAACCTCACCGCGCTTGATCGCTTCATAGTATTCCTCTAGATATGTCATATCCCGCCGCCCCGGAACTCTTCAAGGAATTTTTGGAAGTCATCCTCTTCCTCAACGCTGTTTCTGCTCAAAATCATGTTTACCAGCTTAATCCCGTTTGTGTAGGTTTGCATCAGTTCTTTGTATTGTTTCGCCGCTGGCGTTGCCCGTTGGCGCGTCTTATTTTTCTTATCCACCTGAATGAAGGGCAGGTTTCTCAAAGCGGCGAGTTGTTCTTGGATAAATCCCAATTCCTCTGTTATTTGCTCTATAAGCTGCCTTTGTTGCGGTTCCAGCTTCTCCAACACAATCGCGAATTGATTTTCTGTTTTCATGGCATCCTCCGAAATTTTTCCCCGGCAAATTTTTCCCTAAAATCTCATTTTTGGGGTTCGTGTGAAAAAACAGAACTCTTGTGCAGTTCCCTTGCCCCAAATCTTTATTGACCTCCGGGGGGTGTCTCTGCTTTCTCTTCGTTTTCTTTTTCCTTTGTTTCTTCTTGGATAATTTCCGCCACGCCTGCAAGTTCCAATTCCAGCGCTCTTTCTTTTCTCACTCTAAGTTCTTCCCCTTGCTCTACTCTTCGCTCCAGCTTCAAATCCCGATACGTTTTTATAATCCGCACTTTCACTTTGTTTTCTCCTATTCTCTGAATCTATCAAAATAATCTTTGATATATTGCTCCCATTGCGCTCGAACGGTAAAGCGGTCTTTATCCTCATAAAGTCGCTTTAGGCATGTGCGCTTGTCTGTGTCAATATGTATGATCTCTGCACTCAGCGTTTCTGCCATCCGCCGTCTCTGCGTTTCCAATGGTTCTGTCGTAATGACATAGGCATTGCGCCAATTTCCCATCCTGCATTTTATCATGTCAAGCAGGCAGTCCCTTACCCCGAAAACATTCACTTTCAGTCTGTTGCTTCTTTCGTACCTTTCCGCGTTTCCGATACATTGATAGATATTATCCAGATCTAAAATCAAATCATCCCTATACGCCGTTTCACGCACAAAGCGCGTCTTTCCACTAAGCGGTGCGCCATGCACGACATGTACTTTTTGTTGATTCTGTCCCCATCTTTCGTGAAGTTTGTTATGCGTTCTATGCGAAACGATCACGATGTTATCAGGGTTTAAACTGATATTTACGTCGTTGACATTGCAGGACGTTAGCTCGATCTTATGATGTAGAACAATATCATACGGCTTTAAAATAGGCTTTCCTGTTATTTCATCATATATCAGGCCATCCTCTTTATTCGTTCGCCGCAGGATAAGCGCCCTGCGAAATTCACACCATTCTTCCGAACGGTAAAAATTTTGAATCGTCCACATTACCCGCTCGCTTTCCATGCGCCCTCATGCTTTGCATACGGCACCGCCTGTTTCCATTGTCCATTTTTCCGTACATAAGGCATTGCCTGTTTCCATTGTTCGCCCACTTTTATGCGCACTGCCCCGCCGATTTCCACCCATTGGCTTGGCGCGCTCCATGCACATGCTTCAATTTTATCATGACCGCGAACCATAAATCTCCACTTTGTTCCGGCCACAAACGCATTTCCGCCAAGAGACAGATCAATATCTACATAGTTTTTTGTCGTATCATATTGTCTGCCAAGCTCTTCACCGCTATATGCATTTCCACTCTCATCTTCTGCCTTTATTTGATACATCCAAATATTTCCGTCAGGATCGCCGCCACCAGAAAAATAGATACGCAATATGCTCCCCGGCGCTACTAAACTTTTATCCGCTCTAACATTCGTGCAGATATTCGGTACTCTGTTTGTTACAAGGTTCGTTGTTGTCTCGTACCAGTCAGAAGCGTATGCTTCGCCTGCTTGCCCTACTATTTTTATCCTAAACCGTTTGTTCTGCCCCCGTGTTTTGGTAGGATATATTTTGACACTTCTCGATGTAGGTGCGTAAACCGCCGCGTCTGCCTGCTCATTTGCATTCGTCGCTTTGCGCCAGCCCGTTACTTCTCCTTGCCCTCTAACATAGACTAGTTCTTCAATTCTAAAGCCTGTAATGAGGTTATTTGGAACACCGCCACCGCCCATAATTTGCAATGTTGCCGAATCGCCGGGCTTGCAATATGTCCACCCGGTATTGCCGTTGATCCTGCTGTCTGTTGGCGCAACACATTTCCCTATTCCGTTCGTCCATGAAATAACCTGCGCCGTGGCCGTGGTACTAAATGCTTTCATCGAGGATAAGCGGCTACCGCTCACATTAAGCGTAACATAATATGTTGTGCCTGCCGCCAAGTTCAAGCCTCCAGCTTGAACATTCCAAGTCCCGCTTACACCTTCTAACTCTGTCGTTACAGTCGCTAAGACGTTTCCCGTGGCCGAACCTTGGCGAATCCGCGCGGCATATGCAAATTTGCCCCTCCATCCAGAACCTGCCGTGTCGTTATTCCAATTAAAACTTAAACGAATTTCATTGATGGATGCAATGTTCTCGCCCGAAGGTGTAACGATAAAAGAAAAAACAGCATCTTCATTTGTGAAGCTGCTGTTACTTCCAACTCGTACCCACCCCGTTTTCTGTATTGCTCCGCTGACAAAAGAAACCGATGTATTCATTTTTTACTCCGCCGCTATTTTCAGGTAAATATCGCCATCCTCGCCGCCTGTTGGCTCTGCCGTCCCGATGGTTATCTTTCTGTGAATCCCCGCCGTTTCCGTATGTGCTTCCAGCTCCTGTTCTGTTACGCCTTTTATGAGTTCTTTTGCCTCTGTTATCAAAAAACCATTTTCTGCGCTCATTTTTTCTACCTCTCTACCAGATTTTATTTTTTACCTCTTCTTTTTTCAGTTTTAACTCCTGCTTCTTAATATCAAGCAAAGCCGGATCATTTGCCCACTCATCCTTTGCCCAATTTTTCAAGCATAGATGGATTGCGCCCAGATTCGGCGGGCAATATCGCTTTATCGTTACTTCTTGCACTTCCTCGCCCTCGCTGTTCTTTTTTACCGTCTTTTTATACTCTTCATGCG
Source organism: Christensenellaceae bacterium 44-20 (assembly GCA_041223705.1). Classification (NCBI taxonomy): domain Bacteria; kingdom Bacillati; phylum Bacillota; class Clostridia; order Christensenellales; family Christensenellaceae; species Christensenellaceae bacterium 44-20. The sequence continues at coordinate 730,500 of JBCLQU010000001.1, forward strand.
TGAATCCAAGCGCCAATTTTGCTAACGCGCTATATAGCTCCTCGACGATCGGGCGTCTGCTGTTTTTAATCAGTTCCGAAAATTCCTTTTTTTCTGCCTTATGTTTGTTCCATGTGCTGAAAGAAACTCCAATCAGTTTGGCGGTCTGTTTTTCGGTCATAGGCGGATTTTTGGAGAGGCATTCTTCTATTTTTTTGAATTGCGGCTTTATTTTCTCTTCATACGCGCTTTTTCGTCCCGCCACCTTTACCGCCTCCCCGCTTAACTATTTTCCTGTCCACTTTCCGCCCAGTGCCCGGCAAGTATTCTTTCCGATAATCCCATCGACCACAAGGCCGCTTGCTTTCTGGAAGCGCTTTACCGCCGCCGCAGTGTCGTCGCCAAACTGTCCATCTGCCCCGCATCTTCCGCAGGAATATCCTTTGGCGATCAGCGACTGCTGCGCCGCCTTAACGTCATCCCCTTTTATTAGCAGCTTTGTACGTTTTAATAGTCTTGACAGTCTCCAACTTTCCACGGGTGCCGTTTCCGCTGTACTCGCTTTCTCATATGTTACCCCGGCCAGCTTTAGCCAATGGGTGAAGTCTCGGCTTTTCAATTTCGTTTTTACGCACCCGTAATCTGTTCCTCTGAACTCTATCACCTCGCCGCCGCCGATGTATATGCCAATATGGCCTTTTCTCCAAACTGCCAGCCCTGGAATTTCCGGGATACTCTCAATCAGGCCGCGCTCCGCCGCCTGTTCATAAAAGCTGTATGAATTTCTATCGCCGTAGCTTGGATCATATTTGCGCATCGCCGCCACGATGCCGCCCGAACAATCCGCAGCCCTTTTGCCGATCCATTTGTCGCAGTCGCCCCGGAAGTACCTGTTTTTGTTCCGGCCTTTCGGCACAGCCTCGGTTCCTGCCTTTGCTTTTTTATGCAAATTCTCTGCCATCTCTTTCGTGTATAGCTCCCCATTTCTGCCATACACATAGCCGTAACCTGCTTTCAAAAATTCTTGAAATGCTTCTACAATCTGCTCCCCCGTAATGTTCATCTGTTTCTCTCCTTTTTCGTATACAAAAAAGAGCTTACATCTACATCTGTAAGCCCTTCTTTTCTCTGACATCCATTTAAACAAATTTGATTGTAATTATTTTATAATAGGGAAAAGGACATCGCAAGGTCATGAAACAGTCGCGTTCCAGTCATGATTCGGTCATTTACTCCCAGAAAATGGACATTTCTGTCTTTCGGACACATTCACCGCCGCCCGCGTTCCAAAGAGACAAACTGCCATGTCCTTTATAATTTCATTCTTCCAGCGGCGCGCTGTCTTTTCACCCCTTAAAATATCCCGCTCTGCCAACTCCTGTGCGATCGTCTCCCAAGTGTACGCCTGTTCCGCCTCTTTTCCTTCCGGCGTTTCTCCGAAGTAGTACATCTGAATAACAACGAACTGCCGTCTATGCCGGAACAGTTCTACCACCCGTTCTATTTCTCTGAACCTCGCTTTTGTCCGGGCATAGTCCAGCCGCTTTTTTTGCTCTATCTCTTCCAGCACTGCATCTCTATCTTTTATCCCGCCGCCCCTTGGCATACCGTTCCCAATATCTTTGGAGTGCTCACGCAGTTCTATTTTCAGGTATTCCTCTTCGTTTTCGACCAGAGCTTTTAACGCTTTATAGTTTTTTAATAATAGCTCTGTTGATGCAAAATAATTGGCCGTCGGACTATTTTCTGCCAATCTCCCCGCCACCGCATCCGCCGTTTCATCAATGATTTTCTGGATCTCCTGCTTCATTTCTTCCTCCTATTTCTTCTTGCTAGCTTTTGCCCGCGTCCGATCGCCTCCAGCTGGATTGCTGTCTTGAAACTCTCCCTTCTTTTCCTTGCTTTTGCTTCTTCCAGCCTTTCACGATATGCCAAATATTTTTTACATGTCATATGGCAACGCGGCGCCCGTTCCCCGCAATCTTTGCAACACCCTTGTATCATCTTTCGCCCTCCCTTAAATTCAGATACCACAAAATACATTCCGCCGCCGCTTCCCATCCGTGAAGTTCTTTGGCGCAATACCCTTGCTTCCTTAGTTTCTCTATCCAATCTTCCTGCTCTGCCGATACTCTCCCGCCGCGCTGTCGCTTCAACTCGATGTATAGACCGTGATACCCGCCGCGCGCAACAGGAAGAACAATGTCCGGCACTCCCGGCTTTACTCCTTGCGCCTTTAGTTTGGCCGCTTCTGCTTTATTCCTGCTGCCGCCATTCGGCACATGGTGCATCAACTCAATCTCTGGATATTTCCCAGCTTGATACGCCGCCCATTCAAATAGCCATGCTTGTTCTTCGCCCTCTTTGGGCGCTTTCTGCTGCATCTCTCGCCCTTTCCTCCTTTCTCATCCGCGCGTAAACGTATACACCCGCCACTACTGCGCTATATCGGATTTCAACGTCTAAAAAACGATACCCCGGATATGCTTTTTCAAATACTTCTTTGGCCTCTGTCTCCAACAGCGCCAGCCGTTCTACTTTTCTTCGAGATAGTTTTCTCTCTGATATTGTCGGCTCTGGACACTTCAAATTCTTGCCATGCCCCCATCGCCGTTCTCCATTGCTCCCTTTTGACAAATAGCAAGCCAGCCCGGTAAGGCCGTAGTCGTCTGGTTGCAATCTTCTCGCCTGCCTGCGTCCTTTCGTCCAGCAAGCCTCTACTTCGTCCCGATCAAGTCCTCCCGAAATAATCAGATGATGATGGCATCGCTCTTCCTTCCACTCTGTAACGTAGATATATTTTAACTGGGGCAGTCCTTTCTTTTTTCTCTTATACTTGATACGCTCGATGAAATTCTTAACATCCTTGTATGCCTGCTTTTCATCTTTTGGCACTTCCCAACCCCGATAGGTGAGTGTCAGCCAAATATCCTTCGCTGTGAAATTCGCATTTGTTATGCGGACGATTTTCTTTCGCGTATTTTTTCGGTTTACAATCTCTTGCGCTGCTCTTGTTGGTTTGCTGCGCTTCGCCTTTTTCCATTGTGTACGGTTTTTCCAGATAGGGAATGCCTCACATTCCAGCAGATCCCCCGCCCGGTAGGTTTTTGCTCGGTAGCTTTTCACATTGCGCCGAGATAATAGTTCCAACTTTTCTTCCCTTGTCTGTTCTCCGTCCAAAATGTCAAAAAGATCCGTGTACTTTTCACTACTGTATGTCATTTCCTGTTTCCCTCATTTTTTAATACCCATTACAAGGACGTAAAGCGGACATCCCGCTGTTTCGTTGTCAAACAAACAGAAATATGCTATACTGTGTTTGCGACAAATTTTATCATTTTTCCTAGGTGCCTTGTGTTGCTGCGCAAGGCACCTTTTCTTTTATTCTTTGAACGAATTTATAAAGGCTTTGGCGCAGACAACAATCGCAGTCCCCGCCGCCAAGATCAGAATCGTTATTCCCAGCGCGCCTAACAATAGCAGCAAATTTTTCAAAATTCCTTCCATATTCATCATCCCTCCATTTTCACGATGTCAAATAAAAAGCGCTTAAAAGCACTTTTTACTCGTCCCTATATTCCTTTTTTATTTTTACATTGCGCGGATGGCGCGACAGCCACCAGTTTTGGATCGGTGTAAACTCCGCTCCGACGAACTCTGAAAACTCTTCCCGTGTTTTGCACATGAGGCAGATCTCGATCTCGTATTCCTTGCTGTATTTCTTTTCTCCATCCTTAGGCAGTCGGTGCCCGCAGACCGGGCAATGCCTTAGCTCATACACCCCACTTTTTAACCCCTTGATGATCTCCCTGATTCTATCCTCTTGCATTTTTCCGCTCCCGTTTTTTCTCTTCCTTTTCCTTCCGCACTCTCGCCAGTTCATCCAGAACGCCCGAAACTTCGCTGCGCATAAACTCCAACCACATGGCATCAGATTGAAAATCACGCACGTTTCTGCAAAGCTCTTCCAAACCAATTAAAAGTTCTTTTTCGTTGCTGCTTTTCATTTGTTCCTCCAAAAATTACCACCATAGACGGAAATGGCGCAGATGAATATTCTTTCCCGGCGTTATCCGTAAATTTGAGCCTGCCTTTTAAGAAGCGTATCTCTGCTTTCCCGTATATGTATTCGTGAAAATATGACGTGTCCGTTCTCGCCGGAATAAGCATTACCACCTTCACGCCCTTTTGCGCTTCTTCATATCCCTTCTGAACCCACTTTTTTAGTTCGCGCCCATATGGAGGATTGCAAAATACTGCGCCACCTGCGCTGCTCCAATCCTGCTGTAAGCCGTCCATTTCTACTGTGTAATAAAGTGGACACTTTTTATTACTGTCATTGGCCGCCGCATCTAATGCAAAGTGGAACTCTTCATCCAGACTATCAAACAGCCATTGAGGCGTACACCATTCCTGCGAATTTGAGGAAAACAGCGCTTTATTCATCCTCTGCTCGCCTTTCTCTCGCCTCTTCATACTTTGCCCGCCATTCCTCGGCGCGTTTGAACCAATACTCTTTCCATTTCTCGGCTTCTTCTATCTTTGCTTGTAGTTCCTTGCGCTCGATTACAAGGTCAAAGATCATGTCTGCCAGCTCGTCCCAGCTTTTCGCTTTAAACGGCCTTTCAATCGTCAGGTTTTTCATTTTCTTCTCCCCCCTATTTCCGTATCCTCTTCTCCATGTTCCCGTTCTTTCAGAATGCGCAAAAACCCATCCTCACCGGGCAGCACTTTCATGCCGTTCGCCTCCAACGCTTGTCTTTTTTCTTTGGGCAGATACGCCGGATCTACCACTCCTATTAAGACATACTCTGTCATTTCTTCCCTCCAAAGGCTGCATAAGCCACCGCCATCCTCTTTTTGATACCTTCCGTTCTGCCAGCGCGCATATTGCCAGACACACCAGCATTGACGCGCACAGTGCAATTAGTGAAATGAGAAAGTCATGCATTGTTCGCCCCCCGTTCTCCCTGCTTGAACATGTTTTCTAATCCATCCCTTCCATTTTTGCGCCTTACCTGCTCTCCATATATTTGAGTGCCGCTTGCACCGTCTCTTGCAGTGCTGCAAAGTCAGCCTCGCTTCCTCCCGTGTCAGGATGGCGTTTTTTCGCCAGCCCCTTGTATCTAGCCTTTATATCTTCGACACTCTCTGGGATTTGCGCAAAGCCAAGATTGCGCAGGCATTCTGGCACTATTACTGGTGGCGGCAAAAACTTCATGCCCTCAAGCCAAGTCTGAAGCTCGTATATGCCCCGCTCTGCCATCCGCGCCAAATCCTCCAAAGACAGAACAATCTGCGCGAAACAGTCCGAGCCATATATCAGCTTTATTCCTCTTGCCTCGGCCTTTTCTTTTGTATGGTCAAAGCGATAAAGCTGTCCCTTTAGCCGGAACTCCACCCATGCACCGTAACGGTCAAAGTTATAGTTATACTCTTCTGCGGCCATCCGCTCCATAACCTTTTGCAGCTTACGCTCATAAACTGCCGCATCAGCATATTGCTTGCTCATTCGTTTATCTCCTCCAGCATCTCGGGCAGTACGGCCTTTGCATATTCGCAAGCAGCCAAATACTGCCTTTCAAACCGTGTTCCGCCGTGTACTGCTTTTACCCGCTCGATGAATCTGTCCATATCGCTGAACCAACACCCGGCTCTGACAAAGAACTTACCGTTCTCGTCAATGAAGAAATATGCGTCCCGCATTTCGCTTCCGATGCGGCCAACCTTCACGAATGTGCCGTTCTTTACTACTCCGCCTTCAAATGTGGTGTTTTTGCCATGAATAAAGAATTGTCCGAACTCGCACCATCTGCCCAGCTCGTTGTAGTCGCCCAGCTCGTTGTAGTCGCCCAGCTTGTTGTAGTCGTCCAACTTGTTGCCGTTGCCCAGCTCGTTGCAGTCGCCCAGCTTGTTGTAGTTGCCCAGCTCGTTGTAGTCGCCCAGCTCGTTGTAGTCGCCCAGCTTGTTGTAGTTGCCCAGCTCGTTGTAGTTGCCCAGCTCGTTGTAGTTGCTCAGCTTGTTGCCGTTGCCCAGCTCGTTGTAGTCGCCCAGCTCGTTGTAGTCGCCCAGCTTGTTGCCGTTGCCCAGCTTGTTGTAGTTGCCCAGCTCGTTGTAGTCGCCCAGCTCGTTGTAGTCGCCCAGCTCGTTGTAGTTGCATCGAAAAACAACCAGCGAGTAATCTCCCTGCGGCAACCGCTTAACCCCATATTCATCCCGACCTATCGCGTCATACTCTTCTTGTGTGAATACTTTCATTTTTCTCCTCCCAGCCGTTACATCGGCCCCAACTTATCTTCTGAAATAATCGCCTACTGAATAACTCTCATATTCCTGCTGAGTGCATTCAAACCAATATTTCACTTCTTTGCCGTTTTTGTTTCCTAACAAACACAACCTATAAGAATCATCGTAACTATACGCATATACTCCATTCTTGTCCCCATTGATAGAGCTATGCCCAGAAGAAAAATCTTTGTCTATCACGATGCCTTCCGAAATTCGGTTGCTTTCATTATGAAGCGCCCATGCAAAGACAGCCGCTATAACGCAAACCGTAACAAGAATAAAAATCGTGATAAATACTCTATTCCATTCAATTTTCATTTTTCTCCTCCCGGCCTTATCGCCTGTATCAATTACTCTGTCTTGTTCGCGGTGCTATCGCAATAGACTTTTTCTTTGTCTGACCTCTGCCCCGCATTTTCTTTTTATCGCATTTTTCCGGCGGGCAGTCTCTTGGTCTCCCCGTGTCATAGCAGTAAAGGCAGGCCTTGAGAGGAGATACTTCATTGCCTAGGCTTCTATAATATTTGCAACCCTTACATGGATTCATTTTCTCGCCGTCCATCGCTATACCGGCTTTTCTTCAATCATCGAAGCCAATGACACGCCTAGCGCCTTTGATATGCCTATCATTTCATAAAGCCGTAGAGTTTCCGGGCGCTTCCTTCTAACGTAATATGTGCTAATGCTCATGCGTCCGGCTATCGCGAGTTCTTGATCGTCTTTATCATTTAAGCTCCTATATTTCTCCATGTTTGCTATGAACATTTTCCCGGGCGTTGGTGTTTTGGGAAATGTTATCTTTACTTTCGGCATATCATCCCGCCCTCTCTCTTAAAAACTTGTTGACGAAAAATTGCTGGCCTTTCCCTGTTACTTTCGTTGTCCTTGTTATCCGAATGCTTCCGTCCCCATTTGTAATTGTCGTTTCCTTTACCTCGAATAAACCCGCTTCCATAGAGCGTTGTGTCGGCATGTTCCGAGCTTCGCCCTTTCGCATTAAGTAGCCGTTCTGGCGTAACCACTCGAATAGCCGCCGCGATCCGATATTTACACCGTTCTGTTTGAGCAGCTTTGCTAAATCGCCAACCAGAATTGATGTTTGAGACGCCGATACGGCATCAGCAAAGAGCACTTTTGGCGCATCTGCCTTGATTTTCTGGTTTAGCTGGCGAATATGCTGTAGCTGCGTTTTAAACAGGGCTTTTGTCTCTTCTGTAGCGTATGGCATATATGTTTCAAGGAAGGTATCTTCGCTCGCCACATAGCCGCCAGTTTTGCGAATGGTGGGCAAAATTTCAGCCGTTACCCACCGTTTAAACTGCTTTGCCCTTGGCATCTTGCTCAAAAGCACAAGGCTATACAGGCCACTCTCATTGATAAGCCAGCCTCCACGCTGCCCCAAACTCGATAACGATTCGTTATTGAGTTTATCTTCATCCCCTACATGATCCATCAACGCTTTGCTCGGGTTGGCATATCCCAATATTGCCGCGACATCCTTTCCCGCAAAATACGGTTGGCCGTCTATCGTCATGGCGCGCACCCGCCCGAACTCTTTATTATCGAAAATCTGCAATTCCTGCATTTTATTTCCCCCTTTTGATACCGCTTCCAAATTCCCGCTTGCCGAGGGCGATTTCAGCTCTTTCAATCTCTATTATTGTTCTGGCGATTTCGCACATGGCGTGCGCATTTTGCTCTTTCGTTCCGTAATCATCTATCTCTCCCAGCTTCTCTAGCTGCTTCATTAAAATTTCTTTCACTCTATTCATCGATCCACCTCCCTGTTTTTCAGCATCTCCAACAAGGCTTCACTAAAATCCAGCACGTCGCGCACGCGCAAGCTTTTGCTTTCTTCACAAATTCTAGTGTGTAGTTCGAGTAGATTGTCGAAAATCTTCTCTCTCCGCTGTCTTGCTAGATCGGTTATGACCATTTTTTCATCTTCTCTCATTTTTCCCTCTCCCCGCCGCCCCTCACGGTCGGCCTTTTATTCCTCTGTTCTTTTCCCACCATTAAACCGCGATTTGTTCCATTTATTAGCATTTAGTGCTATGATTGCAAAAAGGTGGTGTCGGAATGGAATATTTCAAGAAAAAATACCGCGATATTGCTATGCGCGCCATACGTGATTTTGACGACATATTCTTAACAATGAAGCCGAAAGACCTTTATGCTCATGGCCTTCCACATAACATTAATGCGACTCACTTGGTGGACACCTTGCGTTCTATGGGCTTAATCACTTACAAATGGAGCGCTCAAGATGGCATCTATTCAATAGATTTGACAGACATGGGAAGATGTTATTTTGAGTGTCAGCATGATCTAGCCCGCAAAGAAAAGATTGAATGGATACGCTATGCCATCACGACGGCCATCGCTTTAGCAGCATTTATCAAATCATTCTTCTTTTAGCTATTTAATAATTGAAGCAATGAGTGCCGCTATCATAATGCCCCATGTTATGTACCACGCCCAATTTGGCACGCCACCCCTATTATTCATCATTTCATCCTTTCCGCCGCCCCTCATAGGCGGCGATGCTCTAAAAACTAGAAAGAAGATTGACCTAGTTATCAAAAAATATTCTGCTAAAAAAATATCCAACGATGAATGTGGAGATTGATACAATAGCTACAGTCATTTTTACTCCCTCCTACCTCTCTACATTGAGAGGTCTTTTATTGCGCTTTTCGCGCCTTTGTGTTATCCTTTGCCTAGAACAACTCTTCCACGGTGCTGTTCAGAACTTTGGCTATCAGCATAGCGGTATCAGCTTTTGGCATTCTTTCGCCGCTTTCATAACGCTGGTAGCTCATTGTTGTTATCTTGGCTTGCTTTGCAACTTCCACTTGCGTCAAGCCTGTTTTTTGTCGTTGTGCTTTGAGTTTTGTATTGCTCACTGCCCTCCCTCTCTTTCTATTTGCACTACCATTTGGTAATGTATACCTGTATTGTACACTACCATTTGGTTGTTTGCAAGTATTTTTAGGTGAAAACTATGTTTTTTTCTGAACGTCTTTTGGAATTGCGCAAAAGCAGAAATCTCACACAAAAAGATGTTTATTCTGCTGTCGGTTTATCTGCGCTTGGTTATCAACGCTATGAATACGGTCAAAGAGAGCCAGCTTTTCAAAAACTCATCGCCCTCGCTGATTTTTTCGATGTCTCCCTCGATTACCTCGTCGGCCGCTCTGACGACCCTGCTCGGCACTAACTTCATTGCCTCCCTCACAGGAGGCTTTTTGCTTGTCCCTTTTTCCTGTTCTTTGCCTACCATTAAACCGTGCTGTATTCCATTTTTTTACAGAATCCTTCATAATGGCATCATAAAGGAGAATTTTTGCCATGAAGAAATACATTTCTTTTGCCGCTATTGTGATCGCGCTATTTATTGTGTTGACATTGCAGAGCCTTTTCTTTGAGGCGCTGTTTCCTGTGTCTTTCTCGCCTTCACCATCGCCCTCGCCGTCAGTTTCTTCGGCACCATCGCCCAGCGTGAAGCCAACGCCTTCTCTCGTTTCTTCCCCTTCACCGTCGCCCAGTGAAGAGCCGACACCCTTGCCCGATGATACGCCTGTGCCTTCTCCCACGCGCAAGGCTTCTTCAACACGCAGACCTGCGGCTATTTCTACCCCGACACCGACTTCTACTCCAACTCCTACACCGAATCCGACGCCCACGCCGGAACCAGCTGATAAACCCGCGCCCAGGACAGTATGGATCGGGGAAACTGGAAATAAATATCATCGTGAAACTTGTTCCACCTTAAAAGGAAATGGCCGTAGCATTTCTTACGAAGACGCGATCGCACAAGGCCGCGACGCTTGCAAAAGGTGCAAACCATAATCTCCGAATAGCCTTACCTGCCGCCCCTCTCGGGCGGCCTTTTTATTGCGTCTGATAAAACATATCCCACTTGAAGTCTAGAACTTCTGCAATTTTCTTTGCCGTCTGGACAGGCAGCTTGCTTCCTCTGTTGCCCAACTCAATGGCAGAATAGAAACTTTGCGAAATTCCAGCTTTTGCTGCCACTTCTTCTTGTGATAAAGCACTTTTTTCTCTTAGTTCTATCAACCACTCTCTCATTTACGCTTCTCCTTTCTGTTTTATTACTGTTAGTGCTATTTTAGTTCTGTTAAGACTATTTGTCAATACTTTTAGTGCTAAATTTTATGTTTTTCTTTATTTCTTACTACTTTTAGTGGTATAAATAAAGAAAAAGGAATATATTCAATGCTGAACTTGAAACAATTAAGATTAGATCGAAAGCTTACACAAGCAGCCTTAGCCAACGCCCTTGATGTTGCACAAACGACAATTAGTTCCTGGGAACGTGGCGAAAAATCACCAGACCCTGAGACGTTGGTTCGACTAGCCAATTTTTACAATGTCTCTGTTGACTATCTTTTAGGTCATGAAAATAAAAAAGAAGCGCCCCTCCCTGTTCAGATGCTGGGGAAAGACGCTCAAAAGCTCCTTGATATGTATGGTGAGCTGGATAAAGAGAATAAAGAGCAGGTTATGCGCTATGTAACCTCCCTTTATTATGTGGATAGAGCCAATAGGAGCGCACAATACAGCGGCGCGCTGGCCGCATATGAGGGCGGAACACAGCAACACACAGTTTCTAAGGAGGCGGCCGAAAAGGTGCTGCGCCGTCTGGACGATATGGAAAAAAATACATAAAGGATTTTTCTGCTTCTCTGCATAAGTCCTTATCTGTCGATTTATGACAAATAAGGAGGAACAGGAATTGGGAAAATCAGAAATCAGAATTGCAGCATCTTCTTTTCGAAACTCTTTAGCAGGCAAAAAAGCCATGCTCGATACCATGATCGGGCAGATGGCGCAAAGAGGTTGGCGCACCGTCTATTTTGGCGACGATGGCGATGGAGATCAAACTATTAAAGATTTAGAGCTTGAAAATTATGCAAATCTCCATAGCGCTTTTATCTACCAGCCTTTAAAGATTATTTTTCTTAATAAAACGGCCATCGATAAGCCCCGGCATTATGCTCATGAAGTCGCGCACATTGTTTTGACGCACGATCTAGATTCTCTAGCACAGACACAAAACGACGACGAGGCGAACGCTTTCGCCGATCATCTGCTAAAACCACGCTTTAATAAAAATCAAATAATCGCACTTGCCGCAACTGTGGCGCTGGGAGTATCCCTCATTCTTCATATTCCCGGCATCGTCCATCCAAAAGCTGGACAAGCCGCCACGCCTACATCAAATCAATCCGGAATTGCAGATGTTGTTGGGAATCCAAGTGATATTGTCGTTATCACCGCATCAGGCGATAAGTACCATAGGCCAGTTTGCGTCTATGTGCAAAATAAAACGAACACGCAGGAACTTACAAGGGAAAAGGCCGAGGCGCTTCATAAAGAGCCTTGCGCGGTTTGCAATCCGTAATAAAAAAGCCCCTGCTTATGCGGGGGCTTTTCTTCATAAGGGGGAAATTATGGCAAAGGCTAAAAAATTACCTAGTGGGAATTGGCGAGTTTTAGAGTATAGCCACTCCGAGCCAAAAAAAGATAAGAATGGAAGGTTGCTGCTCGACGAAAACGGAAAGGTGAAAATGGCGCGCCGCTATAAATCCTTTACCGCCCCCGATCGCAGAGAAGCAGAATTTATGGCCGCCGAATGGCGAACAAGAAATGAGCGCGCCGCCAACATTAAAAACATTACGCTTAGCGAGGCATACGCCAGATATATCTCTGCTCGCCAGAATGTCCTATCTCCTTCCACCGTCAGAGAATATAAACGCTCCGCTCGCTGCGATTTACAAGGCCTTATGCCTCTTAAACTCAAAAATATTACTCAAGAACTTATCCAGCGCGAGATTGATAGAGAAGCCGCAACACATTCCCCCAAAACCATCAGAAATATGCACGGCCTCCTCGCCTCTGTCCTTGCTTCCTATTTGCCGAACTTTAGGCTTACAACAAGGCTTCCCCAGAAACAAATAGTAACTTATGTTGTGCCTAGCGATGACGATATAAAAAAAGTTATCGCTGCGGCCAAAGGCCGGACAATCGAAAAAGCAATCTTACTTGCCGCATTTGGTTCTCTTCGACGCGGCGAGATTAGCCCGCTCTTATTGAATGATCTGTATGATAACGGCGTAAGCATAAATAAAGATATGGTTCTCGATGAGCATAACAACTGGGTAATTAAGCCACCTAAGACAACAGCCGGGTATAGAAACGTAGATCTGCCCGATGTTGTCATGGATATACTGAGACAAAATATTCCCGAATCAGGGCGCGTCGTGGAAATGGCACCAAGCCATATTACGGATCAATTTTCTACTCTACTTTCCCAAGCCGGAGTAAAGCACTTTCGTTTTCATGATCTCCGGCATTATCAGGCATCTATTTTACATGCTCTTGGCGTGCCTGATAAATACATTATGCAGCGTGGCGGTTGGAGTTCAGATTATACCTTAAAGAAAGTTTATAGGCACGCTATGGAGCAGCAAGGGAAGAAGTTCACTAAAAAGGCCAATAATTATTTCGAAAAAATTTTGCAACACGAAATGCAACACGAAAAATAATTTTTCCTTATTTAATCGCATTTTTAATATATTCTTTACAGGTTCGATTCCTGTCATCCGCACCACGTCGGAACGAGTTTCTCTCGTTCCGATTTTTTATTTGATAAAAATCAGCTGCTCTCTGCACTTTCTCCTTTCCGCAAAAATCTGTGCTGAACTCCGCAGTCCATTGCCCGTCTATCTTTTCATTGCCTGCTTTGCCTTTCTTCTATATAATGAAGCTGAAAGAAACTTTTTGCAGAGGAGAAGAGAGGGCATGAAAAAAGAGTACCGCGCGAAGCCGCAATCCATGAAAAGCATCCCGACCTACGGTTTCTCCTGGGTCGATTTTGTAACGGCCATTCCCTCCCCGCTTTTTGTCGTTACCAGCTATAAATCCAATGGCCTGCCCAATGCCTGTCTGCAATCGTGGGCGACTTTCGTGGGCAGCAGCGAGGATTTTTACTGCATTATGGCCTCTGTCAATCAGGCCGGGCATATGTATCAGACGATCAAAGAGACGGGAGAGCTGGTTCTGAACTTCCCCTCCGCAGAATACTACGACCGCCGCTATGCCACGATTGCCCATAACGGCTTTGAAGACGACGAGATCCGCAAATCCGGGCTGACGGCAGAACCCGCTGCCACAGTTCACGCGCCCAGAATCCAGGAGTGTTTTTTGAATCTGGAGTGCCAGTATCTTTGGGAAAAGGAGCTGTATGAAGGGTCAAGCCACGTCGTCCTGTGCGCTGTCGTCAAAAACGTCTGCATAGACAGCGCCCTTTTTCAGGAGCATACGAGCCGCTATTCGGATCAGGGGTATCTCTATAATGTGCACTACCCCATCAACCCCGAAACCGGCAAAGGCGGCTACGATTGCCTGGCCACTTTAAAGGAAATCGAGCATTCCAAAACTTATTATTGATCCTCCCTGTCCACAAAGAGGGGCAGAATCCATCCGCCCCTCTTTTTAGTTTATCCTTCCATTATCTTGTCATCAAAGCACTGCCCAAACCGATTGTATCCTTCTTTCTTTTATTCCATAATTTTCCATTACCATTCTCGGAGGAAAACTATGGATACTCTTTCTTATGTTGTCGCCTGCAATATTCTCAAACTGCGCGCCAAAGCTGGTCTCTCGCGCCTGGCTCTGGCTTCGGAAGCTGGCATCGGCCAGGATACGCTCCACGATATCGAGCATGCCTGTATCAACTCCAGCGTCAGAACCATCGATAAAATCGCAGACGCTCTTGGCGTCCCTTCCTATCAGCTTTTCGCCGGGTGGTATCCGCCTCATTCCAAGGCCGCGCCGCTCATCGAATTTTTGCTCAAGGCTCTGTAACGCTCACTTTCGCCTTTTCCCCTGCCCTATCCTTGCATCGCCTTCGCCATGCTTCTTGCCCAGAATTCCCTTAACCATGCCGCTTATCCGTCACTTCGTTCATAAATTATTTATGCAATTGTTTCATCTTTTTGGCCGCAGCCCTTGCAGGCTATGTTATAATAGAGAAAAGTCCCATCAGAAAGGATGCTGGTATGTTAAAAAAATTTAGCATATGCGCGATCAGCTTTTTGCTTGCCATCATGTTAGGTTGTGCCCCCGTTTCAGCCGCCGAAGTCGCCGAAGGGGAATCCCGCGTCGCCATTGGCGCAGATCTAACCGCAGAACAGCGCGCGCAAATTTATAAAGACTTCGATCTTTCCGCAGGCGATGTGCCCGAGCTTCTCGTAACCAATCAGGAAGAGCGCCTGTATCTAGAGGGCATCGCGCCGGAAAACAAGATCGGCAGTGTCGCTCTCTCCTGCGTCTATATCCAAACTCTGGAAGAAGGCGAAGGGCTGAATATTTCACTGCATAATGTCAACTGGTGCAGTGAAAATATGTACCGCAATGCGCTCATCACCGCCGGCATTACAGATGCCAGTGTCATGATCTCGGCCCCCTTCCCTGTCTCCGGCACCGCCGCCCTCACAGGCATCTATAAAGCCTATGAGGATATCACCGGCCAAAAGCTGGATGAATCCGCCAAAAAGGCCGCCGCCAGCGAACTGGTCATCACGGGCGATTTGGCAGAGGCCATAGGCAGTGTGGATGCCACTCTGCTCGTCAATGAGCTCAAAGGCATTCTGGATCAAACGCAGAATATGACGGACGATGAAGTCCGCGCAGAGATCTCCGCCATCGCAAAGGATTTGGGCGTGGAGGTGTCCGATTCCCAAGTAGAGCAGCTGCTCCGCCTGTGCCGCGAACTGGAAGGGCTGGATACCGACCAGCTCCAGGAGCGTCTGGAATCCATTGTCGGCGTCATCGATTCCGCCAAGAAGGTGGATACCTTCTTCTCCAAGCTGGGCAAAGATATCCAAAACTTTTTCCAGAGCGTCGGAGACTTTTTCTCCAACCTGTTCAAGAAATAGCCGGCTATGGCCAGCAGAAGCGCCGCCTGTAATTCAGGCGGCGCTTTTCGTTTCTCCGATTGTGTGTCAGCGCGCAGACGGCCGGTATGCCCACCCATTCCTCTTTCCCGCTATAATCTCCCTATCTCCTCCTTTCTGCCTGCCATGGCGTCCTTTTATCCGCCCCATAGCCATGCCGGCTCTGCCCTTCATTTTCTTTCATAAAAATGCTATTCTCCGCCCTTCCTTCTCTGCCGCCTTTCCGGTATCTGCATGCCCGTCCCTTCTTTTCCCGCAATAAAAAAGAAGCAGAATTGCTTCTGCTCCTTTTATTCTATTTGTTCTAGATTGTGTCCCCTGCACCATCTGTCGGCGGCGCATCCGTCTCCGCCGGCGTAGACTCCTGAGGAGGAGCTGTGGGTGTCGGTGTGGGCTGTGGCGTGGGGGTAGGCGTCGGTGTAACCGGCTGCGTAGGCGTCGGCTGCACAGCTCCTGTCCCGACGATTTTCTCTCCCTGCACCGCGTTGTAGGTGGAATTCGCCAAGAACTCCTTTTTCACCAGCTTGCCGTCTTTATAGTAGTGCTTGTAGGAAGCATATTTCGAACCGCTCTTTTCTTTACGCACGATCTGCTCATAGCCTGTGGGCTTAGTGCTGTCCTGCGTAATTTTCATGGCCTTAGGCGCAATCGAGCCGATGTAATCCGAAGTGAGGCGAATCTCGTCATACTCTTCCGGCCAAGCCTCGCCATAAATTTCGATGCGCACTTTCTTGCCCTCTGCCGAGGCAACGATGAAAATATCCGAATTGGTGTTATTTTTCCAGGTAAAGTCGATCGTCCCCGTGTTGATGGTCGCGTCTAGCCCTGCATCCACATATCCAACCTTGCTGGAATGGTTTCTGCGGTAAACGATCTCCAGATCCGCCTTGACGACCGCGTTATAAAGCGTCGTCGAAACCTGGCAAACACCGCCGCCCGCCTGCATTTCCTTATCTGCGCCGCCGTTGATGATCGCCGGCGCCGGCTTCCAGCCGCCCGAATACGTTCTCGGGCCAATCGTGTCGTTCATGGAGAAAGTCTCTCCCGGCTTAATCACCACGCCGTTGATGGCGTTGGTCGCCCGGGTTACGTTGAAAGAGCGGTTGGCATCGCTAGAAGCAAAGGAAGTCTCAAAAACCGATCGCCGGACGATCTTACCCTCAATATCTGCCAGCTTAACCTCCGCCTCCGTCTCCTGCACCGGTGCCTCAACCTGAATCTTCTTTCCCAGCTCAAACGCGCCGCGCAGCTGTTCAATCAGCTCCTGCTCATTCAGCTCCAGGCCGGTTACATCTGCAATGTAGGAGACCTGGCCTTTTTCCATTTTAAACGTCGCGTTCTGCGGCTCCACATTGATCTCCGCCGCCAGCGCCGCAACGTACTCTTTTGCCTTCGCATCTTCCCATTCTACAAGAATCGGGAAATCCCTGCCGTTGGTCTTAATCTCCTCAGCTTCCGCCATCACTTGATCGTAGCTGCCGTCAGCCGAAATCGGCCGCAACGCCCGCGCTAGGGAATCCTCGTAGCTCAGCGTAATCCCCGCCGCAGCCGGAGCAAACGGATAGACCTTATCCTGATAGATGATCTCAACATCCAGCGTGTCTTTGAGCGTCGCATTGTGATAGAGCAGCTCTGCCTGGGCCTCTTCCATCGTCATGCCCGAAATATCGATGCCCCCAACCGAAATGCCCTGCAAAAAGACATCTGTCTGCACAATCGCCAGGCGCTCCTGCTCGCGCTCTTCTTTTTTCGCATTTGCCGAAATCAGAAAAATACCGCCCGCAATCAAAGCCGCAGCGGCAATGCACAACAGCGAAATAATCAGCGGTTTTCTGCTTTTCTTTGCGCCGCCTCCCGGCTCCTGTCCAGCCTGGCCGTCTTCCCTCTTCTTTTCTGTCTCCATCATCCCAGCTCCTATCACGAATTTCCCGCATTTGACTGCTATGTTCTATTATAGTTTACCAAACACCCTGGCGCAATACGCCGAAGTATCCGTTTTGCAAATTATTTGTCATTTTTCGCCATGGCAAAGCCCTGAGCGGGAATCACACTATTTTGGATATTTCCCCGTAAATATTCCCGAACGTTGGAGATCGCGATCTCCACCAGCCGCCTGCGCGTCTCAATGGGAGACCACGCCAGATGCGGCGTCAAAATGCTCCGCTCGTGGTGCGCCAATCTATCGCCCTGGCAGGGCGGCTCGCTGGCCATCACGTCCGCCAGGTAAAACCCGATCCTGCCCTCCTCCAGCGCGGCCAGAACGTCCTCTTCGCGCACAATCTTGCCGCTGGCCGTGTTGATCAAAATCGCATTTTCCCGCATCAGGGCAATTTGCTCAGCCGCAATCATCCCTTCGGTCTGCTGTGTCAGCGGGCAGTGGATGGAGAGCACATCGCTTTGCCTCAGCAACTCTTCCAGGCCGACTTCCCGTACACCCGGCAGATTTCTTGGCGTGCGCGTGTGCGCAATCACCTGCATCCCAAGCGCCTGCGCCGCCCTGGCCATGCCCTGGCCAATCGCGCCCAGCCCCAAAATGCCCATGGTCTTGTGCACAAGCTCGATGAGCGGCTTCTCCCAAAAGCAGTATTTCGGGGAGTTTTCCCATCTTCCCGCCTTCACCGCCTCATTGTGCAGGTGCACATGGTTGCAAACCTCCAGCAGCAGCGCCATGCTGTGCTGAACCACGGCATAGGTGGAATAAGCGGGTATATTCGTAACCACGATCCCCCTCTCCTGCGCCGCCTCAATATCGACAACGTTATACCGCGTAGAAAGCACGCCAATATATCTCATGCCCGGGCAAGCATCCATAACGGCCCTGTGTATCACCGCTTTATTCGTCAGAACAATCTCGCTCTGCCCAATGCGCCTAGCTACCTGCTCTGCCGGCGTCTGGCGGTACTGCCTCGTCTCCCCCAGTTCCGCCAATGCCTCCCAGCCCAGCGGCTCGTTTCCCAGCCCCTCGTCGTCCAGCACGATAATTCTTCTCATATTCCTTCTCCTTCCCGTCTAAAATATGATAGCAAAAAAATTGGAAGGAATCTATCCTTTTCCCATTTGTGAACAAACTGCGACGTTTGGCTGGAATGAATTGACAATCGCTCCTCTCTCCGCTATAATTTGTTAGTCAGCTAATATTAGCTAACTAACTATTTTAAAATTGCTTTCAGAAAGAAGAGAAGCGTATGGAGAAAAAGGAATCCTATCCTCATATTTACCACCTCTTTACTCAAATTATGAAGCTGAGCTTTGCAGAGGCCTTTCCGCATTTTCATGAACTGAATATGCACCCTGCCCAGGCAGAGCTGCTCTATATTCTGTATCAAAATCCGGGAATCACGCAGTCCCTGCTGGCAAAAATGCTCTATATCGCCCCGTCCACTGTTGCCATTTCCCTCAACCGCCTGGAAGAATCCGGCTATATCTATCGGGAAAAGGGGGCGGATAAACGCAAGAGCTTGGTATTTCTAACAGATCAGGGTGCCCAGCTCGTGGATGCCATTGATGCGCTGTTCCGCCAGCTGGATCAACAGTTTACGGCGATGCTGGCGCCCGATGAAATCGAACTTCTCTCCTCCCTGCTTCATAAAATCCGCGATGGCTTTGCGTTTAGCCGCATGAGCGCGTGCAAAACCGCCTCTGCCGAGCCAATCCCATCGCTGCAAGATATCATCATTCAGAAAGGAACAAGAAATGTCTAAACTACTGAAATTTCTAAAACATCATCTGTTTCCTGTGCTCCTCGTATTGGTGCTGCTCATCGCCGAGGCATTTTGCGATCTTGCCTTGCCGACGTATACATCCGAAATCGTCAATACAGGCATTCAGCAAAGCGGCATAGAAGAGCCCGTCCCAGCTGTGCTCAGCCAGGAGAGCTATTTCCTGCTTTCCAGCCTTCTGCCCTCCGATCAGGTTGGGATTATGGAGCATTATGTCCGCTCAGAAGATAAAAATAGGCTGCCCAAATCACTGCAAAGCATGTCCAGCGATGTGCAGGCATTCTACCTGCTCAAAGATCTAAGCGAAGAGGAGCTTTCCAGCCTGGAATCCGCGCTCTCTCATCCCATGCTGCTTTGCATGGCCATCTCCGGCGATATGCAGGCAGAGGGCGAAAACGCAGATTATGCCCAAAACCTGTTCGATGGCGATCTCCCCATCCCGGAGGGCGTCGATCCCCAGCAGTTCTTCGCCTCCCTGGATCAGGCCAGCAAAGACGCTTTTCTGGCAGAAATCTATCAAAAGTTCGATGAACTGCCCGAGACCATTCTCTCGCAGATTGGCATTCTCTTCGTGCAAAATGAATATGAGAATCTTGGCATCGATCTGGGCAAAATTTCCAACCGCTATATTCTGATCTCCGGCGCAAAAATGCTGGGTCTGGCCCTAACCTCTATGGCCTGCACGATTGCCGTATGCTATCTGGCCGCTTTCATCGCCTCCAGCGTGGGAAAAGAACTGCGGAGCAATGTGTACCGCAGGGTGCTCTCCTTCTCGAATGAGGATATCGAAAAATTCTCCACGGCCTCGCTCATTACGCGCACCACCAACGATGTAACCAATGTTACGATGGCCATCGTCATGCTGCTGCGCATCGTCTTCTATGCGCCCATCATCGGCGCCGGCGGCATCGTCAAAGTGTTCGGAACCAGCTCGGGTATGACCTGGATCCTCGCCGTGGCCGTCGGCATCATCTCTCTCGTGATGGGCACTGTCTTTGCCGTCGCCATGCCCAAATTTAAGGGAATGCAGAAACTGGTAGATAAGCTCAACCTCGTCTCCCGGGAAATTCTAACCGGCCTGAGCGTCATCCGTGCCTTCGGGACACATAAGCACGAGGAAGAACGCTTCGATCAGGCCAATACAGCCCTCATGAAGAACGGCCTGTTTATCAACCGCACCATGTCGCTCATGATGCCTCTGCTCATGCTCCTGATGAATGGCATCGCGCTGCTCATCGTCTGGAACGGCGGCCACAGCATCGATGCAGGCCTGCTGCAAGTCGGCGATATGATGGCGTTCATCCAGTATACCATGCAGGTCATCATGGCATTTTTGATGATCACGATGGTCTCCATCATGCTGCCCCGGGCCAATGTCTCGGCCGAGCGCATCGACGAGATTTTAAGCTGCGAGCCTTCCATCGCCGAGCCGCAAAAAGCCCTGCCCATGGCGGCAGATCAAAAAGGCGTTGTGGAGTTTCGCGATGTCAGCTTCCATTATCCGGACGGCGACGAGGATGTGCTGGAGCATATCAGCTTCACCGCCCGCCCCGGCGAGACAACCGCAATCATCGGTAGCACGGGCAGCGGCAAATCCACGCTCATCAACCTCATCCCGCGGCTCTACGACACCACCGGCGGCAAGGTGCTGGTGGGCGGCGTAGAGGTTTCCCAGCAGAGCCTGCAAGCACTGCGGGAATCCATCGGCTTCGTGCCGCAAAAGGGTCTGCTGTTCTCCGGAACGATCGAGTCCAATATCAAGTTCTCGGATGAATCTCTCAGCGACGAAGCCATGAAAAAAGCCGCCTCCATCGCCCAGGCGACAGAGTTTATCGAGAGCAGTTCTCTCGGCTATTCCCGCTCCATCGCCCAAGGCGGAACCAACGTCTCTGGCGGGCAGAAGCAGCGGCTTTCCATCGCCAGGGCGCTTGCAAGCGATCCGGATATCCTCATTTTTGATGATAGCTTCTCTGCCCTGGATTACCGCACAGACGCCGCGCTGCGCAGGGCCATCAAGGAGAATACGGATAACAAGACGGTCATCATCGTGGCCCAGCGCATCAGCACCATCGCCAACGCCGAGCAGATCATCGTCCTGGACGACGGCAAAGTCGCCGGAATAGGCACGCATCGGCAGCTTCTGGATTCCTGCGATGTCTATCGCCAAATCGCTCTATCTCAGCTTTCAGAGGAGGAACTTCAAAAATGAGTGAAAAGAAAAGATCGTTCGGCCACCCCGGCGGCGGCCACGGCCCTGGCGGCCATATGCGGGCAGGCGAAAAAGCAAAGGATTTTAAGAGCTCCATCAAAAAGCTCTCCCGCGTGCTCTCGAGATACAAATTCAGCTTGCTTCTGGTGGTCGTCTTCGCGGCCGCCGGCGCAGTTTTCTCCATCATCGGCCCCAAAGTGCTGGGCAACGCGACAACCGAAATCTTCAACGGCCTGGTCTCCAAAATCTCGGGCGGCGCGGGCATCGATTTTGGCAAAATCGGCAGGATTTTGCTGACGCTGCTCGGCCTGTATCTGGCCAGCGCACTGTTCTCCTTTATCCAGGGAGTCATCATGGGCAATGTCTCGCAGAAAGTCTCCTATGGGCTGCGCCGGGATATTTCCATTAAAATCGAAAAACTGCCCATGAGCTACTACGATAAGCATACCTACGGCGAAACGCTCTCGCGCATCACCAACGATATCGATACGCTGACGCAGAGCATGAACCAGAGCATGAGCCAGGTGATCTCATCCATCTGTACGCTCGTCGGCGTGCTGGCCATGATGTTCTCCATCAGCTGGTCCATGACGCTGCTGGTCATCGTGCTGCTGCCCATCTCCTTGGCGCTGGTCATGCTCATCGTCAAAAAATCCCAGAAGCATTTCCGCGCACAGCAGGAATATACCGGCCATATCAACGGCCATGTGGAAGAGGCCTATGGCGGGCATAACGTCATCAAGCTGTTCAATAATGAGCAAAAGAGCATCGAGGAGTTTGATGCGCTCAATCATACCCTCGCCTCTGCGGCGCGCAAATCCCAGTTCCTCTCGGGCATCATGATGCCCATCATGAGCCTGGTGGGCAATCTCGGCTATGTCGGCGTCTCGATTCTGGGCGGCATTCTGGCCATGCAGGGCTCCATCACCGTCGGCGAGATCCAGTCCTTCATCCAGTATGTCCGCAGCTTCACGCAGCCCATCAACCAGATCGCGCAGATCACCAACCAGCTGCAATCCACAGCGGCGGCGGCCGAGCGCATCTTCGAATTTCTCGAGGAAACCGAAGAGCCCTCTTCCATCCAAAACCCCGCCTCCACGCAGAATATCCAGGGGCATGTTGCGTTTGAAAACGTACACTTCGGTTATAGCGAAGATAAGATCATCATCAACGATTTCTCCGCAGATATCGCCGCCGGCAAAAAAATCGCCATCGTCGGGCCGACGGGCGCCGGCAAAACCACAATGGTCAAACTGCTCATGCGGTTCTACGATGTCAATAGCGGCCGCATTCTAGTCGATGGCGTGGATATCCGCGATTACGATCGGACGCAGCTGCGCCGCTGCTTCGGCATGGTTTTGCAAGATACCTGGCTCTTTTCCGGCACCATCATGGAAAACATCCGCTACGGCAATCTGAATGCCACGGATGAGCAGGTCTACGAGGCGGCCAAAGCTGCCCGGGTCGATCGCTTTATCCGCACGCTGCCCGGCGGCTATCAAATGGTGCTCAATGAAGAGACGGGCAACGTCTCCCAGGGGCAGAAACAGCTGCTCACCATTGCCCGGGCCATGGTCGCCGATCCCAAAATTCTGATTTTGGATGAGGCCACCAGCTCCGTCGATACCCGTACAGAGATCCTCATTCAGCAGGCGATGAACAACCTGATGCAGGGCCGCACGAGCTTCATCATCGCCCACCGCCTTTCCACCATCCGGGATGCGGATCTGATTCTGGTCATGCGGGACGGCGATATCGTCGAGCAGGGCAGCCACGAAGAGCTTCTTAAGAAAAACGGTTTCTATGCCGAGCTGTATAACTCCCAGTTTGAAAAGACGGCATAGCCCAAAAAGAGCTTGCAGATTTGCAAGCTCCCTTTCGTTCAAATGAAAAAAAGAGAGCCAATCTTCGGCTCTCTCTTTTTATTTCCCCTTATCCCATCCGCGCCCGGATCACCCGCAAAATGTTTTCATGCGTGATTTTGTCCAAATCCGCCTGCGTATAGCCCCGGCGGCGGAAAATCTCCAGAAGCTTCGGAATATGCCGCGCGCTGTAAAAATCCGAAAGGTGCGCATCTTCCTCATCCATATAATCCGCGAAGTCAAAACCCAGGGCGACATGCTCAATGCCCATTTTTTCGATCATATAATCCATATGGTCGGCCAGCCGCTCCATATTCCAAAGCGGCTGCTCCTGCTGCACAAATTCCGGGTATGCGTTTAACCCGACGACGCCGCCAATCTCCCGAATAAACGCCAGCTGATCGTCCTTCAAATTCCGCGGATGTGGGCAAAGCGTGTAGGAGTTGGAATGCGATGCCATGATGGGCTCTTTGACGATCTTTGCAATGTCCCAAAAGCTCTTTTCATTGATGTGCGAAACGTCCAGAATCATCCCCAGCTCTTCCACTCTCCGAACCAGCGCAGCTCCCGCCTGCGTCAGCCCGCGCCCGGGATCACCCTTCGCGCCGCTGGCCAGCGCATTGTCCTCGTTCCAGGTCAGGCTGACTTCCCGCATCCCCAGCTGATAGAACACCTCGATCATCGCGATTTCCTCGCCGATATAGCAAAGCCCCTCGCTGCCCAGCATCAGCGCCAGCTTTCCCTCCTGCGCTGCATCCAAAAAATCCTGCGCACATCTGGCCACCGCGACGATCTGCCGATTGTCGTTCAGCTCTGCGCTCATGCTCAAAAACATGCTGCGCGCCTTCCTATGCAAAAGCTCCTCGCTTTGATAGGGGTTGATAAACAGCGGCGCAAACATGCCGGTAACGCCGCCCTCTTTCAGCCTTTCGCTGTGGTTTTCCGAGATCGCGCTGCGGCTGCCCCCAGCGCGCCGGTTGTCTACGTCCATAAACAGATCCGAATGAATATCAAATAACATACTGCCCTCCTAAAGCATCGCCGCAAAGGCGTCGAATACCGCTTGTGCCCTGCTGTCCCTTTCTGCCATCATCTCCGGATGGAACTGAACGGCATAGCAGTTTCTCGCCGGATCCTCCATCGCCTCGATGATGCCGTCCCCCGCTCTGGCCGTCACGCAAAACCCCGCCGCAACCGTATCCACCGCCTGATGGTGAAAACTATTGACCATGGCGCGCCGTCCCAAAATCCCTTCCAGCCAGCTTCCCAGCTCAATTTCAATCTCATGGGAAGGCAAATAGCGCTCGCAGGTCTGGTCGTGCCCGAAAATCTGCGGGCCTGCGCTTAAAACGTCCTGCAAAAGCGTGCCGCCAAAATAGACGTTCATCAGCTGAATCCCCCTGCAAATGCCCAGAACCGGCTTTTTCTGTGCCATCGCCGCCTCCAGGATTTTCATCTCGTATTCATCCCGCATCCCGTCCACTTTGCCCAAATTCCGATGGGGCTGCTGTCCGTAATAGCTCGGCGCAATGTCGTATCCGCCGCTTAAGAGCACGCCGTCCATGCGGGAAACCTGTTCCCAAATCGCCTGCCCATCTGTGGTTACGGGCAGCAAAAAAGGCAGCGCGCGCGCCCGGATCACCGCCTCTGAATATTCTCTGCTAATCCCGGATCGGTATTCATCCGTCCGGGAACAAGTAATGCCGATTGTTTTCATGCCCCTGCCTCCTGTTACATTTATTCGCTGCCGCCTGCGCTTATTCCTTCCATGTTTACAAGACTCTTGCAGGATGCCCCAAAAAGTTTTATACTTACGATCATATCTTCTTTATTTTACACAGCAGGAGGAATCAAAATGCCAGGACCAGGAGGAAGAGGCCCGGGAGGGCCAAGAGGCGGCATGGGGCCGGGTGGATTTGGAAGGCCATCGCCAGGAGGGCCCCGCGCCGGCGTTTTCGGGCCGAGAGGCGGCGGGCCTAGGCCGGGTCCCGGCGGCTTTCATGGCGGCCCGGGGCATCATGGCCCAGGCGGTTTTCACGGCGGCCCCGGGCATCATCACGGCCCCGGCATGCCTCCTCCGCATCACCATGGCCCTCGCTGGGGCTTTGGTTTTGGCCCGCGCCCAGGCGGTTTCTGGGGGCCGCCCCGGCCTCCGCGTCCCCCGCGCCATTACTACGGCGGCGGTGGCGGCGGGTGTGGCTGCCTCATCGCCATTTTTGCTTTGCTGATCATCGCAGGGCTGGTCTTTTCTTTGAGCAGCTGGGGCTGGTGGTTTTAACCGCCAGTCTTTTCTTTCCCTGGCCGCGTTTGCTCTGGCAGTGCGGCCTTTTCTTTTGAGAAAACATGGAATCCCATTTCGCCCAGATCAAAAAAGGCGCCGCTGCTGCCGCGCCTTTTGCTGTCTCTTCTATCGAATTTGCCCTGTGCCTCTGACGACATATTTGTAGCTCGTCAGCTCTCTGGGCCCCATCGGGCCTCTGGCGTGAAGCTTTTGCGTGCTGATGCCGATTTCAGCGCCAAAGCCAAACTCTTCGCCGTCTGTAAAGCGCGTAGAAGCGTTGACGTAAACCGCCGCCGCATCCACATGCCCTGTGAAGTAATCCGCGCTGGCCGAATCTCCCGTAACGATGCACTCTGAATGCCTCGTCCCATAATCATTGATATGCCACACAGCCTGCTTCACATCTTTCACCACTTTGACTGCAATAATATAATCGAGAAACTCCGTGCGGTAATCCTCCTCGGAGGCCGGCAGCGCCCCATAGCGCTGGCAGAGCGCATCCCCGCGGATCTCCACGCCCTTCTCCCTCAGCGCCGCAAAGATTCTGGGCAAAAAGGCATCTGCAATGCCCTCGTGCACGAGCAAATTCTCGATCGCATTGCAGACCGAAGGCCGGGATGTCTTTGCGTTGATGATAATGCGCTCCGCCATCTGCAAATCCGCACTCTCATCGACATACACATGGCAGTTGCCCACGCCCGTCTCGATCACGGGAACTGTCGCGTTTTTCACCACCGCCGCGATCAGCCCCGCGCCGCCTCTTGGAATGAGCACGTCCACCAGATCGTTCATGCGCATCATTTCGTTTGCCGCTTCTCTGGAAGGATCGGCAATCATCCCGATGGCCTCACTCGGAAGCCCTGCCGCCGCAAGCGCCTCTTTCAGCACCCCGGCAATGGCCAGGTTAGAGCCCAGCGCATCGCTCCCGCCTTTTAGCAGCGCCGCATTGCCCGTCTTGATGCAGAGCGCCGCCGCATCCGATGTTACGTTGGGCCGCGCCTCATAGATGATCCCGACAACCCCAAACGGCACTCTCCTTTTCTCTATCCGAATGCCGCTCTGCGCTGTCCACTCTTCCAAAACCTCTCCCACAGGGTCTGGCAGCGCGATCACCTTGCGGATCCCTTCTGCCATGCCGGCAATCCGCTCTGCCGTCAGCGCCAGCCGATCCAGCATTGCCTGGCTCGTCCCCCTTTGCCGGGCTGCCTCCAGATCCTGCGCGTTGGCAGCCAGAATCTCCTGCGTATGATCCAGCAGAGCCTGCGCCATTTTCTCCAGCGCCGCGTTTTTCTGCTCTTCTTTTAAAATTCCCAGTATCTCGCTGGCCCGCTTTGCCTGCTCTGCCAGCTTCCTAACCTGCTCCATCTCCCGCTCCGCCTTTTTTTGTTTTCTATTATTATAGCGGAGCGGCGCGCCTATTTCAATGCTGGCCTTGCATAAAAACCTGGTAAGGCGCCAGAAAACTCTTGGCCGCGTTTGCATCGGCGAACACTTTGCCCGCCAGCAGCGCTTCCTGATCCTCTGCCGACAGCTGCTCCACCCGAATCCGAATGCGCTGTACCTCCTCAAAATTCTCTTCAAATGCTGTGCACTGCTTGAGCACAACTTCCTCCCCTTCCAAATAAGCCAGAATGTGGCTTGGGCAGTAGCAAGGGTATTGCTTTTGCAGGATTGCCTGATCGGGAGAGAACTTTTTCACCGCATAGCCCGGAAATTCTTTTGCCAGCTGCTCCTGTGTCAGCCCAATATAGCGGCGCGCATCTGCCTCCTGCTCCATATCGTGCCCGCAAAGAGCGTAGTGATAGCGCAGGGAAACTTCCGCGTGAAATGTGAGCGTCTCGCCGTCCGTTCCCGCCTCCTCCGCCAGCATGCCGGGCTGCCGCCTGGCGTATAAAAACCCCGTAACGGCAACTGCCAAAAAAAGCACCGCCGTAATCCATCTGCGCTGCCTGTATTTGCTTTTGTTCGTCTCTTTGTGCATCATAAAACCCCTCCGGAGTGATCCTTTGGGGTTAGTATGGCATTTTTAGTCTGCTTTATCCTGGTTTGCCTCTTCAAAAGCCCGGCGGATTTCCTTTTCCGTGCATGCGCCGTGAAAAACGCGCTTCTCGCCGATAAATCCGGCGGGCAGGAAATAGAAATCGTAGGGCTCGCTCTCTTTTGTATCGCTTCCAATCCGGCAGATATGCACTTCCGGATATTCTTTTTGCACTATTTGGATCAGTTTTTCTGCCTCCTCGCAATAGGGGCAGCCTTCCTCCATAATGACCGTTATCTCTTTCATAGCAGTCCCCTTGTTTCGGCAAAATAAAACCTGCCAAAGTTTGGCAGGTTATGTAAGGCCAAATTATTTTTCTACTCTTCATCCAGCTGGGCGTTGTGATAAACGTTTTGAACGTCGTCATTGTCCTCCAACATATCCAGCATCGCTTCCACGCTCTCCTGCTGCTCCGCCGTCAGCTCAACGCTCGTCTGGGCAATTTTATCCATCTCTGCCGAGAGGAACGCATATCCCGCCGCCTCCAGCGCTTCGCGCACCTGAGAGAAATCCGCCGGATCCGTCAGAATCTCATAAACGCCGTCTTCCGCGTTAAAATCTTCTGCGCCTGCATCCAGAGCCGTCATCATCAGCTCCTCTTCCGAAACGCCCTCGCTCTGCTCAACGGTAATCACGCCCTTGGCGTCAAACATCCAGGCGACGCATCCTGTCGTCCCAAGCGAGCCGCCGTTTTTGGAAAGCGCATGCCGGATTTCCGCCGCCGTGCGGTTCTTATTGTCCGTCAAAACGTCGATAATCACCGCGACTCCGCCCACGCCATAACCTTCGTAAGTGATATTTTCATAGTTGATATTTCCAAGCTCGCCCGATGCCTTTTTGATGGCCCGATCGATGTTATCGTTAGGCATGTTGTTTGCCTTTGCCTTCGCAATGGTATCGCGCAGCCTTGGGTTCATACTCGGGTCCGGGCCTCCGCCTTCCTTCACGGCCACAGCAAGCTCACGGACAATTTTCGTGAAAACCTTGCCTCTTGCCGCATCGGTCTTTTCCTTTTTGCGTTTGATCGTCGCCCACTTGGAATGCCCTGACATAAATAGAAACACCTCAACTCTTTTAAGAAATAATCCGATTTATTCTATCACATCGCCATTCAGTTTTCAAGGTGTCAGATCGATAAAGCCCCGGGCGCCGTCCAGATTCGCATAAGACTGCGGCACCGTCCCCACAATAATCGCATCTGCGATGAGCACCTGGCTCTCGATATGCACGCTCTGGCTGGAGCGGCCAACCACCAGCGCCATATCGCTTTTTAGTACCATGTAAATTTTGTAGCGCGTCTGGTTAATCCCCGCAGCATAAAACTCAGTGAAATACTCCGCGCTCACTGCGCCCATGGGCAAAACGCCAATCCGAATATCCGGCCCCTTGCCGGAAAACAGCCGCGAGCCTATGGCGTTGCCCAGCGGAATGGGAATTTTGTCCCGCTCCAGCTGCGCGATCTTCTCCTGCGCCAGTTCCACGCATTCATAGACAATCTGGTTCATCTCAGCCGCATCTGCGCTCACCATCACCACTCTCCCCTGCTCATCCTTCTCTATTTTGAGCAAATCCCTGGCCGGGTAGTGCTTTTGCAATACTTCGCTGACGGATGTGTTCATGATGGAAATCGCAATATTGTTCAGCTGCGCCTCTCCCTGCACCAGCAGGTTTTCCCGCAGCCCCCAGTCGAGATAGAAATACAAAGCCAGCAAAAACAACATCAGCGCGCCTAAAGCCAGCAGACGCTTCGCTCTTTTCTTCTTCATACCCCTCCCCTCCTGCCCGCCGTGCCAAGCTGGGCGCGATTGTAAATTTTCGGTATAATGTTTCGCCTTTCCTATCTATCTATGCTATAATATGCTGTATATAATTCTAAGTTCTCTTAATTAGGAGGAATCCATGAGCAAAGCAAAAAAATCTCCTGGCTTTTCCCGGAACATATCCCGTTTCTTTCAACATATCCAAAGCTGGTTCCGCGCTCTGTTTTCTAAGTGCAGGCGTTTCTTCTCCTCGCTGTTTTCTCGGGGCGGCGTGAATCAGCCTTCCGCTTCCCGGCCCATATCCGGATCACCTGCCGCCAAATCCGGCGCGCAGAAACCGGAAGAGGGCTCCACCATCGTGTTTAACTCCAAGGAGCTGAAACAGGCCAGCCAAAAATCTCGCGCATCGGGCAGCAAAGCCAGCAGCCAAAAAGCTGCGCCCGCGTCTCTGTTTTGTCCGCGGAAAAAGAAATCCTCCTATGTGCTCGGCACGATCATCACCACAGCCAAACTCTTCGGCCTGGCGCTGCTCGTCTTTATGGCGGCGGGCATCGGCGCCGTTTTCGGTGTCGCCAATGCCTATCTTGGGACGACGCCGGATCTCGATTTAGAGGTGCTGGCAGATAGTGCGCTGACCTCCTATATCTACGATGCCAACGGCAATCTCATTACCACCTATTCCGGAACGGAAAACCGCGAATATGCCTCTTTGGATGAAATTCCTCTCCAGCTTCAGCAGGCCGTTATCGCCGTCGAGGATGTGCGCTTCTATCATCATAACGGCATCGATCTTAAGCGCATTTTAGGCTCGTTTGTCGGCAATATGTCCAGCGATAAAACCAGCGGCGGCTCCACCATCACGCAGCAGCTCATCAAAAACCAGCTTCTCTCCTCCGAGCGCTCCTATAAGCGCAAAATTCAGGAGGCAAGCCTGGCCATTCAGCTGGAAAAAGAATACAGCAAGGATCAGATTCTGGAGGCCTATCTCAATACCATCCCCCTTGGCGGCACGATCTACGGCGTCAAAGTCGCCGCAAAGGATTATTTCGGCAAGGAGCTGAATGAACTCACGCTGCGCGAGTGCGCCTGCCTGGCCGGCATCACGCAGTATCCCTGGCTGTATAGCCCGCGCCGCGCCTATTACGTCTATAAAGATCCCACAGAGCTGAACAAACGCATCAAAAAAGTGCTCGAGAGCATGTATACCGCCGGCTATATTTCTTTGGACGAGATGAACGAGGCGCTGAACGACGAATTCACCGTGCTGGAGAAAAGCTCCGCCAGCGAGATTTACGATATGCCGCATTTTGTAGAGTACGGCATTCACGACGTGGTAACGCATCTGCTCAAGGCGCGCGGCCTGGAGGATACGGCGCAAAACCGATCCGCCATTCAAAATGAGCTGCGCACCAAAGGCTATTCCATCTATCTGACGGTCGATCCGGATGTCCAGCATAAATTGCAGGATACGGTTGCCAACTACGATGGCTACTATCGTTTTTCCGCCAAAGACAGCGTCGTCAAGCAGCCTGGCCCCAATGGGACGACGATTGAAATCCGCCAGCCCCAGGCCGCCGCTGTTATCATCGATCATAAGACCGGCCAAATCAAAGGCATGGTGGGCAGCCGGGATGTCCCGACGGCGCGCCTGCTCCAAAACCGCGCATATCAAAGCCGCATGCCTGTGGGATCCTCCATCAAGCCTTTGGCTGTCTATGGCCCGGCTTTTGAGAAGGGCCTTGGCCTTGGCAGCATGATCCCCAATATCAAAGCGCGCATTCCCGGCTGGGGTACGGATGAAGGCTATCCTACCACCAGCCACGGCAAGAGCTATGGGCCAACGACCATCCGCAAAGGTATCACAAGCTCGCTCAACATCGTCGCCGCGCGCACTTTAGTGGATTACGTCAGCGTCGATACCTCCTATGATTATCTGATGGCGCTGGGTATCAGCCCCGATGCTATCAATAAAGATGGCATTGGTCTCGCCCTTGGAACCAGCGGCATCTCCACTCTGGAAATGGCCGGCGCCTATTCCTGCATCGCCAACGGCGGCGAATACCGCGAACCCATGGCGTTCACAAAGGTTGTAGATAAGAATGGCAATGTCATTCTAGATGCAGAAGATGTTCAGGAGGTGCGTCAGGTGTTCAAGCCCTCCACAGCCTTTATGCTCGTAGAAGCGCTCAAAAACGCTGTGCAGTCCGGAACCGGAACCAACGCCCGCATCAGCGGCTTTACCGTTGCCGGAAAAACCGGCACCAACCACAGCAACCGCGGCATCGCTTTCTCCGGCATGACGGGCTACTATACCAGCTCGCTCTGGATCGGCCATGATGAATATAAGCAAATGCCCGGGCAACAAGGCAGCAAGGCGGCTATCCTATGGCAGCGCTATATGAAGGCCATTTTGGAAGGCAAGGAGGATCGGCCCATTTTAGAGGGCGACGCTTCGGATTACGGCGTTACGCGCTATACCGTCTGCGGCGTTTCCGGATTAAAATGCACGGATGCATGCAGCGCCGATACCTTCCATCCCCCGGTAACCGACTATTTCGCCGCCGGGGATGCGCCAACCGAAGTCTGCAATATGCATTCTTCTTCCGCTAAAATCTGTGCGGAGGGCAACTGCGCGCCCGGGCCCTACTGCCCCGAAACTTCGATTCAGAGCGTCAGCGGTGTCGTCATCCCGGGGGATAGCCCGTATGCACAGCTGGGCGAGGAATCTCTTGCCGGGATTTTCCCCAACCTGGTTACCGGCGCTTCTTCCGATGATTCTCCGGAGGCCCCGCCCACAGGCGAATGCCCGGTGCATACCGAGCAATGGGCGCTGGAGCAATCCGGAATGCCCACGGCCATTTCCGAGGCAAATGCTGCCATCGAAGAGGCTGAGCTCTACTTATATACCGAAGGGCGCTTGAGCCAGACCCAGAAGAACCGCCTGATCTCGCTGATTACCGCCGTAAGAAACGCGCTCAATGCCAGCGAGGATACCAAATCCGTCGCGGCAATTCAGGCGGCGACGAATAATTTGCTGTCCGCGAAACGCGAAATGCAGGCCTCCTTTGCCGAGCCTTCCCCATCGCCGTCGCCCAGCACCTCGCCGTCTCCATCGCCTAGCGACTCGTCCTCCCCGGAGCCTTCCCCATCGTCCAGCCCTTAACCCCCCGTCTAAACTTCAAAGCCGAAGGAAAATTTCCTTCGGCTTTTTTCGTTCACTGCAAAACCTCCAAATTTTGCTTTCGCCTGCATTGCCCTGGCAAGCGCCCTGTGCTATAATCAAATCGGTCTCCTGCCCAAAAGCAGCCGGCCAAATCTTTGAATGGAGGACCTGGAACATGCGCCTGATTCTTACAGTTTACGGCAAATAGCAGCGGCATCAGGTGAGATAGAATCCCCCCTCTCCAATCACCGCAGTGCCGCGTTTGCCCCAAAAAGGCAAAGGAGGTAATGCATTTATGTCAATGATTCGAGTGGAAGATTTATCGTTTTCCTATTCTTCCAGTTAC
Source organism: Christensenellaceae bacterium 44-20 (assembly GCA_041223705.1). Taxonomy (NCBI): domain Bacteria; kingdom Bacillati; phylum Bacillota; class Clostridia; order Christensenellales; family Christensenellaceae; species Christensenellaceae bacterium 44-20. The sequence continues at coordinate 763,129 of JBCLQU010000001.1, forward strand.
GACCCTATTTTTGAACACGTCAGCTTCACAATTGATACCGATTGGAAGCTGGGCTTTGTCGGCAGAAACGGCCGGGGAAAGACCACGTTTCTCAATCTCCTGCTTGGCAAATACGAGTATAGCGGTAAAATCATCTCTTCGGTTCCATTTGATTATTTCCCCTATTCCATTTCAGATCCAAGCCAGCTCACTATCGACGCGCTCTGGGCAGTCTGCCCCATGGCCGAAGAATGGGAGCTGCTCCGAGAGCTCTCCTATCTGGATGTCGATGCGCAGATTCTCTGGCGTCCGTTCGAGACGCTCTCAAACGGCGAGCAAACCAAGGCACTGCTGGCCGCGCTCTTTCTAAAGCAAGGGCGCTTCCTGCTCATCGATGAGCCAACCAATCATCTGGATGCCAAGGCCCGGGAAATCGTCGCCGCTTATTTGCAAAAGAAAAAGGGCTTTATTTTGGTCTCGCACGATCGCCGTTTCCTTGATTCCTGCGTGGATCATATCCTCGCCCTGAACCGAGCCAATATCCAGGTGCAGAGCGGCAATTTCTCCTCCTGGATGGAAAACTTCCGCCATCAGCAGGAAGCCGAGGCCGCGCAAAACGAACGGCTCAGGCGCGATATCAAAAGGCTCAAAGCCTCCGCCCGGCAAAGCGCCGTGTGGTCGGATCGCGTGGAGGCATCCAAAAGCGGCGCAGCAGACAAGGGCTTTGTCGGGCATAAAGCCGCAAAGATGATGAAGCGCTCCAAAGCCATCGAGGCGCGGCAGGAAAAGGCCATCGAGCAAAAATCCCAGCTGCTCAAAAATGCGGAGAGCGCAGAAAATCTGAAGCTGCATCCGCTGGTGCATCACGCCGGCATTTTGGCCCGCTTTGATGAGGTCGCCCCTGTCTATGGCGGCGGAGCCGTCTGCTCTCCCCTCTCCTTCGCGATCCGGCAAGGCGATCGCGTCGCCCTGCAAGGCAAAAACGGGAGCGGCAAAAGCAGTCTGCTCAAATTGATTCTGGGCTCGCCCATCCAGCATACCGGAACGCTCTCCCTCGCTTCCGGGCTGGTTTTCTCCTACGTCAGCCAGGATACTTCGCATCTGTGCGGAAGTCTGTCTGCCTATGCGCGGGAAAACCAGATCGATGAAAGCCTGTTCAAAGCTCTGCTCCGCAAAATGGATTTTGAGAGAGTGCAGTTTGAAAAGGATATGGCGGAATTTTCCGGCGGCCAGAAGAAAAAAGTGCTCATCGCCAGAAGCCTGTGCGAGAGCGCGCATATCTATATTTGGGATGAACCGCTGAATTTTATCGATATCTATTCGCGCAGGCAAATCGAAACGCTCATCGCCGCGTATGCGCCAACCATGCTCTTTGTCGAGCATGATGCCGCGTTTTGCAGCGCCGTCGCGACAAAATCCATTCAGCTCTAAACAAAAAAGCTGGCAGGTTCTCTGCCAGCTTTTCTTATTGCTTATTGCATCCCAAGCAACTCTGCCGCTTTTGCAAGAATGGTCATCTGCTCCTCGGCATCCGCATCGCTGTATTCCACATCCGGAATCACACCATTTTTATCGATCTCTGCCCCACCTGCCGTGCAGTATTTTCCCGTTACGAGCTTGACCACATTTCCCGTAGAGGGCACTTCGAAGAAGGAAGTCATAACCGCTCTGCCCATGGTCTTTCCGCCCAAAACCTGCGCCCTGCCGCGCTCCTGCAATGCCGCGGCAAATACCTCGCTCACGCCTTCCGTCTGCCCATCCGTCAGAATGACAATCGGCTTGTCGTAATCCACGCTTTTAGAGGATTTCCATGTGATGCTCACCTTCTCCCTTCCCATCACATAGGCGATCTGCCCCTCATCCAAAAGCAGGTCGGCGATCTCCATCGCCTGGCTGATATTCCCGCCTTGGTTACCCCGCAAATCGATAACCACCCCTTGAGCGCCTTCGCCCTCTATCGCCGCAATGGCCTTCTTAAAATCGTCCACAGCGCTGCCTGAAAATTCCACGATATTGACGTATCCCACCTTCGCATTGACCATATCCGTCATGACCATCTGCATGTCCGTTACCCTACGCGGCAGCTCAACCTCTCTGCTCTCCTGGCCGGATTGCAGTGTAATCTTGGCCTTCGTGCCCTCAATGCCCCGGATGCGGCCCAAAACGCCGTCAATATCCATATCGCGCGTGTCCTTCTCATCCACGCGAAGAACCCGATCCCCTGCCGCAATTCCCGCATCATATGCCGGCGTGCCCGGGAAAACCTGCCGCACAACCGGGTAATCATCTCCATCCTTGCGCAGCAGCATCCCAAGGCCAATATAGCTCCCTGCGCTCTTTTCATCGAAATAGCGGTAATCCTCCTCCGTATAGAAGGCGGAATGCCCGTCTCCCAAGTGCTCCACCATGCCGGAAAGCGTTCCATTTAGAAGCTCTTCTGCCTGCACATCGCGGATATAGTATTCGTCTATCATGCTCTTGACTTTTTCCAGCTCGAAATACTTCATCAGTTCTTCATAGCTCTGGCCTTTCAAATAAAGCTCGCCGCGTTCGATGCTTTTGGTCGTGAAGTAGTAAGTGAGCAGTGAAGCAATGAGCGCTGTCGACAGCACTGCGATAATAACGAGGTATATCACCTTTTTTCGTTCCATTCTTCTGCCTCCCGCTTTAATTCCTCTATACTAGCCGATTTGTCCCTTTTTGTCAAATAAGCGCGCAGCCGGGCCAAATCCTCGGCATATGTCTGCCTTAATTTCGGATTGTAAATAATGCTGGCCGGGTGATAGAGCGCAAAAACAGTTTTACCGTCCGCCGTCAGCGCTTCCCTCCCGTGATACTGCCCAATCCTGGCCTCCCTTCCCAGCATAGCCTGCAAGGCGATATTGCCCAAAGTCAGAATCAGCCGCGGGCTCACCTGCTCAATCTCCGCCTTCAAATAAGGAGTGCAAAGCGCGATCTCCTGCTGCGTGGGCGGCCGGTTGGAGGCCGTCCCCTTGGGGCTGATGCGCACCGGCCGGAATTTCACGACGTTGGTCAGGTAAAGCTCCTCCCGGGCCAGCCCCGTCGCCTCTAAGAAGGAATCCAGGTTTCTGCCTGCCTTGCCCACGAACGGCCGCCCAGCCTGCACCTCCTCCCTGCCCGGCGCCTCTCCGATGAGCATGATCTGCGCGCTTTGATTCCCAGAACCCAAAACAAGCTCCCCCTTCCCCTGGGCGAGCGTCTGCAATCGCTTGTGCTGCCAGGAAAGATTCATACGCCTTCCTCCAGCACTTTTTTAATTATTTTGAAATCTTCCCAGGCATCCCGCTTGAGATCCGGGTTGCGCAGCAGCGCAGAGGGATGATATGTCGGAATGAGCACAAAACTCTTGCGCCGGAAAACCTGCCCGTGCAGCCGCGTGATGCCCTGCTTTTCCCCCAGGAGATTCTGGCAGGCGATGCGCCCCAGCAGGACGATCACCTTCGGGTGCACATAGCGCACCTGTTCGCGCAGATACCCCATGCAGGCCTGGGCATATTCCGGCTTCGGATCGGCATTATAAGGCGGGCGGCATTTGACGATATTGGCAATATAGACATCCTCCCGCCTTAAATCAATGGCCGCGATCATCTTGTCCAAAAGCTGCCCCGCCGGGCCCACGAAGGGGCGGCCTGTCCTATCCTCCTGCTCCCCCGGCCCCTCGCCGATGAACATCACGCCGGATTTCGCGCTTCCCTCTCCAAAAACCACGTTCCTTCGCGTCTTTGCCAGAGCGCAGGCCTGGCAGTTTTGCGCCGCCTCATAAACCTCTCGAAAGTTTCGATACATTTCCCGCTTTTCTCCCGTTTCTCTTGCCTCTATTATAGCAAAAAACGGGATTAAAGCAAAATCAGGCGGATCAAAAATAACAGTAGAACGCCCGGAAGGCCGAGCAGGCCGACAATCATCGCGTTGACCGGCGTCAGCGCAATGCCGATGGAAAACTGCGCCAAAATCAGGTTGAGCAGCGCCAGCGCCGCACCGCCTAAAATCGAGTTGAAGAGCAGCCGCAGGAGCCATTTCATCGAAAGCAGTAATGTTCCAATCAAATAGAGCAATGCCAGCCCAATGGCAAAGTATATCACTGCTTCCCAGTTCATGCGTCAGCCCCCTCCTCTATCTCACATCATGCCTGCTCTTGCTGTTCCAATAGCGCTGGTTCCGGTTCCCGAAGCTTCGCGCTCTTCATATCCTGGCGCAATAGGCCCAGCAAATAAAGGTATTTCTTTTTCGCCGCCTCCAGATCGTAGATCGCGAAATCCACCAGCGCAGGATCCGAAGCATGGTTTAAAAATTCCTCTGCCGCTTTCCACGCGGCCAGTGCCCGGCGCGCCTCCTCCTTGAGCCTCATATCCTGTTTTTCCATTTTGTTTTCAAACATAAAAAATCACCTGCACTATATATATTTGCCTTACAGGTGATTCTTTCCAATTTTTCCAAAAATATTCTTTTAGAACTCCGTGCGCCCCTCGATGGATTTCATCAGCGTAACGTCGTCTGTGTATTCCAGCTCGCCGCCCACAGGCACGCCATGAGCAATGCGCGTTACTTTGATGCCCAGCGGCGTCAATAGCCGAGAGAGATAGACGGCCGTCGCCTCCCCCTGAACGTCCGGGTTGGTCGCCAAAATCACTTCTCGTACGCCCTCTTTGGCTCTGTTCAGCAGTTCCTTGATGCGCAGATCGTCCGGGCCAATGCCGTCCAGCGGAGAGATCGTCCCGCCCAGCACGTGGTAAACGCCCCGATATTCCCCTGCCCGTTCGATGGCCATCACATCTCTGGAATCCCGCACGACGCAAATCGTGCCGGTATCCCGCCGGTCATCCTCGCAAATGTAGCACTTTTCCCGATCCGTCAAATTGCCGCAGACCGAGCAGTAGCGCACGGCCAGCCGCGCCGCATAGAGATCCTGCGCAAATGCCTTGACTTCCTCCGGCTCCATATCGATCACATGATAAGCCAGCCGCGCCGCACTCTTGGGGCCGATGCCCGGAAGCCGGGCAAACCATTCGGCCAGCTTATTCATGGCCTCAATTCCAAACATGCCTAAAATAGCCCCCCAAGGTTCATCCCGCCGGTAACTTTCGCCATCTCCTCTTCCGAGAGCTGTTCCGCCTTGGCCATCGCCTCGTTGACGGCCGCGATGATGAGATCCTGAAGCATCTCGATGTCGTCCGGGTCCACAACTTCCTGCGCGATCGTCAGGTTCTTGAGCACTTTCTTGCCAGATACCACCGCGCTGACGACGCCGCCTCCCGCGCTGGCCTCCACTTCCTTCTCTTCCAGCTCTTCCTGCACCCGCGCAATATTGGCCTGCATTCTCTGCGCCTGCTGCATCATATTCTGCATCCCGCCGCCCATACCCGGCCGGAATCCTCCGCTTCTCTTTGCCATATTCAAAAACTCCTTACTCGTTTTAATCTATTATATCAATAGTGTCTTCCTGATACAACTCTTCCTGTGCGCTTTCCTGCTGAATCTGCAGGCCGATTTTCCTGCCCAGCTGCTCTTCCAGCACTTTCTCGATCTCCGCCTTGAGTCCGCTGCCCTCAAACATGCGAAGCATCGCCGGGTTACCGCCGGCCAGCGTCAGCTGCATCCGCGTCTCGGCCACCGGCCGCATTCCGCTCAAAAACGGCTTGGCGCTCGGGTTCTTGGCGCAGTATTTCTGCATGGCCTTCCATGCCTCCCCCTCTTCCGGCAGAGTTTCCGGGATTTCCGCTTTGGGCTCACTTTCCCTCGCCGGCTCTTCCACCTGCGCCGCCTTAGGTTCTACCCGCTTTTTCTGCTCTGCCTGCGCCGCCGCTGGCCTTGCACTGCTCACTCCAACAGCAACGCCGCCCTGCTCCAGCTGCGCCAGCTTGCGCTCCAGCTTTTCAATGCGGTATTCCAGCGCCGAGCTGTCCGTCTCCCCTTCCGGGAGCAGGAAGCGCAATACCGCGCTCTCCAGCACAATCTGCGGCTTTGCCGCAAACCGAATGCTGCCCTGTGCCGCCGAAAAAATCTCAACCCCGCGCAGCAAGGTCTTTTTGCCCATCTTGCCGCCGGCCTGCCAGAGCGGGCTCTGCTCCTCCGCCCCTGAAACAGCCTCTAACAACATCTTATGAAAACAGTCCAGCATCTGCCCCACCAAAATACCGGCCTCGATTCCGCCGTCTAAAATGGCCGTCAGCTGTGCAAGCGCGGCGCGCTCATCATATTCCGCCATGGCCGCTATCAGGGCGTAGAGCGCCGTATAACCGGCGTAACCCAGAACCTGGGAGACTAGTTCCTCATCAATCTCGCTGGAAAAGGAACAGCATTGATCGAGAATGGTCAGCGCATCTCTCAGCGCACCGTCCGAGGCGGCGGCAATCTGCATGAGCGCGCTTTTCTGCGCCTTGACGCCCACGTTCTGTGCGACTTCTTCCAGCCTTGCGGCAATATCTCCTTCTTCAATGCGCCTGAAATCGAACCGCTGGCACCGGGAAAGCACAGTCTTTGGCAGCGCCGCCAGCTCGGTCGTCGCCAAAATAAAGACGACATGCGCCGGCGGCTCCTCCAGCGTCTTCAACAGCGCGTTGAAGGCAGAGCCCGTCAGCATATGCACCTCGTCGATGATGTAAACCTTGTATTTTCCTTTTGCCGGCAGCAGCCCTGCCTTATCCCGAATATCCCGGGCATTTTCCACGCTGTTGTTGGAAGCCGCGTCCATCTCGATGATGTCGATCATCGCGTCCTCCAGCGCGGCCTTGCAGTTTTCGCATTCCAGGCAAGGCTCCCCATCCTGCGGGTTCAGGCAGTTGAGCGCGCAGGCCAGAATCTTGGCTGTGCTCGTCTTGCCCGTGCCCCGGGGCCCGGAAAACAGATAGGCATGAGAGGGCTCCCCCGCGCTCACCTGGTTTTTGAGCACCGTCGCCACTACCTCCTGCCCCTTCAAATCCTCAAACCGGCGCGGCCGAAACCGCCGGTATAATGCTTTATGCGCCATGTCGTTCTCCTTCGGTTTTCTGACTCTATTATATCAAATCTGCGGGCAAATAAAAAGTCATCTAAGGATTCACCGCTCTTTTTCATTCCCACGGCTCCATATGCTCCAAGGCATATTTGCAGCATTGAAGGATCAGCAAATTAAAGGAAACATCATAATGCCATGCCGCTCGGTTGAGTTTTTCAAAGAGCGCCTCGGGAAAGCGGATACTCCTCGATAGGTTTGCACCCTTTAGCTCATTGTCGATTCGAAACAAAATATTATCCTCCGTTTCCTGCCTTGCCGGCATAGCGCAAGATCAAGATATTATCTTATTTGCGCTATCTGCCGCAGGCATGTTCCCTTTAGATAATAAACCATATTTTCTCCTTGCAGGTAGACCTGCGCGTTATCTAACGCGGCCATGCCATATATCCCGCAAAGAAAAAGAGGCCGCAACTGCGGCCTCTCTTCTTATCGCCTTACAGCGGGCGCTCCTTGCCCAGCATGAGCATGGCAAGTGCCCCCGGCCCCGCATGAACGCCAATGACCGGCCCAATATCCAAAAGCCAAATCTCATCGAACTTCATACGCTTTTGCATTTCTTCCTTGAGCGCCTGCGCCTGCTCCAGATTATCCGCGTGGCAGACTACCGCCAGCTCAGTAGAAATCTCCGGGTCATAGTTCTTTTCCGCCAAATCCGCCAGATAGCGGATGACTTTCTTCCTGCCCTTGACTTTATCAAAAGAGACGACTTTCCCCTCTTTGGTTACCGTTAAAATCGGCTTAAGATCCAGCAGAGAGCCCATCACGGATAAAACCGCCGAAAGCCGGCCCGTGCGCTGAAGATGCTTCAGGCTATCCACCGAGAAGAAGTGCAGCGCGTTAAGCTTATGCTGTTCCACCCACTCTTTGATCTCATCCAGGCTTGCCCCCTGCTCCTTCATCTTCTGCGCATGGCAGACCAGAAGACCGGAGCCCATGGCAATGCCCAGCGAATCTATCGTTTCGATGCGCGCATCCGGGTAATTTTCCAGCGCAGCTTTTTTGGCGACCTGCACCAAATCATAGTGCGCCGAAAGCCCGGAAGAAAAGCTGATGTATAAAATATCCTTGCCCTGCGCCAGCTGTTCTTCAAAGAAGTTCTGAATGTCGAGCGGCGGGCGCGTGGCAGTGGATGCCTCAGCCCCTGCCCTCAGCTTGTCGTAGAAGCCCTTGAAATCCGTCGCTCTGCCCAGATCAAAAAGCGCCTCCTGCCCGTCAATGGTGTAGGGCATCAAAAAAACCGGGAGCTCATGCGCATCCGCATACTGGTAGGGGATCTCGGAATCCGAATCCGCCATAACCACAAACTCTCTCATAAGTTCCTCCTTGGAAATTCATCATAAATTCTGCAATAAGTGCAGTGAATAAACACTATTCCGCAAGCGCCTCAATGCGCGCCTGCCGCTCTGCCAGATAGGCCTCGAAACTCTCCTTCGTCCTGCTGACGATGAGCTCCTCCGGGAAGCCCGCCGCCTCAATCTCTTCCAGCGCAGGCCCAAATTCGCCGATGCAGAAGCAGTTGTGCGAATCCGTCCCGACAGAGATGCGCACCCCATGCTTTTTGCAAAGCTGGACGAATTTCTGGCAGTTGGGGCGGCTCCCTTTTCTGGCCGTAAAGGAATGCCCATTGATTTCAATCAATTTATTCTGCTTTTTCGCCGCCAGGACGACCGCCTCAATATCGATCTTGAAAAACGGATTGCCCGGATGGCCGATAATATCGATATATGGGTTGTTCAGCGCCCCAATCATCGCATCCGTATCATGCGCCTGATCCACCGAGCAGATGACATTGTCGTGCAGTGATGCGATGGCGAACTCCACAAACTGCAAATAGCGCAGCGGCATATCCACCTCGCCCTTCTGGTTTACGATATTCGTCTCCGTGCCCCGGTAAATGCGGATACCCTCATATTCCTGCGGCACATCCCGCAGCAGACCCACGCAGGCCGCCGTCTGCACGCCCTCCATGCCGCCGCTGTGGTCGGTTACGACGATGCCGCTCAGCCCCTTTTTCTTTGCAAACAGAATGTTCTCTAGAAGTGTGGAATGGGCGTGGCCGGAAAGCACGGTATGCGTGTGCGTATCGATGTCGAGCTTCATAAAAATCCCCTCTTAAACTATAAATATATTTGAAAGGCTGCAAAAAGCCCTTTTTTCACTGTTTCGTGCCTATTATACACGATACGCCGTTTTTTGACAAATTTTAATTTCTATTCCTTCCGCTTGGCCTGGGTGCGCATATAGTGAAAGAGGTATTGCTGGGCCAGCCCGCCGTACGCTCCAAAATGCTCGGATGCAAACTGCAAAATCTCCCCATCGTTTTTTGGCTCAAATTTGTATAGCTTCCCCAGCATCCGCCGGATCCAGATGTCCGCCGGAAACGCCTCCCGCTTCTGGTAGGCAAAGAGCAAAATGCAGTCTGCCACTTTGGGGCCAACGCCGCTCAAAGTGCAAAGCTCGGCTCTGGCCGCGGCATAGTCCATCCCGTAAAACCGCTCCAAATCATATTCCTCTGCCACTTTGTGCGCCGTCTCCAGCACATACCGCGCCCGATATCCCGCGCCGCACGCCCGCAGCGCCTCCTCGCTCTGCCCAGCCAAAGCCTGAGGCGCTGGAAAAGCAAAACAGCCCGGCGCAATCTGCTCGCCTGCCAGCTCACACAGTTTTTTCACGATCCCCCGAATGCGCGCAATGTTGTTATTGGCGGATAAGATGAAGGTAATGATCGTCTCAAAAGGCTCCTGGCGCAAAATCCGAAGCCCGGCGCAGCATTGCGCCGCCTCCCGCAAAACAGCATCCGAAGAAAACCGCGCATCTTCCGGCGGGTAGCAGAAATCCAGATCAAAGTAGCCCTTCCAGATTGCCTCCATCTCCTCTGGCGTAACCGGAAAAAGCTCCATGCCGTTTGGGGTTTTTCTGCACCAAATCTGTCTGCTATAGGCGATGCCCCGGTAAGCGCCGGTCTCTTCCTGCTCAAAGCGGAAGGCCTGCCCGCAGTTGAAAATCAGCGCCGGGTCCATCTGTTCGCCTGTCAGAACCGCGCAGTCGTCTTTCCAAATAATTTCTACCATCTCAAAATTTCCCAGATCAAAAATGCCATCTTTGCTTGTGCAAAAATGGCATTTTCTGCTTTCCTTTACTGCGCGTAGACGCTGACCTGCTTCTTGTCTCTGCCCTTGCGCTCAAATTTCACGACGCCGTCCTGCAAGGCAAACAGCGTATCATCGCTTCCTTTGCCCACATTCACGCCGGGATAAATCTTCGTGCCTCTCTGGCGAACCAGGATGTTGCCAGCCAGCACAGCCTGGCCATCGCTTCTCTTGACGCCCAGACGCTTGGAAGCGCTGTCACGGCCGTTCTTCGTGCTTCCCATACCTTTCTTATGTGCCATTGCTATTCCACCTCACTTTTACCCGGTAATCACTCTTTTTTAGCCAATCGAGACAATCTCGACTCTCGTATAGGGCTGTCTGTGGCCCTGCTTCTTGCGGTAGCCAGTCTTGTTATGGAACTTGAAGACAATCAGTTTCTTTGCCTTATCCTGCGCGATCACCTTGCCGACGACCTTCACGCCTTCCACAACCGGTGCGCCAACCTGTGCCTTCTCGCCGTCTACGACCATCAGGGCATCAAAGCTGACTTCCTCGCCAACCTGTGCGTTCAGCTTCTCGACGTCGATAAATCTGCCAATCTCCGCCTTATACTGCTTTCCGCCTGTTTTCACGATTGCGTACATGTTAAGCTTCCTCCTCTTACCAGTCTCGCCGATGAGGTACCCCAGCGGGATTTTCAACCCTTCTCGTGCGGCTACCCTATTATCTTACACAAAACAATCCGCTTTGTCAACGGCTTTTTCTGCCAGCCGCGCCGTCGCAGAGCCTTTGGGCGCCTCCCAGCATGTGCCGGCTTCAAAATTGCCTGCCCCGCAGCCGTTTTGTATCGGGTAATTTTATCCTATCATGTTTCAGCTTCCTGTGCCACCTTTTTCTGCCCTGTTTTTTCCGCAGCAAAAAAGAAGGCCGAAGCCTTCCTTTTCGCTTTCCTCTTAGAGCAGAATGCAGAGCATACCGCCGTCTCCCTCGTTGACCATGCGGGAGAGCGTCTCCTGCATCTTTTCCCTGGCATCCTCAGGCAGGTTGCCCATTTTCCCGGAAAGCCCTTCCCGGATAATGTCATAGAGCGATTTGCCGAAAATATCCGTCTGCCAAATGGCCTCGCCCTTGTCGTATTCCTCCAGCAGATGGTTGAGAAAATCCTGGCTCTGCTCTTCGGTTCCCACAATCGGGCTGACTTCCGTCTCGACGTCCACCTGAACCAGGTGCATACTGGGGGCGCTGGCTCTCAGGCGCACGCCAAACTTATTGCCCTGCTGCATGAGCTCGGGCTTTTCCAGCCGCATCTCGGAAAGCACCGGCTGCACAACGCCGTAGCCCCTGCTCTGAACCTCGTGCATCGCGCTTTCAATCTTGTCATACTGCTGTTTTGCGCCGACCAGCGCCTTGACCACTTCCACCAAATGGCTGTCGTCTTTGATCTCCTGGCCGCATTCCTCGCCCAAAATCTGGTAGAACAGATCCCGCTTCACTTCCAGCTCAATATTGATCTGCCCATCGCCCAGCTGAATATCCTGAATGGCGATTTTATCCACATAGTCCGCGTCCTCAAAAGGCACGGTAAGCGCGGCAAAATCCTTCATCGCCGCAGCGCCTTCGCTGGCCGCCCCAAGCTTTTCCAGCACATCCGAAAGCAGCCAGTGATCCGGCGCCATCGAGCAGAGCCAGCTGGAAATGTGATAATTGATCTGCCGAATCGGGAATTCATAGAGCAGCTCGGAAAGAAGCGTGGAAATATCCTCTCTCTGCAAATTCAGCGCGTTAATCAGCGCAACCGAAACGCCGTATTTCTCCTGAAGCTGTTCGCGCAGCTCTTCCGCGGCAGAAGTCTCGGGATTGGCCGAGTTGAGCACGATGATAAACGGCTTGCCGATCTTTTGCAGCTCGCTCACCGCCCGCTCCTCCGCCTCGACATATGCCTCTCTGGGCAGATCCGTGATGCTGCCGTCCGTCGTCATGACGATGCCGACTGTCGCATGCTCGTCGATTACCTTCTGCGTCCCGATCTCCGCCGCCTGCTCAAAGGGGATATCGTGATCAAACCACGGCGTCTTGACCATCCGGGGAGCATCGTCCTCATCCTGGCCAATGGCGCCCGGAATCAGATAACCGACGCAGTCCACCATGCGCACATGCATCTTGGCCTTGTCGTCCAGGCTGATCTCGATGGCCTCTCCCGGGACGAACCTCGGCTGTGTGGTCATAATGCTCCGGCCGGCGCCGCTCTGAGGTAGTTCGTCGGTAACCCGTACTTTCTCATTCTCATCGCTGATGTTTGGCAGGACAAGCAGCTCCATCATCTTCGTGATAAAGGTAGACTTCCCCGTTCGTACCGGCCCCACAACGCCTATGTAGATCTCTCCGTTTGTTCTGGCTTCTATATCTTGATAAACGTTGAAATTCTCCATAGAAAACCTCCTCCATATTAACTGTTGTAATATATGCGGGAGATTTTGCGATTATTATCATGCTTTTGAGAGATTTCTCTGCTCTCCTGTTTCTCTTGCCCTTTCCAAACCCTGCGCAGGCCGGCAAATGGTCTCAGACGATGCCTCCGGCAGCCAGTCCGCCGCCCCGCAAAACCTCGCCTTTTGCATTGCCAAAAGGTATCAACATCGCAAAGAAAATATGCTATGATTATCAAAAAGATTATGAGGAGGAGCTATGAGGTTTTGCGGCATTTCAAGAGTATTCTCTACGGAGAATGCAGTCCAGTATACAGACATCGGGGAATACTGGGATTGGGTTTCTTCTCTCTATGGCAGGGAAAATATCAAAGGGCTCGGCTTTGGCTGGAGGGAGCATTCCATCGAATATGTGCTTGGAACAACCGATCACCCTCTCAAATTCGATATGGACAAGCTGAGAGAGAAATACCCTGATTGTGTCTATAAGGAAGTGGAACTTCCGGATTCAGGCTGGAAAACTTATGCTGGGCAGACAGAGAATTTAAGCGAGATGTACGGCGAAATCTATGAGGAAGGCCCCCTCAAATATGAAATCGAATCCTTCTTCGAGGATGGCTCATGTTCGCTTGAAATTTATAGATGATGGGAAGTTTTCTCCGCAGAGATGGGCAGGAGAGAAAACAGCGGAGCCATCTGCCAAGATAGGATGCCCCAGCGTGTCCTCGAAAATAAGGAAAACAAAAGCCGGCTTTGATGCAGAGCCCAGTAAAAATAAAAAAGCGCCGATTGGCGCTTTTTTATTCCTCACTGGTTTTCTTCTTTTTGGATCCGAAACTGAGCTTTCTCTCCTCGCCCTTTAGCAGGCGCTCAATATTGCCCCGGTGCCGCACCATAGCCAGTACCCAGAAAGCCGCATAGTTGATGACCAGCGGCAGATTACTCGGCTCCCTGCAAATCACAATCGCCGCCGCAATGGTTACGCCCAGCAGCGTCGAGAGCGAAACGATGCGCGTAATTGCAATCAGAGCCACGATGCCCAGCGCCAGCAAAAGCGCAGTCTGCGGAAACATAAAGAGAAATGCGCCAAACATCGTCGCAATTCCCTTGCCGCCGCGAAAGCCATAGTAAAGCGGCCAGTTATGCCCGAGCACCACGCAAACCGCCGCGATATGCATCCCCATATCGCCCGCGGCCAGCCAGCCCAGCCATGCGCAGAGCGTGCCTTTTGCCGCATCGAATAGGAAAGTCAGCAGGCCGGAAAGCCAGCCGAAAGTGCGCAGCATGTTTGTCGCGCCGGCATTGCCGCTTCCATAGTCGCGGATATCCTTTTTCTTGACGCCGTTTGAGATGATAATGGCAGAGGAAAGGCTTCCGATCAGATATGCGCCAACGGCCACCGCCAGATATACCAAAATATCCATAGAGCTACTCCAAAACTAAAGTCATGCGCTTTCATTATACAGCAGCCAGCGCAAATTGCAAGCTAAACCCCTTTTTCCTCTCCCCGCTCCCGGATGAGAATGCGGATGGGCGTGCCGGAAAAATCGAAGGATTTGCGGAAAAAGTTTTCCAGATAGCGCTGATAGGAGAAATGCATCAGCGGCTTGGAATTGACGAACAGCACGAACGTCGGCGGCGCCGCGGCCACCTGCGAGCCGTAGAAAATCTTCAGCCGCCTGCCCTTATCCGAGGGCGGCTCCACCGCCGTAACTGCATCGCGCAGACAGTCATTCAAAAGCCCTGTGGAGATGCGGCGCTGGGCGTTTTCATAAACCCGGTCCACCAAATCAAAGAGCTTGTCAACCCGCTGCCCGGTCTTGGCCGAAATATAGATTCTCGGCGCATACGTCATGAAGGAAAGCTCTGTGGCAATCTTCTTATTATAGCTCTCGATGGTGTAGGTATCCTTCTCGATGGCGTCCCATTTATTGACGGCGATGATCACAGCCTTGCCCTCGTCGTGCACATATCCCGCAATCTTGACGTCCTGCTCGGTAATCCCTTCATTCGCATCGATCATCACGACGACCACATTCGCCCGGCGCACGCTGGCCAGCGAGCGGATGACGCTGTACCGCTCGATGGATTCATCCTCGATGCGCGCCTTTTTGCGCATACCCGCCGTGTCCGTCAGCACATATTTTTTGCCGCCCCGATAGAAGACCGAGTCGATAGCATCCCGAGTCGTCCCGGGAATATCGCTGACGATGCTGCGCTCCTGCCCTAAAATCTTGTTGGTAATGGAGGATTTGCCCACATTGGGCTTGCCCACGAAGGCGACATAGCAGGCCTCTTCCTCCTCTTGATCCGCCCCTGCTTCCCCAAAGTGTGAGACGACCTCATCCAGCAGATCGCCCAGCCCGAGCCCCTGGGAGGAGGAGACGGCAAACACCTCGCCAATACCCAGCTGATAAAAATCGTAGACGGCCTCTTCGTCCGTCTGCGTCTCCACTTTGTTTACCACGACGATCACCGGCTTCTTTGTCCGGCGCAGCATCTCGGCCACTTCAAAATCCGCGGCCACCAGCCCCTCTTTTGCGTCCACAAAAAACAGGATGACGTCCGCCGCCTCCATGGCCAGCTCCGCCTGAAGCCGCATTTGCTTTAGGATAACATCTTCGCTTTTGGGCTCGATGCCGCCGGTATCCACCATCGTGAAGCTGTAATTGAGCCACTCGGCATCTTCAAAAATGCGATCCCGCGTTACCCCGGGAATATTCTCTACAATCGCCACCCGCCGCTTGCAGATTCGGTTAAAAAAGGTCGATTTGCCGACGTTTGGCCGGCCGACAATGGCGACCAGTGGTTTTGCCATAAACTTTCTCCTTATGCTTCGCTGCCTGCAACCGCCCGGACGAACTCATATCCATCTGCGTTTTTGATGCAGGGCACTTTTAGTATATCACAAAATTCCGCAAAACTCATGTCGTCTAAAAAGACGTCTTCCCGATCCCGCAGCATTGTGGCCGAAAGCACCAGCCGCTCGCCCAGCTCCTTGCCCTCGAGCTGTCGGATGATGTCTCTGCCTGTGAGCAGCCCGGTTACAGTGATGCTGTGCCCGAAGAAATCGTTCAAAATGGGATATACATGGATTTTCACGCCCAGCTTCTCCTGGCACATCTCCGCCGCCGTGCGCAAAAACTGCGCCGCATCCACTCCCGTGGCAACCGAGACTTCCCGCAGCTTCGCCTTGCCCCGGAAATCCTCCAGCGCATCCTGCACTTCCCAGAGGAAGTTGCGCACCATGCCCACGCCGTCCTCCATCTGGGCGAACTCCTCATAAGCCTCATAGGGCGGCAGTTCCATCTCCGCCCGGATATACAGCTCGTCCGAGCAAAAGACAAAGCGCGTCCCCTGCTCCTCCAGCATCTTCTGCTGCCATCTCTCCGCAATCTGCAAAACGCCCCGGGCGGAATCCCGATCCATGGGCGTCAGCTGCGCCAGCCCTTCCCGGTGCCCCGTCAGCCCCAAGGGAACGATGGCCAAAGATTCGCAGGCCGGGTATAGCCCCGCCAGATCCGAGATGGTCTTTTCCAGCACTTTTCCATCGTTGAGCCCCGGGCAGCAGACGACCTGGCAGTTGAAGCAGATGCCCGCATCTTTGAGCCGCGTCAGCCTTTGCATAATGCCCCGGGCGCGCTCCTGGCCGATGAGATAGGAACGCAGATCGTCGTCCGTCGCGTGCACGGAAATATAGAGCGGCGAGGTCTTGCGTGCCAGAATGCGTTCAAACTCCGCATCCGAAACGTTGGTCAGCGTGATGTAGTTGCCCATGATAAAGCTCATGCGCCAATCATCGTCTTTGAAATAGAGCGTCTGCCGCATCCCTTTTGGCAGCTGATCCACGAAGCAGAAAACGCAGTGGTTTGCGCATCCCCGGCTCTTTCCCAGCCCGTCGCCCACAAACTCGATGCCCAGCGGCTCATACTCCTCTTTCTCGATCTCCGCCTCAAAAACACTGCCGTCTTTTTTGCGCACGGAAAGGAGCAGCTTTGCCTCTGCCTCGAAATACATGGAATCGATGCAGTCCCGCAAAACCTCTCCCCCCATATGCGTGATAACATCGCCCGGCTGGATGCCCAGCTGCTCTGCAATGCTTCCCTTTTGCACGCGCTCAACTTCTAATGCCATTATAAGATAAACTTGGAAATATTGCCCTCTTTGAGCTCTTTTCCAATGTGCTCCTTTACATATTCTCCGTTGACTTCCACTTCCACCGGCGGGAACACATCTCCCGCGTTAAAGGAAATATCCTCCAGCATATTCTCCACAATCGTATGAAGGCGCCGGGCGCCGATATTTTCCAGCGAAGCGTTGGCCTGCTCTGCATAGGCCGCAATCTCCTCCAGGGCATCTGCCGTAAAGCTCAGGTTGACACCGTCTGCCGAGAGCAGCGCCGCATATTGCTTGGTGATCGCGTTTTCAGTCTGGGAAAGAATCTTGACGAAATCCTCCCGGCGCAGAGCCTTGAGCTCCACGTGAATCGGGAAGCGCCCCTGAAGCTCTGGGATCAGATCGGATATTTTGGAGACGTGGAACGCCCCGGCCGCAATGAACAGCATGAAATCCGTCTTGACCGGGCCGTATTTGGTTACAACTGTGCTGCCTTCCACGATGGGCAGAATATCGCGCTGTACGCCCTCCCTGGAAATATCCGGGCCGGAGCCCATGGTCTTGCCCGCAATCTTGTCGATCTCATCCAGGAAGACGATGCCGTCCTGCTCCGCCCGCTCGATAGCCGTGCTGGTTACTTCGTCCATATCGATGAGCTTATCTGCCTCTTCGGCCTCCAAGATCTTGCGCGCCTCCCGGATGGGAAGCTTGCGCGTCTTGGTCTTTTTGGGCAGAATGCCAGAAAACATCTCTCCCATGTTGATCTCCGTGCCCATCCCAGCGATTTCAATGCCAATGCCGCCGCTGTCCTCCACTTCGATCTCCACAACCGTCTCATCCAGCTGTCCGGCTTTTAAGCGGTAGGCCGTCTCCTCCCGGCGGCTCATGCGCTGGGCGCGCTGTTCTTCGGTCTCTGCAGGCTCTGCCGGCGCTTTGGGGCCGCCCAGCAGCATCTGGAAGGGGTTTTGCGGCTGGGGCGCGGCCTTTCCATCTGCCAGCAGCAAATCCAGCAGCCGCTCCTGCGCGTTGGCCGCCGCCTTTTCCTGCACGCTCTCTCTGCGGTCCTTTTTCACAATCCGAATGGATTCCTCCACAAGATCCCGCACGATGCTCTCCACGTCCCTGCCCACATAGCCCACTTCCGTGAACTTTGTCGCCTCGACTTTGATAAACGGCGCATTCACCAGCTTTGCCAGCCGCCGGGCAATCTCGGTCTTGCCCACGCCCGTCGGGCCGGACATGATGATATTCTTGGGCGTGATCTCTTCCCGCATTTCCGGGGAAAGCCGGCTTCTGCGGTAGCGGTTGCGCAGTGCGATGGCAACTGCCTTCTTTGCCTCCCCCTGCCCAATGATGTATTTATCTAGCTGCTCTACAATCTCTCTTGGTGTCAATGCGATCATGCCTAAACCTCCTCAATGGTGATATTGCCGTTGGTATAGACGCAGATCTCCGAGGCGATCTCCATGGCCTTTTTTGCCACCTCTGCCGCGGGCAAATCCGTGTTGCGCACCAGCGCCGTCGCCGCGGCATAGGCGAAGTTGCCGCCCGAACCGATAGCCAGAACGCCTTCGTCCGGCTCGATCACTTCCCCTGTCCCCGAAACCAGCAGCATCTCATCCTTATCCGCCGCAATGAGCATGGCCTCCAGTTTTCTCATCATCTTATCACTGCGCCATTCCTGCGCCAGCTCCACGGCCGCCCGGGAAAGGCTGCCGCCGTATTGCTCCAGCTTCGCCTCAAAGCGCTCGGAAAGCGTAAACGCATCCGCCACAGAGCCCGCAAAGCCCACGACCACCTTGCCGTCGTATAGCCTGCGCACCTTTTTGGCGTGATGCTTCATCACGGTGTGCTCTCCCATCGTTACCTGGCCATCCCCGGCCAGCGCGCATTTGCCGTCTTTGCGAATCCCGACGATTGTCGTCGCCTCAAATAATCCCATTGTTATCTTCTCCTATTTCGCCAGCCCCTCTGCCCATCCGCGCACTTCCTCCAGCGCGCGCTGAGAGAGATAGGTATTTTTCTCTGCCTTTTTGCGGAACCGCTGCTCCGGCGGGTCGATGATGCCAAACGTGATGTTCATGGGCTGAAAATCTGCCGAAGGGCTGCTGCTGATATACCGCGCCAGCGCCCCCATCGCCGTTTTCCCCGAAAGAGCTGGCATCTGCCGCCCCTCTGCCTGAAATGCCGCCGCCAGCCCCGCGTAAAGCCCGCTGGCCGCCGATTCCACGTACCCCTCTACGCCCGTCATCTGCCCGGCAAAGAAGAGGTTTTCATCTGCCCGCAGGCGGTAAAATGCATCCAAAAGTTTAGGGGAGTTGAGGTAGGTGTTCTGGTGCATCACGCCAAACCGCGCAAACTCCGCCTGTTCCAGCCCCGGGATCATGGAGAAAACCCGCTTCTGTTCGCCAAATTTCAGGTGCGTCTGGAAGCCGACCAGGTTATACATGCGCCCAGCCTCATCCTCTTTTCTCAGCTGTACAACGGCATACGGCCGGGTGCCGTCCGGTGCCGTCAGGCCGACGGGCTTGAGCGGCCCAAAGAGCAGCGTCTGCTCGCCCCGCTTTGCCATCACTTCCACAGGCATGCACCCCTCGAAAACCTCCTGGCCTTCAAACCCATGCAGCTGTGCGCATTCCGCGGAAATCAGCGCCTGGTAAAAGCCCTGGTATTCCTCTTTTGTCATGGGGCAGTTTAAATAGTCATCCGTCCCTTTCCCATACCGGGAAGCCGCAAACACCTTCTCATAGTCCAAGCTGTCTCCCATGACGATAGGCGCCGCCGCATCGAAAAAGTGCAGCCGCTCTCCGCCAATTTTATCCGCAATCTCCTGGGAAAGCGCCTCCGAGGTCAGCGGGCCGCTGGCCACAATGATGATGCCCTCCAGCCCTTCCAGGCTGGCCACTTCCCCCTCATGCAGTGTAATTCTCGGGTTCTTTTTTATCTTACTCGTAATATAGTCGGAAAATGCCGTGCGATCCACGGCCAGCGCCCCGCCTGCCGGGACGCGCGTCCTATCCGCCGCCTCCATGATCAGCGAATCCAGCAGCCGCATCTCCTCTTTGAGCAGGCCGACGGCGTTCTCCAGCCGATCCGCCCGCAGAGAGTTTGAGCAGACTAACTCCGCAAACCCCGGATAGCGATGAGCCGGAGTATAACGCTCCGGCTTCATCTCATATAGCTCCACGGCGATGCCCCGCCGGGCGATCTGGTGCGCCGCCTCGCATCCCGCAAGGCCCGCGCCAATCACATGAATTTTATGCTTCATCTTTTGTCTGCCCTTTGCCCTTCTTCTGGTTGCTCGGGCAATTCTCATTGCCGCATTTCTTATAAGTCCCCCGACCGCGCTTTAAGACCATATAGCTCCCGCAAACCGGGCACTTCTCCTCCACCGGCATATCCCAGGAGACGAAATCGCAGTTTGGGTAATTGTCGCAGCCATAGAAGATCCTGCCCTTTTTCGAGCGCTTCTGCACCACCGTTCCCCCGCATTTGGGGCAGGGCGTTTTGATGGTGTTCTTGATGGCCTTGGTGTTTTTGCAGGTCGGATAATTCGGGCAGGCGATAAACTCGCCGAACCGGCCGCTTTTATAGACCATCTCCGCGCCGCAAAACTCGCAGATGATGCCCGCCGGGCGATCCGGAATTTTAACGTGTTCCACGCTTTGTTCGGCCTTTTCCAGCTCCTTTTCAAAGGGGCCGTAGAAATCGCCGACGATGCCCTTCCAGTCCTTGCCCTCGCTCTCGACGGTATCCAGCTTCTCTTCCATATCCGCCGTAAACTGAATATCGACGATATCCGGGAAATTCTTCTTCATGAGATCCGTAACGATCTCGCCAAGCTCTGTCGGCAAAAGCGCGCGCTTCTCTTTTTTGACGTATTCGCGGTCGAGGATCGTCGAGATCGTGGGCGCATAGGTGGAAGGCCGGCCGATGCCCAGCTCTTCCAGCGTCTTGACCAGGCTGGCCTCGGTATAGCGCGGCGGCGGAGAGGTGAAATTCTGCTTGGGGTCGATTTTAACCGGCTCGCAACGCTCTCCCTTGCCCATGGGCGGCATGGTTTTGTTCTGGCTTTCATCCTCTTCAACCTGGGTGTCATAAGCGGCCCGAAAACCGTTGAATACCATCTTGGAGAAAGTCGCCCGGAATTGGTATCCCTCCACTTCCAGCTCGTAAGACATATTCTCATACCGAGCCGGCGTCATCTGGCTGGCCAAAAAGCGCGAGTAAATCAGGTTATAGAGCTTATACTGATCCGCCGTCAGCTTATCCTTGATGCTGGCGGGCGTGCGGTGAATATAAGTCGGCCGAATCGCCTCGTGCGCATCCTGCGCGTTCTTGCGCCCGGCATAGATGTTGAACTTCTCCGGCGCATATTCCGCCCCATACTGCTTTATAATCTGCTCTTTTGCCGCCTGCTGGGCTTCAATGGCGATGCGGGTGGAATCTGTACGCATATAGGTGATCAGGCCAACCGTCTCGCTCTCGCTCAGCTTCACACCCTCATAGAGCCCCTGGGCAACTGCCATGGTGCGCTTGGTCGTAAAGCCCAGCTTTCTGGCCGCATCCTGCTGCAAGGTGCTGGTCGTAAAAGGCGCGAAAGGCCTGCGCTGTTTGGTTCCTTTTTTCGCGTTCGCAATCAGGAAGTCCTTTCCTTTGATTGCGTCTAAAATTTCCTGCGTCTCCTGCTGGCTGGCCGGAACCAGCTTTTTTCCCGCCTTTCCGTAAAAAGCGGCTTCAAACTGGTTGTTCCCCTGCATATCCGTCAGCAGAGCCGTGATCGTCCAATATTCCTGAGGCACAAAATCTCGGATCTCATTTTCCCGATCCACAATCAGCCGCACCGTAACCGACTGCACGCGCCCCGCCGAAAGCCCCCGGCGAACCTTTTGCCAAAGCAGCGGCGAAAGCTTGTAGCCCACCAGCCGATCCAGCACGCGCCGCGCCTGCTGTGCGTTGACGCGGTGCAGATCGATCTCCCTGGGGTTTTGAATCGCCCCGGTAACCGCCGCCTTTGTAATCTCGTTAAACTCGATGCGCCGAACATCCTTATCCGGATCGATCGCATTGGCAATATGCCAGGAAATCGCCTCGCCCTCCCGGTCCGGGTCGGTAGCGAGGTAAACCGTCTGCGCGGCATTTGCCTGCTTTTTCAGGTCGTTCAAAAGCGGCGTGCGCCCCCGGATGACGATATACTGCGGCTCAAAATTATTCTCAATATCCACGCCGATTTTGCTCTTGGGCAAATCGATGAGGTGCCCGTTGCTCGCTGTCACCTTAAAGCCCTCGCCCAAAAACTTCTCAATCGTTTTTGCCTTGGCCGGCGACTCCACAATCACCAGGTTATAAGGCTCTTTGCTCTCGGCACGCTTTCCAGCAGTTTTGGCCGCCGCTTTTTTGGGCTTTGCCGCCTTCTTTTTGGCGGGCGCCTTCTTTGCAGTTGTTTTCCCGGCGCCTGCCGCCCTGGCCGGCGCTTTTTTCGCCGCAGTTTTGGCCGCGGAAACCGCCGTCTCGTTTTCTTGTAACTTTGTTCTCGCCAAAATCCCTCTCCCCGGCAGGCCAGCACGCCCGCCTTCTTTTCTTCTATCTTATCCTTGCGCTATGGCATATCTATTTCCTGCCAACCGAACCACAAGCCCCTTCAGCTCCAATTTCATCAAAGCCAGAGAGAGCTCCTGCGGCCGTTTGCCCAGGCTGTCTGCAATCTGCTCTATCTCCATTTCGCCTTTCAAAAGCAGATTATACAGTTCCCCTTCTAAAAAATCAAGCCCCACAGGCGCGGAAATCTGGCCTTTGGGCGCTTTTGAAGCCTCCCAGCCATAAAAATTCAAAATATCGTTACTGCCAAGACAAACATACGCGCCATCCGCGATGAGCAGATTGGGCAGTTCATAGAGCGGGTTCATCGCCTCGGTGGGTAGCGCGAAAATATCTCGCCCCTCTTCTGCCGCCAGCCGCACCGTGATCTGCGCGCCGCTTTTGGCCCTGCCGTCGCCAACCAGAACACCCGGCACCATGCCGCTCATGATGCGGTTGCGCACAGGGAAGTTTCCCGGAAGCGGCGTCGTGCCCGGCTTATATTCGCTGATCACCGCGCCTCTCTGGCAAATCTGCTCGTAAATATCTTCATTCTCTCTTGGGTATACGACGTCGACGCCGCAGCCCAGCACGGCGATCGTCCTGCCGCCCTCTGCCTCCAGCGCGCCCCGATGCGCCGCCGAATCGATGCCGCGGGCCATGCCAGAGACGATGCACACGCCCGCCTCAGCCAGTTCCCGGGAAATCTGGCGGATGTTTGCCACGCCCTTGCGGGATGCCTCTCTGCTTCCCACAACTGCCAGCGCCCGCTCTCCCAGCACATCCAGGTTTCCCCTATAGTAGAGCATAGCCGGCGGAGCGGCAATCTCCTTTAAAAGCTTGGGGTAGCCCGGGCTTATCATCGTGCAGAGGCCAATCCCGGCCCGCTCCAATTCCTCCAGTTCCTGCTCCAAAAGCTCCCGGTTTGCCCGATCCTTCAGGCTCTTTGCCATGTTCGGCGAGAGCCCAAAAACTTCTAAGCTTCTTCCCCGCGCTGCCCGCTCGAAAAGCTCCGCAAAATCCAGCTCCTGGCCGGCCAAAGCCAAAATCCGCTTGGCGCCAAAGCGCGGCGTGCTGGCCAGCCAATACCAGTAAAACTCATAACCGCCCAGCATCATGCCCCTCCTCCCCAATATTTGCGATCCATCGTGCGGTATTGAATTGCCTCGGCAATATGCTCCTCGCGGATGCTCTGCTCCCCGGCAAGATCTGCAATGGTGCGCGCAACCATCAAGATGCGCTTATACGACCGCGCGCTCATGTTCAGCGCCGTAAACGCCGCTTTGAGCAGCTCGCTTGCCTGCTTTCCTATCGCGCAGTGCCGCTCAAAAGCCTCTCCAAATAACTGGCTGTTGGAAAAAATGCTGCTTCCGGCCAGGCGCTCCTTTTGCAGTGCCCGCGCCGCATTGACTCTCCGGCGAACCGCCTGCGAATCTTCCGGTGCCGGGGCCGTATGCAGTTCCTCATATTTGGGCCGCGCAACCTCTACATGCAGATCGATGCGGTCCAAAAGCGGCCCGCTGATGCGGGCAAGATATCTGGAAATCTGGTAGGGCGTGCAGGTGCAGGGCCGCTCGGGATCGCCGTAGTTGCCGCAAGGGCAGGGGTTCATGGATGCGACCAGCATAAACCGCGCCGGATATTCCACTTTTGCATTCACCCGCGCCACGGATACAAACCCATCTTCGATAGGCTGGCGCAGTGCTTCCAGCGCCTCCCGGCGGAACTCGGGCAGCTCGTCCAGAAACAGAACGCCGCCATGCGCCAGGCTCACCTCTCCCGGCCTCGCCCGCGTCCCGCCGCCAGTCAGCGCGGCAGTCGAGGCCGAATGGTGCGGGCTGCGGTACGGCCGCTCGCAGAGAATGCCGCTCTCCCGCAGTTCTCCCGCGACAGAGTGGATTTTTGTTACCTCCAGCGCCTCCTCAAAGGTGAGATCCGGCAGAATCGTGGGAAGCGCCCGAGCAAGCATGGTTTTTCCCGAGCCAGGCGGCCCGATCAGCAGCGCGTTGTGCCCGCCTGCGGCGGCAATCTCCATCGCCCGCTTGGCGTTTTGCTGCCCCTTAATCTCGCGGAAATCCACGCCCTCTCTCCTGCCCTGCTTCTTGCCAAACTTGGCAGGCCGCGCAAATTCCGCCGAAACCGTTCCTTCCAAAATCTCGGTCAGTTCGGTCAGCGTGCCAACGCCCAGCACGCGCAGCCCCTCGACATATGCCGCCTCCACCGCATTTTCCCGCGGGACGACCATCGTCCGGATGCCCCTCTGCCGTGCGTCTATCGCCATAGGCAAAATCCCGTTGACCGGGCGAATCTGCCCGTCCAGCGAAAGCTCCCCAATAAAAGTAGCCCCGGAGAACTCCCGAAGCTCTGTCTGCCCGCTGGCTGCCAGCGTCCCAACGGCAATGGCTAAATCATAAATCGGCCCTTCTTTGCGCAAATCCGCCGGGGCCAGATTGACGACAATCCTGCCCTGCGGATACGTGAACCCGGAATTCTTCAGCGCCGCGCGCACGCGCTCCCTGCTCTCTTTGACGGCGGCATCCGGCAGGCCGACTGCCTCCCAGTGCGGAAGCCCCGGCGAGCAGTCCACTTCCACCATCACGGGGAATCCAGCCAGCCCGGCCAGCCCATAGCTTTTTACAGTTGCAAGCATCTATCCCCCTCCTATTCGTGAAATACCCAGAGCCGGTTGCCCAGGAAATTGGTGATAAAGGAAAAAAAACCGGAAAGAATGTAGGAAAGCCAGACGGGAATGCCAAAATTTTTGCTCATGATTCCCATCGCCCCCAGCGATACCCCCATGGAAACCAGGTTGACCACGGTAAACTTCCAGATGATGCCCCTCTGGCTTTGCGTCGTCTGAAAGGTGAAACGCCGGTTGGTAAAATAGCTGACGACCGCGCCGATGCAATAGGAAAGCGCCTTGCAAAGCATATAGTAAGCCGGGGCCAGCGCATACATCACCGCAAAGCTGCCCGCATCGGCCACCACCGCAATCTGCGTGCAAAGCCAGAATTTCAAAAGCTGCCAGAGTTCTTTTTTTCCTACTTTCATGCTCTTCTCCGCTACATCGGCCAGGTGGGCAGCCAGCGAATCGCCTCCAGCCACGCCTGCGGGACGACCATCCCCGTATTGGCAGGATAAAACGCCGCAAACGCCAGAACGCAAAGCGCCACAAACGCAATGCCAATGCCCTTTGCCCATTTGCCCTGCTGATCCAAATGCCGAATGGCATAGACGATCAGCAAGATCAAAAACGGCACAACTGCAAAATAATGGTAGATAAATACTTCTCTTGTAATAAAGAGCCAGGGTGCAAAGCCCGTGAGCGCCGCGATGATCACAAGCGGCATGGCTCGGTCTTTCTGCGAATCTTTTTTTCCGCGGCCTAGCAAATAGAGCACCGCCGCAATCCCGCCCCACCAAAGAATGGGGTTGCCCATGCACCAGAGCACGCCTTCCATCCCAGGCGCGGCATTCTGCGCCCAGAAGAAGAACACCGGGCGAATGCAGAGCGGCCAGGTATACGCCGCAGAGGAGTATGCGTGCACGGTATCCGGATCCAGATTACTATGATAGTTTAGCATATATTTCTGGTTTTCCCAAATTTCCTTCAGGCCATAGTCCCCGCCTGCCGCGCTGGCATAAGGCTGGTAGGAGGCACAGTAAACCAGCGCCGGAATGATCAGGAAAACCACGACGCAGAAGAGCAGCGTCAAGACCAGCTTTTTTGCAAAAGGCTTTGTAATCTCCTGCTGTTCCTTCTGTTTGGCGTATCGGTATTCCTGCACTCTCTGAAACACCGTGTAGAAAAAGAGCACACAAAGCCCAACCGCGGAATAAAGGCAGAGCCACTTTGTCGCCGCGCCCAGCGCAAAGAAAATGCCGCAAAGCCCCAGCGGGATCAGCGTTTTCCAGAGCTTTTCCCGGTTGAAATTCTTCTGCATATATTCATACATGAAGAAATACATCGCGATGATGAAGAAAATGCTGTAGCTGTCAATGGTCGAGATGCGCGTGAGCGAAAAATGCATATTGTCTGCCGCAAAAAGCAGCGCCGCAATGGCGGCATAGCGCGTGCGTCCAAAAATGTGCTTGGCAAAAACATAGAGCAGCGGCAGCATGGCAATGCCAAATACCGCTCCCATAAAGCGCCATCCAAACGGGTTAAAGCCAAACATCCGGATGCCCAGCGTGATGATCGCCTTGCCCAGCGGCGGGTGCGTGATCTCGTAGGGCGTATACCCTTCCAGATATTCATATGCCGTCCGGGCATGGTAGATCTCGTCGAAATACATATCCACCATATAGCTCGTGGTTACAGGCACCTGATCCTGCTCGTCGATGAGATAGGCCGCCTCCTGCTCGCTCTCCCCTTCCCGAAGAACTGCCGAGGTTATGGCAATTAACTCATCCGCCTCGTCCATCAGGCCAATCTCGCGGATCTCCATCTCCAGGCCCTGCTCTTTGACGATGAGAATATACTTCGCCTGCTGGCCGATATCGACGATCTGCCAGCGGAACATATTGCGGTACCGATGCGAGACAGTGCCCTTAGCGATCTCCGTAAACGCTTCTCCATCCATGGAAGTATAGATGCGCATATCGCCCTGCCCATAGCCGGCGTAGTATTTGAGCGTCTCAATATAATCCTGCTCCCCAAGCTCCAGCAGAATCTCGCAATTTTTGGTCGGCAAAGCGGCCGTCCGCGCCGGAATCACATGGCTCCCCAAATTCGTCAATGCGGCAACAGCATAAACCGCCGTAATCGCCAGCATGAGCAGATAGTCTTTCTTTTTCATTTTGCGCGCCGGATCCGGCTCGGCCTCCAGCCTGCGCTGGGCATCCTCCATCTTGCGCTCGGGCAGTGGCGTGAAAACCTCCTGCACAGGCGCCAGCGGGATGCGTTTGCCCGTCCAGATCTGGGCAATACCCTCTGCCACAAACCAGAGATATCCCGCCACTTCTGCCAGCGAAAGCAGGCGTATCAGCCAGTCGTAAACCCGGTCCGCGCCAAATTGCAGTACCAGATAGATATTCAGAAATCCGATCATGCAAAACACCGCGGCAGAAAGCAAAAGCCGCCGGTTATCCTTTTGCAGTGCGGCCAAAAGCGCCAGGCCAATCGCCAGAATGATATAGCGCTCGTGCATCATATGCCCGAAGGTGAAAATCCCTCCCAGCAGAATTGCCGAAAGCAAAAACAGATTTTCCCGCTCTCTGCGCCTCCAATAGAGGAAAGCGGTCAACAAAATTGTGAGGACGATGCCCGAGATCCCCAGCGTCCTAAAGGAAACCCCAAAGATCATCGCGCTCTGCGAGACAAAATTGCCCCCCAACAAAGCGCAGAAATTGAAGGCGTTCATAGAGGCATAATCATAGGAACCAGCCGTGTTCAGACAGCGCCGGATGGCATAGAGCGCATCCTGCTCCCCCATCATAGGCAGCGCCAAAGCGAGGTAGACCGCGCTCATAGCTGCAATGCAGCCCAAAACTCTTCCCGCTTTTTTCTTCCATTCCCCCCTGGTTCCAAACAGATCCAGCAGGACGACCACTCCAATGAGCGGCGCAACCAAAAGCGCCTGCGGCTTGAGCAGCAGCGCCAGCATCCAGTATGCGCTGGCCAGAATATGCCGCTTTTGCTGCAAATAGTAGATACAGCCGATCAGCGGCAGCAAAAAAATGCTGTCCACCTGCCCCCAGGCGGCGGAATTGAGAATCAGGAGCGGAGAGAAGAGCATCAGCGCTCCCGCGGCGGCGGCCAGATTTTTGCCAATGTGTTTGCCCGCAATGCGGTAAACCACATAGCCCAGCGCAATATCCGCCAAAATGGCAGGCAGGCGCGTGAGCAGTGTAAAGGCGGCAGAATCATATGCCAGCCCCAATAGATCTTTGAGCCAGCCGATCACATAAAGAACGTAAATATACGCCGGCGGGTAATCCGCGAACTGGCCGCTGGTGTAGAAGTTCGCCAGCCCGCCCTCATAAGCGGAAATCGCCCATCCTTTAAAACAGCGCATATCCGAGCCATGCCCCGGCTCGGCTTTTGCAATGGCAACGCGGTATAGAATCGCCACGGCCACCAAAAGAATCACGGCAAAATTCCTGCGGCAGTATTCCCCGATGCGCGCGCCAGCTCTTCCGGAAAGCAAAAAATACGCCGCCAGCATGACTATCACCGCAAAAAGCGCCGTTCCTATCTTATTATAATTGAAGTTTTTCGCGGAATAGACGGGCTCTGCCTCTTTCTCCGCCAGGTTCCCGATGATATCGCCGGCCTGCAAATCCACTCCCGCTCCCAGCGAGCCGATGAGCTGGTAAACCGTCTCGTCTGCCGGCTGTTCGCCAAGCTCCTGAATATTGACTGCCGAGATATAGACCGTCCCCTTGCTGGGCGCATCTTCAGATCCCAGGCCGACTCTTAAGATATATTCCTGCACGTCGTCCACATTCGTTTTGACGTATAGGCTTATCTTTTTCCATTGCTGGCCGGTCGTGTAAACGGCATCCGTCTGTGCGATCTGCCCGTAGAAATTGAGGTTGATCCCCGCGCCGCCTTCCGCATTGTCTGCCCAAATATCCGCGGTAATGCGGTAAGTCGTCTCCGGCTTTAAATCCACCCGCTTTGCCAGCAGAAGATGCCCCTGCTCTTTCAGCCTTAGCTTGGCCCAGTCCGATCCTTCGAACTGCGAGAGCTCCCCCGCGTTTGTAAAGACTGCCCATCCCTGCGGCAAGTCTCCCTCCCAGGAGAATTCCCCGCCGGCCTGCGCCATCGTAAAAGGCAAAATGAGCAGTAGCACCGTCAAAATCAAAGTCGTAAAAAATTTTCTTCTCGCCCGCATTCCTTGTCTCTCCGTCATATGCAGAGCTCTGCATTTTTGATATAGCTTAGTTTATGTTTCCCATCTTTGTCCAAAAGAATATCGATAATATCAAAGCGCATGGGCTTTTCCAGGATTCCCTGCCTGGCGGCATAAACCTGGGCCGTGCGCAGCAGCGCCTGCTGCTTCTTCCTATCAATCGCTTCGACCCCCACGCCAAATCTCTGGCTGGTGCGCGTTTTCACCTCGCAGAAAACATAGGTCTGCCCATCCAGCGCGACGATATCCAGCTCGCCGCCCCTTATTGTATAATTTCGACACAAGATCTTCATTCCCTGCCTTTGCAGGAAAAGCGCCGCCAGTTCCTCCCCCTGTCGCCCCAGCCGCTTTTTATAGTTATCTTGCACCCAGAATCCCTCCTAAAAAGCTCATGCGGTGAATCGGGCAGGGCCCCAGATCTCGGATCGCCTGAATATGCGCCTTTGTGCCATATCCCTTGTGCGCCGCAAAGCCATATCCCGGATATTTCTTGTCATATTCCTGCATTATCCGATCCCGCGTTACCTTGGCGATGATAGATGCCGCTGCGATGGAATAGACTTTCGCATCGCCTTTTTTGATGGCCTGATAGGGATAGGGCAAAGAAAGCCCGGTAATATAATCCGTGTAGAGCGCAAAAGGCTCCTCCAGCTGGCCGATTGCCTGCTCAAAGGCATGGCGGGCGGCGTTCAGGATGTTCACCCGCTCAATCTCTTCCACATCTACCACCCCAACGCCATAGCAAACCGCCCTTTCCATAATTTGATCATAGAGCACATCCCGCTTTTTTGGCGTGAGCTTTTTAGAATCGTCGATCCCTTCGATGAAAAAATCCGCGGGCATGATGCAGGCTGCCGCCACAACCGGCCCTGCCAGCGGCCCTCTGCCCGCTTCGTCTGCCCCGGCAATCCTCTGCCCTTTTTGCGCATATTCCAATTCCAACTGGTAAAATTCCCGATCCATCTGCCATCCTCACCGTTCCAGCGCCAGTTCCCCCGCCCGCCTATTCCTGCGGCGGAGCCTGCAAGGAAAACCGCCCGAGCTTGCCATTGCGAAATTCCTCCAGCAGCGTTTTTGCGCCGCGCTCATAATCGTACTCCCCGCCGCGCACCAAAAAGCCTCTTCTCCTGCAAATCTGCCCCAAAACATCCCAAGGGTCCTCCGCCAGCTCCTCCAGCTGATAGCGCTGTATCAATAGCTCCGGCTGCGCCTCCCGCAGCATGTCCACCAGATAAAACGCCATCTGCTCTTCATCCAGAATTTCCTGCCGCACACTGCCCAGCAGCGCAATGGCCGCCCCGGCCTTCTCATCCTGGATTTTGGGCCAGAGCATCCCGGGTGAATCCATCAGCTCCAAATAGGGCGTCAGCCGCACCCAGGAAAGCCCTCTGGTTACCCCCGGCTTATTGCCCTCCTTCAAGCGCTTTTCCCCAATCATGCGGTTCAAAATGGCCGATTTGCCCACGTTCGGGATCCCGCAGACCAGCAGGCGCAACGTCTTATTCATGCCGCGCTCTGCGGCGCGCTCCAAAAAAGGCTGGCCGAATGCCTCCAGCTTGGCCTGCAGCTGCCTGGGATTGCCTGTTGCCGCCGAAAAAGGCAGCGCCGCAATTCCCTGCCCCTCAAAATACCGCACCCATGCCTTTGTTACCGCCGGATCCGCCATATCTTCCTTGTTGAGCAGATAAAGCCTTCCCTTGGGCGCAAAGAGATCGTCAAAATCCGGGTTTTTGGTGTAAAGCGGCGCCCGGGCATCCAGCACTTCCGCCACAATATCAATCTGCTTCAGCTTTTCTTCCAAAGCGCGCCGCGCCTTGGTCATGTGCCCCGGATACCAGTTGATATTGATTTTGGCCGAATTTTTTTCTTTCATAAATCTATATCCCCATTTTATTCGTGTCTAAATAACCGTTGATTAAGTTTATGGATTCCCGGGCAAAGCCTCTCAGCTCTTCCGCATCATAGTGGTTGTTTGCATTGCCCATGTAATCCTCCATCGCCAGCCGAATCACATCACGATAGCGCGAATTCATATTTTCCAGCGCCCATTTGCCGCCGTCATATTTTGATAATGTCAGCCCTTCCTTTATCATTGCATAAAATCTGCACAAATTAAGAATACAGTAAACTGGATTGTCCAAAATTTCCTTTGCACAGCTCATCGTATCCTGATAATTGGAGTCTATCACATATTCCCTAGGAACTCTTGAAAAAACTTCCGTGGAAGGTTTCCCAAAGTCAAATTCCCTGTTCTCTACATTAATGACATTGAAATGACTTGCCAGATCCGGATCTGCCTTATCCTCGTCAGATAAAATGATATTTTGTTTATCAATATTCCCAGATACATGCATTTCATAAGGAATGGGGTGAACGATATTTTTGCAATGCTCTTCCAAAATGACGCTAAACTCACAGCCTTTTTGGGGAAACAGGCAAATATTCTCCAGCATCCTATTGCATATCATCTCTTTTGTGCTGTAATCTATTTTATGCTTTATAACAATAATGAAATCCAGATCCGATTGCTCCGGGTTGAAGCTTCCCAACCTTAATGAGCCATGAAAATATGCCCCAACGTAATTATCTGCCAATATCTCTTTCATCCATTCGTCGATATTCACCATCAACTGCTTTATCTGCATTTTTTCACCTTCCCTTCCCATAAATTTCTGTCGCTGATATGACGTATTCTCCCAGCGTCTTGGCCGCGCCTCTTCTCAGCCTCTCTTAAAATTTATACAGCGAATCCAGATTCTAAAAAAGGGATTATCCTCGCGGACAATCCCTTTTATCAGTTTATCTCTCTTTGATTCTTGCGGCCTTGCCGACTCTATCACGGAGATAGTAGAGTTTTGCTCTTCTGACTTTACCACTTCTGACTTTCTCGATGTGGTCAATCTTTGGCGAATGCAGAGGCAACACTCTCTCGACGCCGATGCCATAGCTGACGCGGCGCACAGTGATCGTCTCTCTTACGCCGCCACCCTGCCTAGCGATTAAATAGCCCTCAAAGACCTGTATTCTTTCTCTGTTGCCTTCTTTGATTTTCAGATGCACACGGAGAAGATCGCCTATTTCCAGCTCGGGTAGATCAGAGCGAAGCTGAGAATCTTCAACAAATTTCACTAAATCCTGCATACTTGCTTCCTCCTTCCTTTTACCGGCGTTCATGCCCTATTGGCAGCGGACCACCTCTCATACAAACATTGGTATTATATCATACCTCATCTTGCCATTGCAAGCATCTTTCCTATTTTTTTGGAATTTCCGCATTTTTCGCCGCCGCTTCTTCCGGCCGGAAGGCTCCTCCGAAATATAGACTTCCTTTCTCCCGCCAGCAAGCGATTTTAAAGCTCATCCTCCAGCCCGCCTTTTGCCAGCGCTCTGCGCTCTTCCGGCGTCAGGTTCGCCTTCTCCAGCAGATCCGGCCTGTTTTTCGCCGTCTTTTCAATGGCCTTTTTTCTCTGCCATGCCAGGATATTCGCATGATGCCCGGAAAGCAAAACCTCCGGCGTCTGCATCCCGCGGAACTCTGCCGGCCGGGTATACTGCGGGTATTCCAGCAGGCCGTCAAAGGAAAAGGATTCTCCCTTTGCACTTTGTTCGTTGCCCAGCACCCCCGGCACATGCCGCATGACGCAGTCCATCAGCACCATAGCCGGCAGCTCTCCGCCCGTCAGCACATAATCACCGATGGAGATCTCCTGGTCTATTTTGGCATCCAGGATGCGCTGATCCACGCCCTCGTAATGGCCGCATAGGATGTTGATCTCCTCATACTCCGCCAGCTCCGCCGCCAGCTTTTGGTCCAGCACTTTCCCCGCCGGAGATAGATATAGGTTGATTTTCTTCTTTCCCTGCTGGTTTTGCTCGATGGCCTCAAAGCAGTCAAATACGCTCTGGGGCGCGATGAGCATCCCGGCCCCGCCGCCAAAAGGCGCATCGTCTACTCTCCTATGCTTGTCCAGCGTGTAATCCCGGAAGTTATGCAGAGAAACTGCGATATGCCCCGCGTCCAGCGCGCGCTTGCAAATGCTGGCCCTCAGAAAGGATTCAAACATTTCGGGAAAAATCGTGAGAATATGGAAATTAGTCATATAGCACAACCTCTGCCAGGCGCGCCGCATCCACGACGATTTTGCCCTCCTCCGGGCTCTTTTTCAGGATGACGCCGGGGGCCGCCGGAAACATCATGCCGCCCCTGGGGCCAGAAGCCCGGTAAACGTCCACTCCGCCGGCAATCTGCATGATCTCCTGAATCCCGCCCAGCTCATTGCCTTGCTCATCTAAAATGCGAAGGCCGATTAAATCGGCAATATAGCAGGCGCCTTCCTCCAGCGGAACAGCATTTTCCCGGTCAATATAGAGCCTTTTCCCGCGCAGCAGCTCTGCCGCATTGCGGTCCTCCGTCCCCTCCAGCTTGAGAAAAGCAAATTCCTTATAGACCCGCGCGCTCTGCACCCCGCGCTTCTCATAGTTCTTCCCATTTTTCAGGAATACATGAGAAAGAGCGCCGAAGCGCTCTAAATCATCTGTGTAGGGGCGCAGCTTAATCTCCCCTCGGATGCCTTGGGGCTTCAGCACTTGTCCCAGTTCAAAATAATCCATGAACTACACGATCTCCACAGTGTATTTTTTGCCCGTCCGCGCCGAAGCCGCCTTGACGACTGTGCGGATGGCCTTGGCGATGCGCCCCTGCTTGCCGATCACCTTGCCCATATCGCTCTCCGCGACATTCAGCTCGATGACGACGCTGTCGCCCTCCTCCTTTTCGCTGACGCGAACCGCAGAAGGATCTTCCACCAGGGATTTCGCCAAAAATTCTACCAGTTCCAACATCATGGCCGTTTCCTTCCAGGCTTACTGAATCGCGCCGTTTTTCTTGAGCAGCGCGCGAACGGTATCCGTGGGCTGAGCGCCCTTCTTCACCCACTCTGCCGCCTTGTCATTGTCCAGCTTGAGCTCTTTGTTCATGGGGTTGTAGTAGCCCAGCTCCTCGATGAAGCGGCCGTCTCTGGGGCTTCTGCTGTCTGCCACAACAATGCGGTAGAACGGATTCTTCTTTGCGCCCATTCTCTTAAATCTAATCTTTACTGCCATAATTTTTCTCCTCTTCTTTCACGTCGTGAAATTAAAATTATCTGAAGGCCACCTAAAACGGCAGGCCCATCATGCCTTTTCTGCGCTTCTTGCCTTTGCCCGTCATCATCTTCATCATCTTTTTCATCTGCTCAAACTGGTTAAGCAGCCGGTTGACGTCCTGCACGCTGGTGCCGCTGCCGGCGGCAATGCGCTTTCTGCGGCTGCCGTTGATGATGGACGGCTCTTCCCGCTCGGCGTTGGTCATGGAAGTGATGATGGCTTCCGTGCGCTTTAACTGCTTCTCATCGATGCTGGCGCCTGCCAGCTTGCTGCCCCCAGGCAGCATACCCAAAATATCCTCCATTGAGCCCATCTTGGAAACCTGCCGCATCTGCTCCAGAAAATCGTTCAGATTCAGCTTCTGCGAGCGGATCTTCTGCTCCAGCTCCCGGGCCTGCTTTTCATCGAAATTCTGCTCTGCCTTTTCGATGAGGCTCATCACGTCACCCATGCCCAAAATGCGGCTGGCCATGCGATCCGGGTAGAACGGCTCCAAATCCGTCAGCTTCTCGCCTGTGCCCACAAACTTGATGGGCTTTCCCGTAACGTCTTTGACCGACAGCGCCGCACCGCCCCGGGTGTCGCCGTCCGTTTTTGTCAGGATCACGCCCGTCAGCTCCACCTGCTCATTAAAGGCCTTTGCCGCGTTGACGGCGTCTTGCCCCGTCATCGCATCGATCACCAGCAAAACCTCCGTCGGGTTCGCCGTTTTCCGCAGCTCGGTCAGCTCGCTCATCATCTGCTCATCGATGTGCAGCCGCCCTGCCGTATCCACGATCAGAATATCGCAGCCTTTATTTTTGCATTCCTTCAGCGCTTCTTTGTAAATCTTGGATGGGTTTTGCTGCCCCATCTCAAATACCGGAACTTCCGCCTGCCCGCCCACAACTTTGAGCTGATCGATGGCCGCCGGCCTGTATATATCGCATGCCACCAGCATCGGCTTTTTGCCCAGCTTCTTAAAATGCAGGCCAAGCTTGCCGCACATGGTCGTCTTGCCCGCGCCCTGAAGGCCGGCCATCAAGATCACCGTCGGCGGTGCAGGCGCGAATTTCACTTCGGAAATCTGCCCGCCCAGCAGGCTCACCAGCTCGTCGCGGACGATTTTGATCACCTGCTGCCCTGGCGTCAGGCTCTCCAGAACCTGGCTGCCCACGGCCTTTTCCGAAACCGCCTTGACGAATTTTTTGACGACCAGGAAGTTGACATCCGCCTCCAAAAGCGCCAGCTTGACTTCCCGCATGGCCGCCTTAATATCCGCCTCAGAAAGCTTTCCTCGGCGCGTCAGTTTATCGAAAACATTTTGAAGTTTTTCTGCCAGCCCTTCAAATGCCACTAGCTATCCCCCCATACCGCTCGGATGTGTTCCACTTGCTCCAGCAGCTGCCGCTCACTCTGAGCGCCCTTTGCCAGGCGTTCCATTTCCTGCGCCGCCGCCATGCAAACCCGATATTTCTCCAGCATCCCCAGCTTCTGTTCCATCTGCTCCAGATGCTTTTCCGCCCTTCGGATGCTGTCCAGCGCTGCCTGGCGGGAAATCCTCTGGTTCTCCGCAATTTCCGAGAGAGAAAGATCTTCGTTATAATATAGCTCCATCACTTCCCTCTGCTTGCCCGTCAGCGTCTGTCCGTAAAAATCCAGCAGCAGGGAAGGCGTTACTTCCTTTTTCAACTCTATCATCTTACTACACTTTTTCTCATCTGTCAAGGCAAAAACCTTGTCAGTTTTTTATTCAGTCGACCAGCGCTCTGGCAAATTCCTTCGGGTCAAAAACCTGTAAATCGTCGATACCCTCGCCCACGCCGATATAGCGCACCGGAATGCCCAGCTCCTGCTTAATCGCGCAGACAACGCCGCCCTTGGCCGTACCGTCCAGCTTTGTGAGGATCAGCCCATCCACATGCACGACGCTGGAAAACTCCTTGGCCTGCGCGATGGCGTTTTGCCCCGTAGTCGCGTCCAGCACCAACAGCGTCTCCCGGCTGGCCTCCGGGTACTGCTGAGAGATTACCCGGTCGATCTTGTTCAGCTCGTTCATCAGGTTCTTCTTATTGTGCAGCCGCCCCGCCGTGTCGCAGATGACGACGTCCGTGCCGTGCGCTTTTGCCGAATCCAGCGAATCATATACCACCGCAGCCGGGTCTGCCCCTTCCCCGTATTTGACGATAGGCACGCCCACGCGCTCGGCCCAGATGCTCAGCTGTTCGCTGGCCGCCGCCCGGAAAGTATCCGCCGCCGAGAGCAGCACGCTTTTGCCCTGCCCCTTATAGACGTTTGCGATCTTGCCGATGGAGGTCGTCTTGCCCACGCCGTTGACGCCCACCACCAGAATCACCTTGGGAAAGCGCTCTTCTGGCATATCAAAGCGCACCAGCTGTTCGATGATCTCCCCCAGCGCCTCCCGCACCTGCTCCGGCTCCTTGATGCGCTCCTGCTTGATTTTCTCCCGCAGGGAACCAATGGCAGCCATCGCCGTCTCCACGCCCATATCGCAGAGAATCAGCGCTTCCTCCAGCTCTTCCAGCAAATCCTCGTCCACCCGGGTAAAGGCCGAAAGCACGCCCGAAATTTTTTCAGAAAATCCCGCTCTCGTCTTTTCCAGCCCCTGTTTCAATTTCTCAAAAAAGCCCATATTCTCCCCCTATTCGTCTATCTTGACCGATACAATCTTCGAGACGCCCTTTTCCTCCATGGTTATGCCGTAAAGCGAGGAACACATTGCCATCGTCGGCTTTCGGTGCGTGATCACCAAAAACTGCGACTGCTGCTGAAGCGTCTGTACATAATCGCAAAGCCGCACGACGTTCGCCTCATCCAGCGGCGCGTCGATCTCGTCCAGCAGGCAAACCGGCGACGGGTTGATTTTGATCATGGCAAACAGCAGCGCAATGGCCGTCAGCGCCCGCTCGCCGCCCGAGAGCAGCGAAATATGCTGCAGTTTCTTGCCCGGCGGCTCTGCGCTCACTTCAATGCCGCATTCCATAATATCGCCGTCCTCCAGCGAAAGCTGGGCTCTGCCGCCGCCGAACAGAATCTGGAAAATCTCCTGAAAACTCTTGCTGATCTGATCGAATTTCTCCCGGAAAGTCGTGCGCATTCCAGAGACGATCTCCGCGATCACCTGATGCAAATCGGCCTGCGCTTTTTCCAGATCTTCTTTTTGCGCTGTCAGCTCGGTAAACCGCTCGGAAACCCGCGCATAATCCTCAATAGCATTGGGATTGATCGTCCCAAGCTCGCGAATCCTGCCGCGTATCTGCTGTGCCTCCCGGCTGGCCTCCTGAAAGCCGATCTCTGCGCGCATGGGCTGTGCATCTGCGTATGTCAGGCCATATTCTTCCCAGATCTTGTCTCCCGCTGTCTCCAACGTCAGTTTGGAGCGCTCTAACTGGCTCTCCACCTTGTATTTGTGGTCGATGAGCTCTGTCTGGCGCAGCTGAAATTCCGAGTTATGCTTTTGCCTGCGGCCCAGCTCCTCTTTCATGATGGCGCGCGTCTGCTCCTGTGCCTCGATGCTCTCCTTTCTCTCCTGCATCTGCTTTTGCGCATTTTTCTCCAAGCTTTCTGCCCGCTCGGCCTCCCGCAGCAGCGCGCTCTTGGCCGAAGCCTGCTCCTCACAGCTTTTTCTCTTGGCCTCTGCCCGGGCTTCCAGAGCCGCAATCTCCGCCTCCATGCGCTCCATGCGCTCGGAAAGCGCCTGGCTGTCCTTGGCCGCCTCCGCCCGGGCGATGCGCATTTTGCTGATCTGCTCATCCAGCCCAGCGCTTATGGTATCCTGCTCCTGATCCAGCTGCTCCCCTTCCTGGCGCACTGCCAGCGCCCGTGCCGCTAGCTCCTCCAGATATGCGGAAAGCTCTGTTATCTTCTTTCTATTCTCTTCGCTCTCCTGCGATGCGCCGGATAGCCTGCCCTCCAGCTCTGCAATCTCTGCCCGAACCCCGGCTAATTGCTGTTCCAGGGCGGCCGTCTCGCTGCGCTGTTCCGCCGCGGCAATTTCCTGCTCCTTGAGCTTGCCCAGCAGCGCCTGTTCCTTCTGCTGCAAATCCGCGGCCTGCTCCCTGCAATTCTGCAGTGCCCGCCCAGCTTCTGCCGCCTGCTCTGCCTTCTGTTTCAGCAAAACGCCCAGCTTTTCAATGTCCCTCTCCCGGGAAAGCAAGCCGAACTGTTTTTTCTGCACACTGCCGCCCGTCATCACGCCGCCCGGGTTGACGATATCCCCCTGCAATGTGACAATCCGGAAGGAATACCCCGCCCGCCGCGCCAAAACGACAGCATCGTCCATATCCTTGACGATGGCCGTGCGCGCCAGCAAAAACTCCACCGCCCGCTTGGCCTCCCCCTTGGCCCGGACCGCCTGATCCGCCATCAGGATGACTTCCGCGCCCAGCGCCTGCTTTTCTTTGGGATTTAGGTGGTTGACGCGCAGCGCCGCCAGCGGCAAAAAAGTTACCCGGCCCAGATGCTCCCTGCGCAAAAGTGCGATGGCCATCTTGGCCTCCTGCTCCCCCGGCACAACCACGTTTTGCAGTGCGCCGCCCAGCACCGCCTCCACCGCCGCCTCATATTGCTCGGGCACCTCGATCAGCTCGGCCAGCGTGCCCAAAAGCGCCCCTTGCATGCTCTTTTCGCGTTTGGCCGCCCGCATCAAATTGCGCACGCCCTGGGAATACCCCTCGTATTCCGCCTTCAGCCCTTCCAGCATGGCCTTGCGGCTGCGCGCGTCGTTTTCTGCCGCTTTGGCCTTGCCCAGCGCCTCTTCCAGCTGTTTTTCCTTCTGGCGGCAGCTTCCGGTCAAAACCCTGTTTTCGTTGATCTGCCCCATGATTGCGGCGCTTTGCTCCTGCCTTTTTGCCTGCGCCGCTTTCTGCTCCTCCAGGCGGCGGCGGAGCGCCTCTTCCTGCTCCCTCTTTTCCGCCTGCTGCTCCTGCGCTTCCTGTGTGCGGGAGGCAAAGTTCTCCTCCTTCATCTCCAGGGCCGAAAGCTCGCTCTGTTTTTCCGCTGTCTCAGCCAGCAGGCTGAACTGCCGCTGGCGCAGCTCCTCTCTCCTGCGGTTCTTGCGCCCCTGCTTGTCCTCCTGCTCGGCCTTTTGGGCCAGAGCCTCGGCCAGCGCCGCGTCCACGCCCCGCATCTGCTCTAAAATACTTCCCTGCTGTTCCTGCAGTTCTTCCACTTGCCCAGCCAGCTCTTCCGCCTGCGCAAGCCTGGCTGCCCGTTCCTCTTCCAGGCGGCCCAGCTCTCGATCCACGGCCATCATGCGCTCGGCCAGCAGGTTTCTCTCCCCGGCCATGCGCTCGGCCTCTGCGCCCAGGCCGGAGAGCTCTTCCCGCGCCTGCGCCACTTCCTGCTCCAGCTGTTCCAGGCGCCCGCTCAGCTCTTCCGTCTCCATGGCGCTGCTGCCAAAGCCGCTCTGCTCTGCCTCGATGGCCGCTTCCAGCTCGGCCAGCTCTTCCGAAAGCTTTTGCACGCGCTTTTGGATGCGCTCATAGTTTTGGGCATATAAGTTCATGTCCAAAAACTTCTGCCGCTCGAAAAGCTCCAAATACGTCTTTGTCTTCTCCGCCTGCTCCTGCAATGGCCCAATCTGGCCGGAAAGCTCGCCCAAAATATCCTCAACCCGGGTCAAATTCTCCTGCGTCCGCTCCAGCTTGTGCTCGGATTCCTCTTTGCGCGTGCGGAACTTCATGACGCCCGCCGCCTCTTCAAAAACCTTACGCCTGGCAACCGGCTTGCTGGATAGAATCTCGTCGATGCGCCCCTGGCCCACGATGGAATACCCCTCTTTGCCGATGCCCGTATCCCGGATGATCTCCAAAATATCCTTGAGGCGCACGCTATTGCCGTTCAGATAGTATTCGCTCTCTCCCGAGCGAAACATCTTTCTGCCAATGGTAATTTCGCTGTAATCGCTGGCAATGCGGCCGTCTTCATTGTCAAAGGAAAGGTAGACCTCGCAAAACGCCTTTTTGGGGCGGTTCTGCGTGCCGTTGAAAATGACGTCCTCCATCTTGGTGCCCCGAAGGTTTTTGCTGCTCTGCTCGCC
Organism: Christensenellaceae bacterium 44-20; assembly: GCA_041223705.1. Taxonomy (NCBI): domain Bacteria; kingdom Bacillati; phylum Bacillota; class Clostridia; order Christensenellales; family Christensenellaceae; species Christensenellaceae bacterium 44-20. The sequence goes on from JBCLQU010000001.1 coordinate 803,376, forward strand.
CAGCACCCAGCGAATGGCGTCGGCAATGTTGCTCTTGCCGCTGCCGTTCGGGCCGACGATGCCCGTAATGCCTCTATTAATAAAAAGTTCGGTTTTCTTCTCAAAGGATTTAAAGCCGTTGATTTCGATTTTTGTTAAACGCACGTCTCTTCTCCAACTCTATTTTTACCCGCTTATCATATCATAATTGAAGCAATAAAAAAAGGGGCAGGCAGCAAAAGCGCTCTGCCGCATTTTTTGCATAAAAAAGAGCGTGGCCCCCGCCCCGCTCTTTTGCTTTGGCTATGCTTTTGCAGCTTCGATCATCTCTTTGAGCTCCGCCGCCGAGATGACGCCCAGGCTCTTGCGCACTGCCTGCCCATTTTTAAAGAAGATAACTGTCGGAATAGACATCACCTTAAACTGGCTGGCCAAATCCGGCACATCGTCCACATTCAGCTTCGCGAAGGTAACGCCCTCCATCTGCTCCGCGACCTCTTCAAAAATCGGGCCAAACATCTTGCAAGGGCCGCACCAGGAAGCCCAAAAATCTACAACCGCCAGCTCTGCCTGCAAAACTTCCTTTTGGAAATTTTCAGAAGTTACTGTTACAACGCTCATTGCTCTACCTCCGTATTTTTATCTATTGTCTGTAAAAAATGGCTTTTTATTCCTCTTCCGGCAAAACTGCAATGCCAAGATCCGCCAGCTGTTTTTCATCCACCAGATCCGGCGCCTCGCACATCAGATCCGATGCGTTCTGCACCTTCGGGAATGCGATCACATCCCTCAGGCTCTGGCTGCCCGAGAGCAGCATCGCCAGCCGATCCAGGCCGTAAGCCAGCCCGCCGTGCGGCGGCGTGCCATACTGGAAAGCCTGCATCATAAAGCCAAAGCGCTCCCAGGCCTGCTCCTTGGTGAATCCCAGCGCCCGGAACATGCGCTCCTGCAAAGCCGAATCGTGGATCCGGATGCTGCCGCCGCCCAGTTCCGTGCCATTCAGCACAATATCGTATGCCTTTGCCCGCACTTTTTCAGGCGCAGTCTCCAAAAGCTCCAAATCTTCGTCCATGGGCGAAGTGAAGGGATGGTGCATTGCCACAAGCCGCCCCTCTTCCTCGCTGTATTCAAACTGCGGGAACTCCGTTACCCAAAGCAGATTCCACTGGTTTTCGGGAATCAGGTTCAACCGCTTTGCCAGCTCCAGCCGCAGTGCGCCCAGCGCCGCATAAACGGTCTTGTTCGCATCCGCGACAAAGAAGAGCACGTCTCCCGTCTTGGCCTGCATCCGCTCCAAAACTGCCGCAATTTCCTGCTCGGAAAGGAATTTTGCGATGGGCGAATTCAGCCCCTCTGCCTTCAGGTTCATCCAGGCCAGGCCCTTCGCGCCGTATGTCTTGACGAACTCACCCAGCGCGTCGATCTCTTTTCTGGAAAGACCCGCCTGCTCCGCCTTGATTGCCCGGACGCTCCCGCCGTTTTTCACCGCCTCTGCAAACACCTTAAAGCCGCAGTCTTTGGCGATATCGCTCAAATCCGTCAGCTCCATGCCAAACCGGGTATCCGGCTTATCGCTGCCATAGCGGTCCATCGCCTGCTGCCAGGTCAGCCGCGGAAGCGGCAGCGGAATATCGATGCCCAGCGTATCCTTGAACACTTTCTGGAACAGCCCTTCGTTGACGGCGATGATATCCTCTTCCTCCACAAAGGACAGCTCCATATCCACCTGCGTAAACTCCGGCTGCCGGTCTGCGCGCAGATCCTCATCCCGGAAACACTTGGCGATCTGGTAGTATTTATCCATGCCCGAAACCATCAAAAGCTGCTTGAAAATCTGCGGGGATTGGGGCAGGGCATAGAATTTGCCGTGGTGCACTCTGGATGGAACCAGGTAGTCCCGGGCGCCTTCGGGCGTGCTCTTTTGCAGAATGGGCGTCTCAATTTCCAAAAAGCCCTGCTCAAAGAGGTATTGCCGCGTCGACATGGCAATCTGGCTTCTGAGCATCAGGTTGCGCTGCATATCCGGGCGGCGCAGATCCAGATAACGGTATTTGAGCCGCAGTTCCTCTTTGACCTTGGAATTTTCCTCGATCTCGAAGGGCGGCGTCAGCGCCGTAGAGAGAATTTTCAGCTCCTCTACCCGCACTTCAATCCTGCCCGTGGGCAAATCGTCGTTGTAGTTTTCCGGCGTTCTGGCGATGATTTCACCCTTTACCGCGATGACATATTCACTGCGCAGGCTTTCTGCGTCCTCAAAATAATCCTTCTTCGCCGCCTCGTCGAAAACCAGCTGAATGACGCCGCTCCTGTCCCGCAGCCAGACGAAAATCAACCCTCCCAGGTTGCGCCGGCTATTGACCCAGCCCATCAGCGTAACGCTTCTTCCAATATCTTTTTCGGAAAACTCTCCGCACATGCCCGAGCGTTTCCAGCCGCTTAATTTCTCTCCCATTTTTATTACCTCAACGTTTCAGCCAAATTGCTGAGCGGAACCTCCCTCTCCTCGCTTCCCTTCATATCCCGCAGCTTGCAGCATCCCCGGGCCAGCTCGTCCTCTCCCAGAAGCGCAACATAGTCTGCACCAAGCTTGTTGGCATATTTCATCTGCGCCTTTAGGCTGCGCGCGTTATGATCCATATCCGCCGAGATGCCCTGGCTGCGCAGCTGCCCCATGAGTGCAAAGCCCTTGCGCCGCGCATCCTCTCCCATGGTGCAGAGGAAAACCCGAAGCGCTTTGGGCTGCGGAATCCGCACGCCCGCCGCCTCCATAACCAGAAGCAGGCGCTCCATGCCCATGCCAAAGCCCACGCCGCACATCTGCGGCCCGCCAATCTCCTCTACCAGGCCGTCGTAGCGGCCGCCGCCGCAAACCGTTCCCTGGGCGCCAATCTCGGAAGAGATGATCTCGAAAACCGTCTTGGTGTAGTAATCCAGCCCGCGGACGATATAAGGGTTAATCTTAAATTCCACTCCCGCATCCGTGAGATATCCCTGCAGCTGGTCAAAATGCTGCTGGCAATCTTCGCAGAGATAATCCACCATTTTGGGAGCATTCTGGGCGATCTTCTGGCACTTCTCCTCTTTGCAGTCCAGCAGGCGCAAAGGGTTCCGCTCGAGCCGTTCCAGGCAAGTGGGGCAGAGATCGCCCCTTCTATCTCGGTAATACGCCTTGAGCGCCTCGCTGTATTTGGGCCGGCACTCCGGGCATCCGATGGAGTTGATATTGAGCGAAAGATTATGCACGCCCAGCGTATTGAGCACGGTATAGGCCAGCAGAATCGCCTCTGCATCCGCCGTTGCGCTCTTGGCGCCGAAAATCTCGATGCCAAACTGGTGGTGCTGGCGCAGCCGCCCGGCCTGGGGCTTTTCATACCGGAAAACCGGCGCAGCAATGTAGCACATCTTGGTCGGCTGCGGGCCGTCGCAAAGCCCATGCTCGATAAAGGAGCGCACTGCCCCCGCCGTTCCCTCCGGGCGCAGCGTGATGGATCTGCCGCCGCGGTCCTCGAAGGTATACATCTCCTTCTGGACGATATCCGTCGTGTCGCCCACGCCGCGCAAAAACAGCTCGGTGTGCTCAAAAATCGGCGTGCGCACCTCCCGGATATTGAATCTCGCGGTGATCTCCCGCAGTTTTCCTTCGATATATTGCCATTGATAGCTCTCTTGGGGAATCAGATCTCTCGTCCCCTTAGGCGCCTGAATTTTCACGCTTTCTCCTCCTGCATTTTTCCAAACTTTAACTTGGTTTCATTATAGGTTTTAAGGCTGCAAAAGTCAACGCAGCCCTGCTTTTTTCTACTCCTGCCCAAAAAGCTCCCGCTTGCGCTCTATCATCTGCTCGATGCGCTGGGTATATTTGGGCACGTCCTTAATGGCCGGCGCCCGGCGGATTTTCACCACGCCGCCTGAAACCTTTTTGCTGATTGCGCCCGCTCCAAATGCCAGAATGCTGGCCGCCTCTTCCATGATGTCGATGTTATAGACGCTCTCCTTGCCCGGCAGTGCATAGCCGACGTTCTCCAGGTTCCCCGCCATATACTTCTGCCGATAGAGATAATAGGGCGCGTATCCCGCCCCGGCCAGCCGTTCCGCTCCTTCTGCCAGCATGGCCTCTGCCTCCCCGGAAGATGCAAAGCTATGGGCATTTTCCATGCCGAATTTAGAGCCGCGCTTGATAGACAGCGTATGCACGGTGATATTCTCCGGCCCCAGCGCCAGCACATCCGAAAGCGAGCGGAGGAACTCCCGCCGCCCCTCGCCCGGCAGCCCCACGATGAGATCCATATTGACGGCGGAAAATCCAAAGGTTTTGGCTAGTTCCGCCGCCTGGAAAAAATCCTCTACTTTGTGAATCCGGCCAATCCTGTCCAGCGTCCGCTGGCAGGTGGTCTGGGGGTTGACGCTGATGCGGTTTGCCCCTGCCGCCCTGATGATCTCCAGCTTCTCTTTCGTGATCGTATCCGGCCGCCCTGCTTCCACGGTAAACTCTCCCCGGGCAAACCGAGCCGCCGCTCCCAGCACGCGCTCCAGCTGGCGCGGCGAAAGCGCCGTCGGCGTCCCCCCGCCAATATAGACGGAGCGCACCCGGTGCGCCGCAATCGTATCCGTCAGCTGCTCCATCTCATAGAGCAGTGCATCCACATACTGCTCCTCCAAAACGCCTTCCCGGGTATTCTCCATCGCCGCAAACGAGCAGTAGGCGCACCGGGAGGTGCAGAAAGGAATGCCAATGTAAATATCCAGATCCTGCGGCTCCAGTGAAGCCAAAATGGGCTCCTGCCGCCGGCAGATCTGCGCCGTCAGGTCATATTTTTGCCTGGAAATATCGAAATCCTCCAGAAATAGCCGCTCTGCCTCCTGGATGCCCAGCTGCTGCCGGCTGTCCCGCAAAAACTTGGTCGGCCGCACGCCCGTCAGCGAGCCCCAGGGCTTCTCCTGCCCGAAATACTGCTTCAGGCAGCGGAAAACCGCAATCTTCGCCCCTCTCTTGCGGATCTTCTTGTATTCCAGCCCCGCCTGCCCCGGGCCATCCTGCAGGCTCTTTGTATGAAAGGCATATTCGTGCAGTTTTTTCCCATCCAAATAAAGCGTGCAGGTATGGCAAAAGCGCTCCGCTTCCTGCATCACCTCGTGCCAAACTGTGTAGCCCTGTTCCTGCACTTCGTCCACCAGCGGTATCTTTCTCTCATCCAGAAAAAAGCGGACCTCATCGCAGAGCTCCGCGTAATAATCCGGCGTGTTTGTGGCTAAATAGACCATCTCTCATCCCCCAAATACGGGTTGTTCTGCACTTCAAACCCCAGCGATGTGCTCTGCCCGTGCCCGGGATAGACCACATACTCCTTTTCCAGCGCACAGAGCTTTTGGAGCGACTGCCCCATCTGCTGCCCATCGCTGCCCGGCAAATCCGTGCGGCCGATGCTCATGTAAAACAGCGTGTCTCCGGAAAACAGAATATCTTCCGCCAGATAACAGGTGCTGCCCGGGGTATGCCCAGGCGTATGCAGAACGGCAATCTCCATGCCCGCCAGCTCCAGCTTCTCGCCGCCCGAGAGCAGCCGATCCGCCGCCTTTCGGGAAAAAGCCTGCTCGGTAATCACGCTCAAATTTTTTTCGCAGTCCTCCGGCATGTCTGCATCCGCCTGGTGCAGATAGACGGGCGCCCCCGTCGCCTCCCGCAGAATGTCGATGCCCGCGATGTGATCAAAATGCCCGTGGGTCAGCAAAATCGCCTCCAGCTCCATCTGCTCTTCTTCCAGATAGCGCAGCATCGCTTCCGCATTATAGGAGGGATCCACGGCAACCGCCCGCTTACTCTCATCCTGAAAAAACAGATAGGCGTTTTCCCCAATGGGTCTGCTCACAAATTTTACAGTCTCTATCATCCCAGTCCCCCTGCGCTAAAAGAGCTTTCGGCTGTCCAGCAGAATCGTTACCGGCCCGTCATTGACGGATGCCACCTGCATATGCGTCTGAAACGTCCCGGTTTTGATGCCGATTCCCGTCTCGCGGAAAGCCTGCACAGCGCGGTTGTAAATGCCCTCTGCCTCGGCCGGCGCGCCTGCGTGAATAAAGCTCGGCCGGCGCCCTTTTCTCGCGTCCCCCAGCAAAGTAAACTGCGAGACGACCAGGATCTCCCCGCCCACGTCCTTCAGCGAGAGGTTCATCTTGCCCTGCTCATCCTCAAAGATGCGCAAATTGCAGACTTTGTCCACAATATAGGCGATATCCGCGTCCGTATCGCCCTCCTGGGAGCCCAGCAGAACCAGCAAGCCCCCGGCAATCGCCCGCGTCTCTTCTCCCTCTATGGCGACGCTGGCACTCGTTACTTTTGTTACAACAGCTCTCATGCTTTTCCTCTCTCTTCCGCCTATTTGTTCACCCGGAAGACACTGGTTACCGAGGGAATCGTGCGAATCTTATCCATCAGCGCCTCGAGGTCCGCAATCGCCGAAACCTCAATGCGGAAGCTGATGGCAAACGTCCTGTTTTTCTCGTTGCGCTTGGCGTTGATGTTCAGGAAGGAATATCCCAGCGAATACAGCATCTGGGAAATATCCATGAAGATCCCCGCGCGGTCGTCCCCTTCCACCTGCACTTCCACGTCGTACCGCCCGGTCTCATCTGCCGTCCAGGAGACTTCGATGCGCCGATCCGGCGGGAAATCCGTGTCGTTGATGTTGGAGCAGTCCGTGCGGTGCACGGAGACGCCCCGCCCCCGGGTGATATAGCCGATGATGTCGTCTCCCGGCAGCGGGTTGCAGCATTTCGCCAGGTGAACCACCATGTCCGAGTAACCCTTGACGGTAACCGTCGCGTTCTTGCTCGGCCGGAACTTTTTGGCGACCTGCTTTTGCTCCAGGAAATCCTCTTCAATTTTGTTCTCTTTTTTATATGCCTCAATCAGGCGCAGCAAAATCTGGTTGGGCGTCAGGCCGCCATAGCCCACCGCCGCCATCATATCCCCAAGGGAGTTGACGCTGAAGCGCTTGTAGAGCGGCTTTAGCCATTCGCTCTGGAGCAGGTCCGCAAGCTCATAGCCCTTGCGCTTGGCCTCTTTTTCCAGAATTTCCCGGCCCTTTTCCTCGTTCTCCTCCCGCTGCTCTTTCTTGAACCACGCGCGGATCTTGCTTCTGGCCTGCGCCGTCTTGACCATGTCAATCCAGTCGCGGCTGGGCCCCTTGCTCTGCGGGTTGGTCAGCACTTCCACAATATCGCCGGTTTTCAGCTCATAGTTGAGCGGCACGATGCGTCCGTTGACCTTCGCGCCCACGCATCGGTTGCCGATCTGCGAGTGAACGCCGTATGCAAAATCCAGCGGTGTGCTCCCCTTGGTGAGATCTTTCACATCTCCCTTGGGCGTAAAGACGAAAACCGTGTCCGAGAAGAAGTTGATCTTGAGCGCTTCCATGAACTCCTTGGGATCGCGCATGTCGTTCTGCCATTCCATCAGCTCCCGCAGCCAGCTGAGCTTGGCATCCAGCCCGGTCGTCTGCCCGGAAATGCCTTCTTTGTATTTCCAGTGGGCCGCGATGCCGTATTCGGCCGTGCGGTGCATCTCCTCCGTGCGGATTTGAACCTCAAACGGCTTGCCGTCGATGCCCACCAGCGTCGTGTGCAGGGATTGATACATGTTCGCTTTGGGCACAGCAATGTAATCCTTGAAGCGCATGGGCAGCGGCCGCCAGACCGTGTGCACCGTCCCCAAAACCGCGTAGCAGTCCCTTACAGACGGAACAATCACGCGCACAGCGATGATATCGTAGAGCTCTTCAAAGGTCTTTGCCTTATTTTTCATCTTTTTATAGATGGAATAGATGTGCTTGGGCCGCCCCTCAATTTCCGCCGGAATGCCCAGCGCCGCGACCTTCTCTCTCAGCACGCCGACGATATTTTCAATATACTCCTCCCGCTCCTGCCGGGTGGAATTGAGCTTGTGGGCGACGTCGAAATACGCTTCCGGCTCCAGGTATTTGAGGGCCAAATCCTCGAATTCCCATTTGAACGTGCTGATGCCCAGCCGGTCTGCCAAGGGCGCGTAAATCTCCAGCGTCTCCTTGGCCTTTTCCCGCTGTTTTTCCGGGGTTTTATAGCCCAGCGTGCGCATATTGTGCAGGCGGTCTGCCAGCTTAATGAGAATCACCCGGATATCCGAAGCCATGGCCAAAAACATCTTTCTCATGCTCTCGGCCTGGGCATCTTCCTTGGATTGGAAATCAAATTTTTTCAGCTTGGTAACGCCATCGACGATGCGCGCAATCTCCGCGCTGAATGCCATCTCGACGTTCTCAATGGTAAATTCTGTATCCTCGGGCACGTCGTGCAGCATGGAAGCGCAGATGCTCACGTTATCCAGCCCCAAATCTGCCAGAATGCGCGTCACTTCATAAGGGTGCACGATATAAGGCTCGCCGGAATTGCGCAGCTGTCCCTCATGCGCTTTTTCAGCGACGGCAAACGCTTTTTCGATGAGCGGGTCTCCCTGGTATACGGGATAATCCCCTATAAATCTCTGGTATAACGTCATGCGCCTCAAATCCTTCCCTCGGCCAAATCTCCCATGGCCCGAAAATACGCGCTCTGCTCCGGGCAAAATGCCTGTTTCTCTTTCAAATGAATTTGTATTATTTTATCACTTTTTCGAACTTCTATCAACTTCTGTTCAAAAAACCCCTGAAAATACAGCCACGGCTTTTTGATATCCGGCAGGCTGAGCTGCCCCGCCGCTTTTTCTAGGAATTCGCTGACGGACGCGTAAACACCTTCCGCATTTCCAAAAGCCTCCCGCATTTGCTCTAAAAGCCCGGGCGCATAAAAAGCCTCTGCCTCGGCGCGGTAAGCCGCTCTCAGCTCCTCGCCCAGATAAACCGCCGCATCCGGCTGGCGCGCCAGCAAGGCAAAATCGCCCAAAGCCAGCATATTCCTGTAATGCCGCAAAGGCTGCCTTTGCAGATAGCAAAAACAGCTCTCGGCAGAATCTGCCGCGGCCTGCCGGCGCTCCGGCCAGCCCTCTGCATATCCCGCTCTTTTGCTCCTCAAAAGCACCGCCCCGGGATAACTGCCGCAAAAGACCGCCGTGCCCAGCGCGCGCTCCCTCTGCCGCTCCATCCATTGCTCCAGCTGCCCCGGCGTGGATAAGAGCTCGCCCGACGGGTTTTCCAGAAAAGCTGCATACGCCAAAACCTCTGCCGGAAACAGGCGCAAATACTCCTTTTCCAGCCTTTTGGGCCAATCCACCTCCCCCCGCTCCTGCAAAGAGGAGAGAATCAGCTGGCTTTTCCTGCTGCCCCGGAATTCATTGATGGAAAAGGAGGCGATGCAGTCATAGTGCGCGCCTTTTTGGATTTCCTCCCGCGCAGAAAAGCGCAGGACCTCGGAAGGGCAATCCGCCGCCGTCATTTTGAGGTGCTCTCCCATCTTTCCCATCTTGGCAATTTCCAGGGGCTGGAAATTTTCCAGATAGAAGCGCGGCTCCTCATTATCCTGCCCAAAAGGCTGCAATTTCTCCATCTGTTCGGCCAGCACAATATCCGCTTCACCGAGTTTCAGCGCCTGGTCATACTGGATGGCCGGCAAAAATGCCTCCTCCGGGTATTTTTCGCCCAAAAATTCCTGCACAATGCGCCGGGCTTCCGGCAGATTTTCCTTTTTCAACGTCAGTCCCGCCGCCATCTCATGCCCGCCAAAGCGCTCATAAAGATGCTCTGCCTGGCAAAGCGCCTCATAAAGGTTGACTCCCGGGATGCTCCTGGCAGAGCCCGTCAGCATCCCATTTTCCTCCGAAAGCACAACCGCCGGCCGGTAAAAAGCCTGTGTGATGGAGGAGGCCGCCAGGCCCACGACGCCCTTCTCCCATCCCTGCCCGGAGACGAACAGGATGCGCGCATCTGCCAGGCAGACTTCTTGCCGCACCTGCTCCATCGCCTGCTGTGTTATGCTCTTTTGCAGATCCTGGCGGCGGCTGTTGATGCCGCTCAAATGCTCGGCCAGCTCTTTGGCCCGGCCGGCATCCGCCGTCGTCAAAAGCTCCAGCGCCAGGCTGGCGTGCTCCAGTCGCCCCGCCGCATTGATGCGCGGAACCAGGCCGAACGCCGCGCCATACGACTGAATATTCGCCAGCCGCAGTCCCGCCGCCTCTGCCAAAACCTTAAAACCCAGGCAAGGCGCCTGCCTGAGCTTTCGCAGCCCGAGGTAGGCCAGGGCCCTGTTTTCCCCGGTCAGGCTCACCATATCGCCAATGGTCGCGACGCCGCAGAGATCGATAAGCTCCTTCGCCTCCGCGCCCATCAGCGCCTGTGCCACTTTAAACGCCGTTCCCGCGCCGCAGAGATCGCCAAAAGGATAGGTCTCCCCCGGCATTTTGCAGTTGAGCAAATAAGGCGTATCCGGCAGTTCTCCGCATTCGTGATGGTCGATGACGATGCAGTCCACGCCCTGCTCCTTTGCCAGCGCAATATCCGAAACGCTTCGGATGCCGCAATCTACCGTGATAATCAGCTTCGCGCCGCCCTCTATCAGTCGGGTAAACGCCGCGGCATTGGTGCCATAGCCCTCGCTGGCGCGATCCGGAATATATAGAGCAGGCTCCAGTCCAACGGCCGTCAAAGCCTTTTGCAGAATTGCCGCACCGCAAACGCCGTCGCAATCGTAATCCGAATAGATGGCGACGCGCTCCCCCTGCTCTGCCGCCCGCAAAATGCGCGCACAGCTCTTTTCCATATTCAGGAATGCAAATGGATCGCCCACCTGCTCCCATCCCGGGTTCAGAAAGGCCTCTGCCTGATCTGCCGGGATGCCCCTGGCCGCCAAAAGCTCTGCAACCATGGGAAGGATTCCCCGGCTTTCATATTCTGTTCTTTCCGTCGGGCTCAGGGCCTGGCCCTTTTTTTCATACCGCATCAGAGCCTCCATAAATGCACAAAGGCGGTCGATGACCGCCTTTGAAGAAAAATGCTCGCGCTATTTGATCGCTTTTACTTTTTTGCGCACTTTTTTCCCTTTTCCCGCTGCTTTCTTCGCCCAAAGGCTGGCCGGCAGCCCGAGAAGGCTTGTGCAAAGCGCCGCGAAAAGGACGCCCAGCATCGCGCATAAGCCCCATCCCATCAGAGAAGCTTCGCCCAGCAAATACGCCGCCAAAAACATCGCCGCTCCAATGATGGCAACCAGAATGCGCCGCAATTTGCATGCCTTGGCCGCACTCTGCGCCTCTTCCTCCAGCGCATCCGCAGTGCCTTTGCGAAGCGCACCGCGCATCTGCTCGAAATAAACGCCGATATCCAGCAGGCTATAGAGCAGAGCCGCCAGAAGAGCCGCCAATAATGCCGGTGTAATCGGGAAGCGCACGATCAGGACTGCTCCCAGCAGAAGCGCCATCGTCCCGATGCAAGCGATCAATGCTCCAACGCCGCCAGCACTGCCATACCGTGCCGCAAAATAGAGGGAGGCCGCTAAAATAGCCGCCAGTGCCGCCAGCGCCAGGAACAGCAGCGTCTTGCGCGGCATCGCCCGAGCCACCGTATCGCATCCCCGGAACTTTGCGCCCGCATATTCTGCCTGAATTGCCTGCGTCATGGCCTCGCCCTCATCGCTCATCTTCTGTACGCGGATGATGGCCTGATCCTGCTTCTCTCCGGCTTTCAGAACCTGGTAATCGCCCACGCCCTGCGCCGCGACAATCCTGCTCAAGTCTTCCAGCTTAAATTCCTGGTTGATATCAAATTTCAACAAATATCCGCCGCTCAGCGTCTGGCTGAAATTGAACCCGCCGCATAGCAGCGTCACCGCCGCAGCCACGGCCATCACGGCAACAACCGCCCAGGCAAATATCTTAGAATACTTCTGCATTACTCTGCCTCCTTCTTGCTGCCAAAATAGATGGCGTGTCCATCCGGCACAGTGCCTACCATCAGCCGCACCAAAGGCTGCGTCAGAACAACCGCGCAAAGAATCGCGCAGATCACGCTGATGCCCGCCGCAAAAGCAAAGCCGGAAAGCTCATAAATGCCAAACAGAATGAAGACCAGCAGCGCAGCGCAAAGCGCCAGCCCTGCATAGAAGACGCTCTTCGCACCGGCGCCGCAGCCCGATTTTGCAGCAGCTCTGGGTGCCTTGCCCGCCAAAAACTCCTTTTTAAAGCCGTTTACGATCATCAGGCTCATTGCAGCCATGCAAAGCGCGCCCACAAAAAGCCCCGCCATGCCAAAGGCCGTAATCTGCAATCTGGAAATTGCCAGGAACAGCAAAACCAACGCCGTGTGCCCCAGCATGGAAATCGCCGCCATCAGCCCGGGAATCCGGTAGCATAGAATCATCGCCAGCGCCAAAACCAACAGTCCAGCGATTCCGGCTATCATCATGCCGCGCAGCGCGTTTTCTCCCAGCGACGGGCTGACGCCGCGCATTTCCGCCGCCTCTACCTCGACCGAATAAGGCCGGTTGTTGACGACCTGCACCAGCTCTTCCAGCTGATACATGGGAATATTCGTCTGAACGCTGCCCTGCCCCGTCTCAATCGCGCTCTTAATCGTCGCCTGCGCGATATCCGTGCCCTCATAATGAAGCTTAATATAATTGCGGTTGCTGTAATCCTCCTGGCTGATGCCCCGCTCCGCAATTTCTGCTGTCGCCTTTTCAAAGGCCTCTTTTCCCTCTTTTGTCAGCGAGAAGGAGAGATACCGATACCCCATGCTATCCTCCTGCGCCATGACAAGCTCGATCTGGCTGGAGGGAATAATCACGTTGTCATCCGAATCCAGAATCGTCAAATCGCCTTTCACAGCCAGGTATTTCACAATCTGATCTGCATCCCGGAAAGCGCTTGTCTCATTGATGGGCAAATTGACCCGAATCTCCCGATCGCCCTGCATTTCCAGCGTCGCGCCGGTATATCCCTTTTCATCCAGCCGCGCCCGCATAATTCTGAGTACTTCATGCTGCGCATCGTATAATTCCTGCTCCGTCAGAGGCGCCGCACCCTCTGTGCTGTCCTCGCCGGGATCCTTGATGCGCAGCACAGCGCTTGTCCCGCCTTGCAAATCCATGCCAAGACTGATCGCCCGCATGGGCTCAAACGAGTACATGCCAAATGATACGCCAAAGACTACTGCATATGCGCCCGCAAAAACAAAAGCGACAACCAGCACCAGTCCGATCAGGCTGCGTAATTTCATATCGATTCTCCTTCCGACTTCTGCTATCCAAAGCGGCGCGAAACCGCCAAACAGATAGATTTATTATATCGCGCGGCTTGCCAATAGTCAACAAAGCGCAAAAATCCTGCGGGCGATTTTTCTGCCGCCGCATATCCCGGCAAATCTTAACCGCCCGCCCCCGCACTGCCCAAATCCATGCAAAGAAAAGAAGCAAGCGATTGCTCGCTTGCTTCCTCGTTTCTATTGTTTTCCCGCCTTATTTCGCATGGCGGTATACTTTGCGCTCACGTTTGCCGATGCCAAGCGCGATAGCCACTGCGGTCATCATCACAAACATCGCCAGCGCCACGACAGGCGGCGTTCCATCGCCCGTCTTCGCCATGCCGCCGCCATTGCTGCCCTCAGCTTTCTTGAGCACTACGCGGATGCTGTGTTCCTCGTGAATAGAGCTCAGCGTCAGCGAACCGGCGTTCAGCAGATCCGGCCGCTCCACTCCGTCGACAATGATGCTTGCGACCTGGTATCCAACATTCGGCTTCCAGCTAACCGTGTAGCTGCCGCCCTCCAGAGCCTCGCCGGAGGATGTGATCATGCCTTCGCCGCCAACCAGCTCGGTCTCAACTTTATATGCCTTGCCGGGAGCACTGCCGTCCGCCGGAACGAAGATGACGCGGATGGTGTGGTCTGCCGTCGGCGCGTTAAAGCTCATCTGATCTGCGCTGGCCAGGCTCTCAATATTCATGCCATCCAGCATGACGCCCGCCACCTTCCAGCCATTTGCCGGCGCCCAGGTAACGACATAGCTTTCTCCAGCCTTCATGGTCTTGGAAGCGCTGATGCTGCCCTGGCCGCTGGTCGCGGTCTTGATGTGGATATATTTCTCTCCGCTCTCGCTGCTGTCCGGGGTCTGCTCGCCGCTGTCCGGCTTCTTGAACAAAACTTCCACGCTGTGATCGCTGTCAATGTTGTTAAAGCTGTAGGAGCTTGCATTCAGAAGATCATCGCGGACAATGCCATCCACAATCACCGCCGCCACAACGCTGCCATTCTTGGGGCTCCAGGAAACCGTCTTGCTCTCTCCCTTTTCCAAAGTAGCCGAAGGGGAGATTGTGCCGTCGCCCTGGATTGCGGTATTCACATGATATTTCTGCGCCGAAGGCGTATCGCCCGTCGAGCCGACCTTGGTGAAATCGACATAGACATTGTGATCCGCGCCCACGCTGTTGAAGATCACCTCATTCGCGCTGGCCAGATCCGGCCGCTCCACGCCGTCAATAAACACTTTGTTCACCTGATAGCCGTTCGCCGGCTTCCAGCTGACCTTGGTATTCTCACCCTTGTTTACGGTGGTGCTGTTGGAAATCTCGCCCTGGCCGCTCAGTGCGGTCGAGATGCGGTAGGATTCCTTGTCCACTACGCCGCCCGTGCCGTTGGGATCTTCCTTGATATAAATATCGATTCTATGATCCTTGTCGATATTTTTGAAGGTGTATTTGCCCGCTTTGAGCAAGTCGTCGCGGACAACGCCATCCACATAGATCGTGCGAATCGCAGAATCATTGCCAAACGTCCAGTAAACTGTCTGGTCGCTGCCCTGCGCAACGCCGTTCATCGAAGAGGTGATCGTGCCTGCGCCCTTTTCGATGCTGGTGTAGATGTTGTGCTTCGGCGTATCATCTCCGTCTGGCGCTGCACCCGGGCCGCTTACCGTCTTGGTCGGCCGCAGCGATACGACCACTTCCACATCGTCGTTCAGGCTGTCGATGACGATCTTGTTGCCATTGACGGCGGCTTCTCTCTCCACGCCGTTTACCCTGATAATCGCAGTATCCAGCTCATAGCCGTCGCCAATCTCCCACTCGACCGTATACGAGCTTCCATCTTCCAGAACCGCGCCCGGCGTTACACTGCCAACACCGCCGTTCAGCGATGTGGTAACCGTATGCTTGATGGTGGTGTCATCGTCCGGCGCATCTGTCTTGGCAAAGACAACTTTGACGATATGATCCTGCTCAATGGCGTTGAAGTCCATCTTGCCGTTCGTCGGGTCATCCGCTAAGGTCATCAGCCCGTTCATTCTGGCCGGCCAGCTTGCAAACGCCGCCAATGCACTCAGCGTTACAGGCTCTTCCGGCTCTGGCTCATCGTTGCTCTGAGAGCTGGCCTCCGGGCTCGCTTCCGGCTCTTCAATCTGAGCAACTCCATCCCGGTAGATCTGCTTGAGCTCCCATCCGTCTGCCGGCTCATAGCTGACGCCATAGTTCTCGCCCCAGAACAGTGTCGCTCCGGGCGTGATCTTTCCTTCGCCCTCGACGATGGTCTTAACCTGGAACAGATTCGGCTCCATGACGACGAGCACTTTATGGTCGCTGTCGATGTCCTTGAATTCTATTTCCGAGCTAACCGAAGGATTATCCTTGATGGATACGCCATCCACATAAACGTCTTTCACTTTATAGCGCTTATCCGGAGTATCCCATTCCACCTTATAATCCGTGCCCGCTTCCGGCTTGCCCTCATTGGTAACAACCTCGATGGCCGCGCCGGGGGTAATCGTGCCAGGGCCTCCAGTGATCAGCGTCTCAACCGTGAAGGTTGTTTTCTCTACGTCCGGGTCCACCGGTCCCGGATAATCCGGGCTATCCGGATCTGCCTCGAATACGACCTCTATCGTGCGGTCGTGATCCACTGGCGAGAAGGTGTACTGCCCCGATTTCAGGACGCTCTCTTCCGTGATCTCCTGGCCGTCGACGATGATCTTCGCGACTTTGTGGCCCGGATCCGGCTGCCACTGAACGGTGTAGGAATCCGTATTCTTCACGCTGGCACTGGGCGTCGAAACCGTGCCATTGCCTCTCTTGGAAGTGGTAACTGTGGAATATTCCTCGGTTACATGGATAGTTCCCTTGTCTTCTGCCTTTTCAAAGACAACCTCCACATCGTGGTTGCGTCCCATGCCGTGGAACGTATAGCTGCCCTTCTGATCAGTAGCGGCCAGAATGCCGTCGATGAGCACCTTCTTGACGACATAGCCCTCGCCGGCAGACCAGGTAACCGTCGCGCTCTCCCCCGCTTTCACAGAGACAGAGTTGCTGATCTTGCAGCTGTCGTCGCCGCCCGTCCGCGTCGTCGTTACCTGATAATATTCCGAGGTGTCCACGCGCTTATCCTGCCCGAATTCCACATAAACTGTGTGGTCCTCTTCAATTCCCTTAAAGGTGTATTCGTTTTTATTCAGCAGGTCATCGCGGATCACGCCGTCCACCATGACATAGTTGGTGTACCAGCCCTCTTCCGGCTGCCAGGTTACTTTCGCGTTGGAGCCGTAATCATAGGCGCCCGTGCCGCTGATGGTGCCGCGGCCATTCTTTACGATGGAAACGTCATACGAGTTGATCTTCCAAACGGCATATACAACTGTATCGTCTTTGAGCGGAGTATCCGCAGTAAACTGCTCGAATTTATTCGGATCCGCCTTAGGATCGGTCGACCACCCCATGAAGGTGTAGCCCTTGACGCTGGGATCCTCCGGCGTCTGGTTGCCTGTGCCGTTTACAGTCGAGCCGATGGTATAGGGGTAATCATCCGCCTGAATGACACTGTCATCCTTATGAGACGGATGGTTCCAGTCATAGGAAACTTTCAGCGAATAGCGCACGGTCAGCGTCTTGCTGTTGGTGATATAGCCGCCCTTCAGGTTACCCGAAGTATACCAGCGATACTCCAGCAGATAAACGCCGATATCGTCGATTGCCGCATCCCGCTCGCGCAGCAAAAGCTCCCTAAGCTGTTCTTCCGAGGTAATATCCAGCTCCTCATATTTGCCCGTTTCCGGGTTCAGCTTGGAGACGACTACAACCGCCTTGCCGCCGCCAACATCATTTGCCAGATCGACGCCGACAACCTCTTTGTCCTCGCCAGCTCCCCGATAACCAAAACTGGTATCGCCTTCCGGGTATCCTGCGGTCTTGATGGCGCCGGTATCCACGTCCTGCGATTTGCCCGCTGCAAAGATGACGTTCTCGCGGTGATCGTAGGAAATATCATCCTTGCTCAGCCGCTCATCGTTTGCAACGTAAATTACTTTATCGACACCCGCGCTGGAAGCCAGAGAAATAACCGTCGTCGGAACCAGCCGCATAAAGCGCTGGCCTACGATATTCTGGCCGTTCTGCGGGTTGACTACGCCCGTATCCACAGAGACGTCCACCCAGCCGACGCCAGGCGCAAAGTTTGTAACCTCATACGTCTTGGGATCGATCGTGATAACGGGCAGGCCATTCATGGAACCCGGCAGGTTGCAGGTGTAGCCATCCCGCACTCTCCAGGAAATGGAGAAACCGCTTCCCGGCCCATATCCCGCCAGCTCATTATTCGTCAGCGGGAACAGCACGCTGATATCGCGCACTTTGTCATAATCCGCCGGGCCATATTCCTCCAGCTCTTCCTGCGTCTTGCCCAGGTTGGAAGGCTGCAGCAGCGCCGTGCAAACCGAAGCCGCCGAATAAGCCTTCGCAATCATCCGATCCGTCTCATTTCCGAAGCTCTCGGATGCGTTTGCAAAGACGGCCAGCTGCGGATACATGCCGTCCCGGTAAACCCAGTCCGCGCTGCCAAATTCATCTTTCATCCCATCGCCGATCATCTGGCCCGTCAGATAGCCGGAAATGCCGGCATAGCTGGTGTGCGGCGTCGTCGCGATGGCATATTCGCCCATGCCCGAGGTCTGCTTGTCGTAATAGCAGTTGTTGAAACGGCCGGCGCTCACGTTCGTGCCGCCAAAGCCGCCGATGGAGCTGTGCGGCGCGACCGTCTGTGTCGTGCCGACCTCGCCGGCGCAGTAGCAGTTCGTGCCTCTGGCCGTGTTGTTCGAGTCGCCGCCGTAGAAGCCGCCCATGCCGCTCGCAGAACTCTGCATGCCGACCATAGATGTGCTGTAGCAGTTGACAAAAGTATCTGTCGAATTCTCGCTCCGGCCAAAGAAACCGCCGACGTTGGAAGTTCCCTCAACGACGCCTGCGGAGAAGCAGTTTTTAAACGAGTTGCTCAGATGACAAATACCCACAAAAACGCCGCCGTCTGCGTTGCAGTAGAGCTTGACGTTGGTAAAACAGTTCTCGACATAGCAATAACCCGGGCAGGAAATAAAACCGCCGGAGTGCGAGACCGTCGAAATATCATAGCTGTCGATGGAATAGCTATTGGTTACTTTCGTGCCCGATGCCGGGCCCACAAAGGAACCGACGCAGCTCGTCCCGTAAACTGTAATATTGCGCGTATGGCACTGATCCATCTCGACATAGAAGCTGTTGAGAGCGGGATCACCTGCGGCGTTCCATGCGCTCATGATGCCGCCCGTATGCGCCGCGCCCCAGACGACAGAATCCTCGACGGAAACCTGCTTCATAATGCCGTTGCCCATAAAGCCGATAACCGTGCCCGAATACTGCCCCGTCGCTCTGGTGTAGCAGTAGCGGAAACGGATGTTCTGCATCTTAAAGGAGTAAGCCCCCAGCGCGCCTCTGGCCGTCGAAGCGATTAAGCCACCATATTGACCGGCGCTGCAGTTCATGTTGTAAACCGTATGGCCGTTGCCTTCGATGGTAACAGCGCCTGGGTCTGCGACCGGCGTCCAGGTTACGTTTTTGCGGCCGCCCAGGTCGATATCGTTCATCAGCTCGCAGGATCTCTTGTTGGTCAGCGCCCAGCGAAACTCCGCCGCTGTGTAAATATCCAGCAGGCCGTCGCCGTCCGCGTCTCCTGCCGGCTGCACGGCGTTGCCCGTCCAGACCTGATCCTCCGGAACGTTATTATCGGCATTCTTCGCGCGCAGTGTCAAAAACTCCGCATAGCGCGCCTGATAAACGCGATCCAGATAGCTGTTCCATGATTCCCCAGGATTTTGCGTAACCTCAGCAGCCTGCGCCACAGGGATCTTGATGCCGCCAAATGCGATGGAGAAAACCATCGCGATGCACAGCATCATGCTCAGCGTCTTCCAATATCCTTTCGTTTTCATTGTTATCCTCTTTTCCTAAGCATTTTCATGCCATTATTCTCTCAATGCAAAATACCGCTGCAAAAGACAAAACACTCGGCTTTCTTTCACAACGGCAGGGCGCCGGCGTTCCCGCTGCCCGCTTTTCCTTCCCCAATCCAGCATACTGCCGCAGAAAACGCTTCCTCGCTCGCCTGTCACCCTATGATAGATATCAGCATTCTATCATGATTTTCTTTCACTATATCACGCTTTCAGAAGAAAAGTAAAGAAGCAAAGGCAAGTTTTTTTCAGTTTTTATCGGTTTTTGGAAAAAATTGCATCTTTCTGCCCTTCTCTCTTCTCAATGACGCCCTAAAAATCTCTCTTTAAGCCGCTCTTTCTTTCCCCTAGCCCAGCACGTCGAAAATCGTCAGCTGCGCTTTTTCGGGCAGCCCCGCCAGGCAGCCCATCTCCCGCATGGTATCCAAAACCGAAGAGGAGAGCTTGCACTTCTTTTTCAGCTCTTCCACCGAGAGAAAATCTCCCTCGGAGGCTTCCTGTTCCAGCAGCTCGGCCGCTTTGTCGCCCAGCTGGGGCACGGCCATAAACGGCATGCGGATTTTGCCATCCTCCAGAGTAAACTGCTTGGCTTTGCTCTTTTTGAGATCCACCGGCAAAAACTTGAGCCCGCGCTCCAGCATTTCCAGCGCCAGCTCCAAAACCACACCTTCGCTCTTTTCCGTAGCAGATTTTTTCATGCCCAGCTCGTCTAGCTCCCGCAGCCGCGCCTTGATGGCGGGAATGCCCCCGAGAATGGTCAGCGCGCCGAAATCCTCCAGCTTGATGGTAAACGTCGTCGCGTAAAACTCCGCCGGGTAGTGCACTTTGCAGTAAGCGATGCGCAGCGCCATTACAACATATGCAACAGCATGCGCCTTTGGGAACATATACTGAATCTTGCGGCAGGATTCGATAAACCATTCCTCGACGTTGGCATCCCGCATGGCCTGCTCCATCTTCTCCTGGTCCTTCTCCTTGCCTTTGGCCCACTTTCCTTTGCGGACGCTCTCCATAATGAAGAACGCCATTTTGTGGTCCACGCCTTTATAGACCAGATGGTTCATGATGTCGTCGCGGGTGCAGATGACGCCCGAAAGCGGCGCGATGCCCTGGTCGATGAGATCCTCCGCGTTCCCCTTCCAAACATCCGTGCCGTGGGAAATGCCCGAAATGCGGATGAGCTCGGAAAGCGTCGTCGGCTTGGTTTTCTTCAAAATATTCATGGTCGCCGGCGTGCCGAATTCCGGGATGCCGAACGTGCCCAGCGGCACACCGCGAATCTGCTCAGGCGTGATGCCCAGCGCCTTCGTGCTGGTAAAGAGCGACATGGTCTCCGGGTCATTCAGCGGAATTTGCAGCGGGTCAAACCCGATGAGGTCTTGCAGCATACGGATCATCGTCGGGTTATCGTGGCCGAGAATATCCAGCTTGATCAGAATATCATGCATGGAGTTGAAGTCGAAGTGCGTGGTAACGGTATCCACCGCCATCTTGTCCGCTGGCTTTTGAATGGGCGAAAACTCGTAGATCTCCCGGCCGTGCGGCACGATCACCAGCCCGCCCGGGTGCTGCCCCGTTGTCTTTTTGACGCCGCTGATGCCCATTGCCAGCCGCTCCAGCTCTGCGCTGTTTAGCTGCATCTCGTGCATTTCAGCGAATTTGCGGACGATGCCCTTGGCCGTGTTCTCCTGAATGGCCGAAATCGTCCCGGCTCGGAACACGTATTCCTCGCCAAACAGTTCTTCTACATATTTATTCGCCCGGGGGCGGTATTCCCCCGAGAAGTTCAGGTCGATATCCGGAACTTTATCCGCGTTCAGCCCCAGGAAAACCTCAAACGGAATATCATATCCATCCGCGATATATTTGGTTCCGCAAACCGGGCAGCAGGCTTCGGGCATATCCACGCCGCAACCGTATTTCTCCCGGTCCACGTCGAAATCGTAGTGCTTGCAGCTTGGGCATCGGTAGTGCGGCGGCAGCGGGTTGACCTCCGTAATATCATCCGCAAAGGCCGCAAAAGAGCTGCCGACAGAGCCGCGCGAGCCAACCAGGTATCCATCCTCCATGGATTTGTCCACCAGCTTCATGGCGCTCCAGTAGAGCACGGCGAAGCCATTTCGGATGATGTTGCCCATCTCCTTGTCCAGCCGTTTTTCGATGACTTCAGGCAGCGGATCGCCGTAAAGCCGCTTGGCCTTGGCATAAGCCCGCTCCAAAATCTCCTTATCTGCGTTTTCGATATAGGGCATGGCCGTCTCGCCCGGAAACAGCTCGATCTGCTCAATCTGCTCCGCAATGGCGTTCGGGTTTTGGATGACGACTTCCCTGGCCTTTTCCTCACCCAGGTAAGCAAAATCCGCCAGCATCTGCCCCGTCGTCTTGAAAAAGAGCGGCGCCTGCTGATCGGCATCCTTAAAGCCAGTCGTCTCCATGAGAATGCGCCGGAAATAGGCGTCCCCTTCGTTCAGGAAATGGCAGTCTGTCGTGGCGCAGACGGGCTTACCCAGTTTTTCCGCAATGCGGCAGATGCGCCAGTTGATCTCGCTGAGCTCCTCCTCGTCCGCCACCATGCCTTCCCGGACGAGGAAAGCATTGTTGCCGTGTGGCTGAATTTCCAGATAATCGTAAAAATCCGCCAGCTCCTCCAGCCGTTTGTCCTCTGCGCCGTCCAGAACCGCGCGGTAAATCTCGCCCTGCTCGCAGGCAGAGCCAAAGATCAACCCCTCCCGGTGCTGTGCCATCACGCTCTTGGGAATGCGCGGGCGGTTGTGGAAATATTCCAGGTGTCCCAGAGAAACCAGCTTATAGAGGTTGACCAGCCCCGCCTTGTTTTTGCATAAAATGATGGAGTGGAAGGGCTTCGCACTGCGGGCAATGGCCTTGGTGTCTCCGATATAGTTGAGCCCCTGCAGCGTCTGCACGCCCTGCTCCTTTAGCTCTGCAAACATGCAGAGCAAGATCTTCGCCGTGGCCTCCGCATCGTTCACAGCCCTGTGGTGCCCGAAGGTTACGCCATAGTGATCCCCGATCTTGTTGAGCTTAAAGCTCTTGAGCTCCTTCAAATGCGCTCGGGCAACGGCCAGCGTATCCAGAACGTCGCTGTGCACTTCGATGCCCATAGCCCTGCTTTTGCCAAATACAAACGCCGTGTCAAACTCCGCGTTGTGCGCCACCAGGCAGGCATCCCCGGCAAAGGCCCAAAATTTCTCGATGACTTCCTCAATTTCCGGCGCATCCTCCACCATCGCCTTGGTAATGCCCGTCAGCTTGGTAATCTCATAGGGCACGCCCCGCTTGGGCCGCGCAAACATGCCAAACGTATCTAAAATCTCGCCGTTTTTGACGCGCACCGCGCCAATCTCGATGATCTCGCAGGTATCCGGCCGCAGTCCCGTCGTCTCAATGTCAAAAACGATAAACTCGTCGTCAAAACTGCGATCCTGCCCGCCTGCATAGATCTTCTTTTGATCGTCGACGAGATACGCCTCCATGCCGAAGATCACTTTAATGCCATATTTTTTTGCCGCATTTGCCGCCTCCGGGAAAGCCTGCACCACGCCGTGATCCGTGATGGCAATGGCCTTGTGCCCCCATTTGGCCGCCCGGGCAATATAGGCCTCGGCGCCCGAAACGCCGTCCTGCGCGCTCATGTTGGTGTGCAGGTGCAGTTCCACGCGCTTTTCCTCCGCGTCATCCATCAGCTCGGTTTTTTTCGCTTCCTGCACGCCCAGCACATTGAAGCAGTATTCCCGGGCATAGGTATCGTAAACATTGCGCCCGCGGACTTTGAAGCGCTCTCCTTTTTTTATCACGCTGAGCAGCTCGTCCGTCGTCCCTTTGAGGAACTTCTTGCATTTGATGGAAGAGGTGTAATCCGTAATCCCAAACGTCAGCAGCGTATCCTTGCCGTCCCGGATGAGCCGCGCCTCGACAGAGAGAATATCCCCTTCGATGATCGCCTCGCCCTCGGGCAGCAGATCCGCAATTTTTGTAAGATCCCCGTCCATGCCCCGGGCTTTGCGCATATAAGGCCTGCCGCTCTGCCCGCCGCCTGCCGGTTTTGCCTGAGCCGGCGCGGCCGTCTCCCAAGGCGCATCTGCCGGCGCAGCCGCAGGCGCTTTCCTTTGCTTCGCAGGTGCCTTTTTCGGCGCATCTTTTTTGACAAACTCGGTGTAAATCTGTGCCGCGCTCTGGCTCTGGCCTTCCTGCTGCTGCGTATTCAAATCACAGGCCAGCTTTTTGACTTTCAGCTTCAGCCCATAGTAATCTTCCAGAAAGCGCTCCAGCTTCTCCGCCGCCCCCATGCGGGAAAAAAGCTCAGGGGCGAGCTCCCGGCCAAATGTGATATTGAGAAAATCCCCTTCCCTGGCAAAATTGCACGGGCATAGAAACGGGATGAGCCCTGGCTCCTCGGCAATCAGAAATTCGCGGATGGTGCGCTCCAAAAGCGCGCCGTCCTCCAAAAGCTCGGCAGGCTGGCGCACAATCACCTCAAAATTCTGCAGTTCAGGCAGCTGTGCGCCAATTTCCCGGCGCAGACGGAACAGCTGCGCCATCTCCATATACTGCCCGCTGGATAAGAAGATCACATACTGCCCCCGGGCGCGGCTATAGGCCATGCGCTCATAGGCAATCTGCGCCGTCTCCTGCTTTTTTGCAAGTATATTCAAAACGACCTGCCGCACCCCGCTCGGGGTATATCCCATATCCGGATGTAACGATGTCCTTGCTTCCATTTCCCGCTCTCCGCTTCGCCTGCATACCAAGCCGCGCATCTGGGTTTGCGCGCCTCTATTCCTGCTTGCTGTCTCATAGCCCGCCGTTCTCTTTTAAACCAATGTATTCAACAGCCGCTCGAATTCTCCCAGCAGTTTCTCCTCTGAAACCTTCAGCGCCGGCTTTCCTTTGAGGAAAATCAACCCTTCGCCTTCCCCTCCGGCAATGCCGATATCCGCATCTCTGGCCTCTCCCGGCCCGTTGACGACGCAGCCCATCACGGCAATTTTCAACGGCTTTTGAATCGGCTTTGCCAGCCGCTCCACTTCCCGCACCAGCCGCTCCAGGCCAACTTTCGTGCGGGCACAAGTCGGGCAGGAGATGATCTCCGGGCCAAAGCTGCGCTTTCCGGCAAAACGCAGAATATCCTTTGCCACACCCACTTCCAGCACGGGATCGCCTGTAATCGAAACGCGCAGCGTATCGCCGATGCCCTGCAAGAGCAGCGCGCCAATGCCCATGGCCGATTTGATGCAGGAGCTGTTCAGCCCTCCCGCCTCTGTTACGCCAAGATGCAGCGGGTAGTCCACCAGCGCATCCATGCGCTCATATGCCGCAACCGTCGAAGGCACATCCGAAGCCTTGAGCGCAACGACAATCTCGTAAAAGCCGCATTTTTCCAGAATGCGGACGTTCTCCAGCGCGCTTTCCACCAGCGCATCACTGCGCTTTTTTCCGCGGTACTCCTTCGCCAGCGAGCCGGTATTCGCCCCAACGCGGATGGGAATGCCCCTCTCCTTTGCCGCATCTGCCACGCACCGTATCTTCTCCTCGCTGCCAATGTTGCCCGGATTGATGCGGATCTTATCCGCCCCGGCCTCGATCGCCGCCAGCGCAATTTGGTAATCAAAATGCACGTCCGCCACGATGGGCATGGCTGTCCCCCTTTTGAGCTGGGCAATGGCCTTTGCCGCCGCAATGTCGTAAGCAGCGACGCGCACAATCTCGCAGCCCGCCGCCTCCAGCGCGGCCATCTGCGCCAGCGTCGCCGGAATATCTGCCGTATCCGTGTTTGTCATCGATTGGATGAGAATTGGGTTTTGCCCGCCAATGGCGCGGCTTCCTATTTTAATTTCCCGCTTCAAACCTTCTCCCCCTTTTGCCGGCTTCCCAGCTCCGGCGTTTTGCCCGAATGGCATGAATTTTTTTTATTGTAGCACAAAAAGAGCGCCACCGAAACCCGTCTCTCATGCGCTCTTCCCCCGTCCCCATCAAAAAAAGCGCCTGCTAGGCGCTTTTTTGCCGAAAAAGAAATATTTTGAAATTTCAGGAAAGCAGACGGGCAATATCCTGGTAAGTCAGGAAAATCATCAGCAGAAACATCAGCCCCATGCCGATGAGATTGATCAGCCCTTCCTTATTCTGCGGCAGCGGCTTGCCCCGCAGCTTTTCCACGCCCAGCAGCAAAATCCGGCCGCCGTCCAGCCCGGGGATGGGTAGCAGGTTCATGATGCCCAGGTTCACCGAGAGCAGCGTCGCAATGCGCAGGAAAACTTCCGGCCCGGATCGTACCGCCTGGCTGACGATGCCAATCGTGCCCACCGGCCCAGCCAGCCCCTCGACGCCTTTTCCGCGGAACACCAAATTTCCAAGGAACGAGAGCATCTGCGCAATGATCAGATACATCCATTTAAAGGAAAGCCCGATGGCCTCAAAGAATCCAAAGCGCTGGCGCGTATCCGAGGAATAGGTGATGCCAATCATGTTGCGGCCTTCCGCCTCGTTATACTCAAACGGAATTTCGAATTCCATCCGCTGGCCATCCCGCTCCACGCCGAGATTCACGCTCTCGCCGCTCTTTGCCAGATCGATTCCATCAAACTCCATGGCGAAATCGATGCGCTTGCCATCCACGCTGACAATGCGGTCGCCCTCCTTGAGGCCGGCCTGCTGCGCCGGCATCCCTTCCTGCACGCTGGCCACCACGGGCACAAAATCGCCGTATCCCACCAGCACGCCCACCGTCAGCACAAACGCCAGCAAAATATTCATGGCCGGGCCGGCCAGCAGTGTCAAAAACCGCTGCCAGATGGGCCGGTTGTTGAATGCCCTGGGCTCTTCCAAAACCTCCTGCGCATCCTCGCCGTAAAACTGGACGAACCCGCCCAGCGGCAATGCGCGGATGGAATAGCGAATGCCATCCCTCACTTTGGAAAACAGCTTGGGGCCAAAGCCCACGGCAAATTCTTCTATCCGCATATCGCAGGCCCTGCCCGCTTTAAAATGCCCGAATTCATGGGCGACGACCAAAAATGTGAGCAGCAACAGCCCGCCTATAATTCCCAGTACTGTATTCAAATAAGCCTCCCTGCGCGCAAAGTTGATGAGTATAGTATACTCCTTTTGCCGCGCCGCCATGTCGCTTTTTTCAAAGTTTCACAAATTATTTACCCGCCTGCGGCAAATGCCGCTGGCGCACATACGCCTTGATGCGCTCGTTGATGCCGTAGATCTCGTCAAAGCTTTTGGCGCGTACGCCCGCGAAATGATCCATCGCCTGGCTGATGACCTCGGAAATCTGCCAAAACGTGATAGCCCCGGCGCGGAACAGCTCCACGGCCACGTCGTTTGACGCATTGAAGATCATCTGCGCCGATCCGTCTCCCCGGGTTGCCTGCATGGCCAGCGCCAGGCAGGGGAATTTTTTCAAATCCGGCTGCTCAAAGTGCAGCGCGCCGATCTGGAAAAGATCCAGCTTCTCCACGCTGTTTTTGCGCCGCCCCGGATGCCCCAGCGCATATGCAATGGGCAGCTTCATATCCGGAACGCCCAGCTGCGCCATGACCGAATTATCTGCAAACCGCACCGCCGAATGCACGATGCTCTCCGGGTGCACTACAACCGTGATCTTCTCAGGCGCAATGTCGAACATCCAGCGCGTCTCCATGATCTCCAGCCCTTTGTTGGCCATGGTCGCGCTGTCAATCGTGATCTTCGCTCCCATGCTCCAGTTGGGGTGCTTCAGCGCCTGCTCCAGCGTCGCCTGCTGAATGCGCTCGAGCGGCCAGGTCCGGAAAGGGCCACCGGATGCCGTGAGCAAAATCTCCTCGGGCGGGCACATCTCGTTGCCCTTCAGGCATTGGAAAATGGCCGAAAGTTCGCTGTCCAGCGGCAAAACAGGCGTGCCCGTCTGCTCCATCAGGTCCCGGGCCAGCCGCCCGCCATAGACCATCGCCTCCTTGGTCGCCAGCGCTACTGGTATTCCGGCTCTCAGGCAATGCTCAAAAACCGGCAGGCCCGCCACGCCAACCACGCCCAAAATCACGAGATCCGCCCCATCGCAGATCTGAATCAGCCCCTTCTCTCCCGCAAAAAGCTCTACCCCTTCTGCCCGGAAATCCTTGGCGCACTGCTCATCCGTAACCGCGGCGGCTTTGGGCGCAAACTCCCGAATCTGCTCGGCAAAAAGCGCCATGTTTCGGTGCGCCGAAAGCGCATAAACCTCATATTCTTCCTGCAAATCCCGCAGCACGGCCAAAGTGCTCGTGCCAATCGAACCCGTCGCGCCTAATACGGCAATTTTCTTTCGTCTCACGTTTTTTCTCCGATTCTATCGCGTCATTTTCTGGCAGACTGTTCTGCGCCCAGCCGCCGCAATGCCTGCTCCTGGCTTTCCACAAAGAAAATATCCTTCCCACGGTTGCTCTCATAAATAAAATCTTTGAGCGGCTTACTGGTATACCTGGAAAAATCTCCGTAAATTGCCAGCCGAGTCCGATAGGTGATAAACTTCTCCAAAATCTCCCCTGCAATCTGCGTGCTGAGGATGAAAAATTCCGGGACAAACGCCTCTTTATTCAGGGCGATTTTGTCGCATCCCGTCTCATATTTCACTGTCATCATCAAATCGATGGCGGATGCGGCGTCTTTGATGATCGCTTCCCTGCTCTCTATCACCGCCACCCCACCGATTATCTTTGTTGTCATTTTTATTTCTCCATTTTCTATCTATTATGAAAAAGAGCGCAAACCAGCGCTCTTTTCGTCCTCTTCCTACATCCCGAATAGATGGAAGAAGAGCCAGACCACCGGCAGAATGAAAATCGTGCTGTCCAGCCGATCCATCAGCCCGCCGTGCCCGGGAAGCAGGTTGCCAAAATCCTTGGCGCCAAACTGCCGCTTGATGAGCGAAGCCGCCAAATCGCCAAACTGGCAGAGCGTGCCCAAGACAGCCCCCAGCAGCACATACCACCCAATGCCGATTCCCTGGTGCCCCCAAATCAGCGCCAAAGCGACCGTCCCGACGATGCCGCCAATTAAACCGCCTGCCGCGCCCTCGATGGTCTTTTTAGGGCTAATCTCGGGGCAAAGCTTGTGCCTGCCAAACAGCCTGCCAATGTAGTAAGCCAGCGTATCCTCGCAGACAGCCGCAGCAAATGCCGTGAAAATCATCAGCTGGCTTTTGTCCACATCCGAAATCAGCACCATCTTATAGAGGAAAAGCATGAGAAACTGCGGATAAAACATGGCAAATACGCTGTAGCAAACGCTCTCCATATTATAGCGCTTGCAGGCGATCCCGCAAATGAAGAGCGCCAATAGCCCGCCAACCAGCGCATAAACTGCCCCAATATCCGAGAAGAAATAGGTCAGAACGGGCAGTGCCAGGGTTACGGCGTATAAAACCGGCGCAATCGGCTTGATTTTGCCGCTGGCCTTCATGGTCCTTATCATCTCATATTCCATGATCAGCGCCACGATCACCACTGCCGCCTGAATATAAACGCCGTGCAGCAGCACGATGCCCAGCAGCAGCCCCGCCGCCAAAAGGCCGACGATCGTCCTTGTGATAAACATCAGATTCCTCCAAACCGCCGGTTTCTCCCGGCGTATTCCCGCAGCGCCTGCACATATTTTTCCGCATCAAAATCCGGCCAAAGCGTCTGCGTAAAGCAAAGCTCGGCATATGCCGCCTGGTAGGGCAGGAAATTGCTCATGCGCAATTCGCCGCTGGTGCGGATGACGTAATCCACCGCTGGCAGCCCCGCCGTATAAAATCTATCCTCAAAAGCCTGCTGATTCAGCTCGGTTTTTCCGGCCTTAAAATCCTCTGCCAGCCGCTTTGCCGCCTGCACCAGCTCATCCTGCCCGCCGTAATTGATGGCGACGACCAGGTTCAGCCCTGTATTCTCTTTTGTCTCAGCCTCGGACTCCTCGATCACCGCCCGCACCTCACTCGGCAGCGTCTGCCGATCGCCAATCGAGTAGAAACGGACGTTCTCCTCCCATAGCTCCCGAAGCTCTTTGCGCAGATATTCGATAATCAGCCCCATGAGCAGGCCAACCTCTTCTTTGGGCCGCTTCCAGTTCTCGGTAGAAAAAGCGTAGAGCGTCAGCGTGTTAACGCCCAAATCCGAGCTCAGCCGCACAATCTCCTTGACGCGCTCGGCGCCCTTCTTGTGCCCGTATGTCCTCGGCATATGCCGCGCCTTGGCCCATCTGCCGTTTCCATCCATGATAATGGCGACATGCCCGGGAATGCTGTCCCGGTCTAGGCCATATTTCTCCAGTAACTCTTGTTTTACCATAAGCCTTCCTAGAGCTGCGTCAAAAATGCGCTGACGACCAGTTCCACTTCTCCATCCCGCTCGCGGCAGCGGAGCACTCTCCAGTCATCAGCGCCTTCCAGCCCTCGTTTTGATTCATATTGCACTGTTTTGACGCGTTTGCCCAGGCCAGAGACGATTTCCTCTGCCTGGGCCAGCGGCAAACCCAGCAAATCCAGGGATGTTTCCAAAACTAAATCTCCATGATTTCGTTTTCTTTTTCCTTCAAAAGCTCGTCAACCTTCTTGCCGTATTTGTCCGTCAATGCCTGAACGTCCTTTTCCAGCGAAGCGAGATCGTCCTCCGTCAGGTTGCCCTCTTTCTTATCCTTGCGCAGCGCCTCGATGGCGTCTCTTCTGTGCGCGCGGACAATCTGTTTATATTCCTCCGCCACTTTCTTCGCGACTTTCACCAGCTCTTTTCTGCGCTCGGCCGTGGGCTCCGGGAAAACCAGGCGGATGATCTTGCCGTCGTTCGTGGGCGTAATGCCAAGATCCGATGCGATAATCGCCTTCTCCACTTCCTTCATCATGCTGTTGTCCCAAAGGGAAATGGTGAGCATACGCGGCTCGGGTGTCGCCACGTTGCCAACCTGGGGAATGGGCGTGGGCGTGCCATAATAATCGACTGAAATTCTGTTTAAAAGCTGCGCATTCGCCCGGCCTGCGCGAATGCTGACAAATTCGTTCTTCAGCGCCTCAATCGTCTTTTCCATCTTGCCCTGCGCCTTATCAATCGCTTCATGATTTGCCATGTCTTTTCCTCCTCGCTATCTATGCTTGCTTAGCCTTATTTTACTTGATGCCCCGGCTTTTGACAATCCTTTTTTCTCTACCGGATTAGTGTGCCCATTTTTTCGCCCAAAACTGCGCGCTTGATGCTCTCTTTTTCGCTGAGGCCAAATGCCAGAATGGGGATGTTGTTTTCCATGCAGAGGGTAACGGCCGTGGTATCCATGGCCTGAAGCCCGCGGGAGATGACTTCCAGATAGGAAATCTCGTCAAACTTCTTGGCATCCGGGTTCTTTTTGGGGTCGCTGTCGTAAACGCCGTCCACGTTTTTGGCCAGCAGGATGAGATCCGCTTCCATCTCCGCCGCGCGCAGCGCCGTAGCCGTATCCGTCGTGAAATAGGGGTTGCCCGTGCCGCAGGCAAAAATGACGATTCTGCCCTTCTCCAAATGCCGAACGGCCTTTCTGCGGATAAACGGCTCCGCAATTTTGATCATCTCAATGGCCGTCTGCAGGCGCACCTGCTTGCCCATCGCCTCCAGCGCATCCTGAATGGCCAGCGAGTTGATGACCGTCGCCAGCATGCCCATGTGATCCGCCGTAACTCTGTCCATGTGCTTGCCCTGGCGGCCGCGCCAGATGTTACCCCCGCCCACAATAATGCAGACTTCCACGCCCATATCCGAAATTTCCGCTACCTGCTTGGCGACGATGCCCACAATATCAAAATCGATATTCTCTCCCGGGCTGGAAAGCGCCTCTCCGCTGATCTTCAGAATGACTCTTTTGTACTTTGCCTCCATCTGCTCTCTTCCTCCTATAAAAAAAGAGAACACGAAGCCGTGTTCTCTTCTTGGTTTTTTTACTTATTTCCCGTCTGAGCCATAACTTCTTCCACGAAATTATCCTGTCTCTTCTCGAGGCCCTCGCCCATCTCATAGCGGACGAAGCGGCGAACCGAAATGTTCTCGCCGATCTTGGCGATCTTCTCGGTTACGAGATCCTGAACGGATTTATCGGGATCCTTAACGAACGGCTGCTCCAGCAGGCAGACTTCCTTAAAATATTTCTGAATTCTGCCCTCGACCATCTTATCGACGATCTTCTCCGGCTTGCCCTCGTTGAGCGCCTGCACGCGGAGAATCTCCTTCTCCTTATCCAGCTCTGCGGTATCCACGTCCTCTTTGCGCAGATATTTGGGGTTTGCGGCAGCGATCTGCATCGCAATATCCTTGACCAGCGCCTTGAATTCGTCCGTCTTGGCGACAAAGTCGGTCTCGCAGTTTACTTCCAGCAAAACGCCGATTTTTCCGCCCATATGAATATAGGAATCAACAACGCCTTCCGCTGCGATGCGGCTGGATTTCTTGACGGCAGCCGCCAGGCCCTTTTCGCGCAGCAGCTCAATCGCCTTCTCCATATCGCCGTTTGCTTCGGTCAGCACTTTCTTGCAATCCATCATGCCTGCGCCAGTCTTCTCGCGCAGCTCTTTTACCTCACTTGCAGTAATACCCATGGTATTCCTCCTTACTTATTCCTGCTCTGCCGCAGCCTGCACTTCAGCCGCAACTTCCTCTGCGATCTCTTCGATGGCAGCAGCTTCCTGCTCCTCTTCGCTCATCTCAGCCTGCGGAGCCTCAACGTCCTCCATCTGCTCGCCCTGACGGCCTTCCAGAACGGCGTCTGCCATCTTGGAGACGATCAGCTTCACGGCGCGGATAGCGTCGTCGTTGCCCGGGATGGGGTAATCAATCTCGTCCGGGTCGCAGTTGGTATCGACGATAGCCACAATCGGAATGCCCAGTGCGCGGGCTTCTGCAACAGCGATGTGCTCTTTTCTCGGATCGACGATGAACAGCGCGCCCGGCATCTCGGAAAGGTTGCGGATGCCGCCCAGGTTCGCCTCGAGCTTCTCCTTCTCGTGCATCATGCCGAGAATTTCCTTCTTAGGATGCAGGTTGATTTCGCCCGTCTCTTCCAGGCGCTCAATCTCTTCCAGGCGGTTGATTCTGGTTTTGATCGTTTTGAAGTTGGTGAGCATACCGCCCAGCCAACGGTTGACGACATAATACTGCCCGCAGCGCTTTGCCTCAAATTCCACGGATTCCTGCGCCTGCTTCTTCGTGCCGACGAACAGAATCGGCTTGCCGGCTTCTGCGATTTCGCGGACGAACATATAGGCTTCTTCGGCTTTCTTTACGGTTTTCTGCAGATCGATGATGTAAATCCCGTTGCGCTCGGTGAAGATATATTTCTTCATCTTGGGGTTCCATCTTCTGGTCTGGTGGCCAAAGTGCACGCCTGCTTCGAGTAGCTGTTTCATAGAAATAACTGACATTTTCTGTCCTCCTTGTGTTTTCCCACCCCATGCCTCTTCGCGCCTTTCCACCCGTAGGCACACGAAAAACGCTCTGCATGAGTGCGTTATTGGGGCAATTATACCATATTTCCCCTTTTCTTTGCAATGCTTTTTCACAAAAAAGCGCCGCAAAGCCAAACTCTTTTGTTTTTTCCTTTTTTTCGCAAAAATCAGCCCGCTCTTTTTCAAATTATGTTATCATAAAATCTGTCAAGATTTGTACGGAAATTGGAAAGAGAGGATCATCATGCAAAATCAGGCACCAGGCACATTTTTTACCAAAAAGCGCAATATCATTCTTTGCGCCGTCATCTGCACGCTGCTTTGGGGCAGCGCGTTCCCCAGCGTCAAAATCGGATATCAGCTCTTCGATATGGAGCAAAGCGGCGCTTTCTCCAAGCTGGTTTTCGCGGGATACCGCTTCTCTATCGCCGGAGTAATGACGCTGCTCATCTCTATCGTCCTAAATAAAAAGCTCCTGTTCCCAAAGAAAAATGCGCTTCCCTGCATGGTTTCGCTGGCCGGCGTGCAGACTTTCCTGCAATATATCTTCTACTATATTGGCCTGGCCAATACCACCGGCGTCAAAGGCGCAATCCTAAGCTCGACCAACGTCATCTTCGTGGTTCTGCTGGCGCATTTCTTCTGCAAAGGCGAAAAAATCACGCCCAAAAAACTGCTGGGCTGTATCGTCGGGTTCGCCGGCGTCATGCTGGTCAATCTCTCCTCGGGCAGCCTGGAACTCTCCTTCTCCCTGCTGGGTGATGGCTTCCTGGTGCTCTCCGCCCTGTTCTTTGCCATCGGCAGCATCATCAGTAAACGCATCCCGGCAGATGCCGATTCCGTCTCACTCACGGGTTGGCAATTGCTTGCGGGCGGGCTGCTGCTTCTGCTCGTGGGCTATCTTGGCGGAGGAGCTTTGCCGCAGGTGACGCCTTCGGGCATCCTCATTCTGCTCTATTCCGCCTTTATCTCTGCCGCCGCGTTCACGCTCTGGCTGTTTTTACTGCGGGACAATCCGGCCGGCAAAGTCTCCATCTACAGCTTCCTCACTCCCATTTTCGGGACGGTGCTCTCCGGCATCTTCCTGCGCGAAACTTTTCTCACCTGGAATAACGCCTTGGCTCTGCTCTGCGTCTGCCTCGGCATCTATTTCGTCAATTCCACGGGCAAAAAGGCCGCTCTTCCTGCCAAAGAAGAGCCAGGCACGCATCCCGAAAGTGCTCCCAAAGGCGAGCAGCAGTAGCATTTCCCTTTTCTCAAAAAAGCAGGATCACCTCATCGTGTATCCTGCTTTTTGCATCATTGCATTTGTGATGCGAGAAAAAATTCATCCGCTGTTTCAGGCGGTTTTAGGGCATTTTTAGGAGCACGGCACGTTATATTGGTATGAGACTTTCGTCATAGCAATTTGTGAAATTTCTTATTTTCCCTAAACTGGAAAATCATGGAGGAAAATATGAATACAAAGCAAATCTTAGCAGAAAACACAAAACGGCTCCGCAATCTAAGCAAGCTCTCTCAGTTCGATTTTGCAGACGAGATCAATATGAGCAAAACTGTTCTGAGCGATATTGAGAATGCCCGTGCAAATCCCACGCTTGAAACCATCGAGCGCCTTGCCGCCGCATTTCATACTACGCCTGCCCTTCTGCTGGCGGCTTGCGAAGATCCTTCCGAGATGCTCGCGGCAAACTTTATCCTGAACGCACTGGATATTTTGCAGCATCTGGAGCCAGAACACCGCACGCTTGTCCTTCGTCTTTTTGAACAGCTGGTGCTTTTGCTAAAGCCCGGCATGGATAAGCACTGCAAGTAACGCCCCGCTCTTCTGCGCCGCCTCTGCTTGGCCGCGCAGAAGAGCACAGCCTTTCTCAAAAGCTTTGCCTTTGCAGCAAGGTCTAATAAAGCTGCGTGGTTTTCCACCCTTAGTATGATTTTCTGCTTTGCCGCTTCAGAGAAATAGTTCATTCCCCCTCCTAAGCGCAGCTTTCTTTCCAGAAATAAAAAGCCGGCCTAATGGCCGGCTTTTTTAGCCTCTTACTTTCTATTCAGCTGCAAAACCTCTGTCGCGTTCTCATAAACCTTATTGTCTTTGGAGACGCGGTAAAGCTCCTGCTTCTTGTATCCATTCTGGAAATAGATGTAGTCCCCCGCAGTGCAGATGCCGATGGCCGAATCCGAAGAGATCATCTCCCGGTTCTTCCCATCCAAATCTATGCGGTAGAACTGCTGATTCGCATCTGTTTGGCTGGCAGAATAGTAGCTATAATAGATATAGTCTTCGGTTACGTTCATATCCGAAACGCGCAGATCTACCAGCTGTATCTGAGCGCTGCCATCCGGCTTGCATTTATACATGCCGTTTTTGTTGCAGTAGTAGATCCAGCCGTTCTCGATGGTGAACATGGAGGTTCCCCTGCCCACAGGCGCCTGCCTGTCGCTGCCATCCAGCTTCATGGAATAGACGCGGTTGAAATCGGCGTTGTTGATGAAGAAAAGCCGGCCGTTATAATAGATTAGGTTGCCCGCATGGTCTATCGTAATCTGTTCTGTGGTAAAACTCCCGTCTTCCTTCTGATAGGTCTTGTAAATGCCTTTCTGGCTGTCCAAATACTGGGAGCTGTGATACAGCACGCCGTCCACCAGGTTCAGAGAGCCGCATGCGATATCCGAAATCTTCTCATGCTCCTGGGTCGCCAGGTTCATGCGGTAAAGCTTGCCCGTGTCGTTATAATAGGAGTAATACAGATACTGCTCATCGATGCAAAGACTGCTGACGATATAATCCGTCAGCCGCTGGACCTCGCCGTCCGGCGTCATCTTAAAGAGCCCATCGCGGTTGAAATAGATTGTCCCGTCTTCTGCCTCAACAAACATCGCCTCGTTTGCGATATTCGAAGCGGTATTGCCCCGCCATACTCCATCGATTTTGGAGCCAGCGATAAAAGAGACAACCGCCATGACAATGATTGCCAGGGTGGCCACAATTCCCGCAATCACAGCAATGCGGACCTTTTTATTTTTCCAAGCGTTTTCCACAGGTTTTTCCTCTCCCTGAAATGATACTACATATTTTAGCACGATTGTTTCAGCTTGACAACTTCCTTCTCTCAGAAAAAAATAGTATCCTCTGGCGCATTTCGTAAAGTTGTCCTGTATGGTTCTGCCCTGCCAAAGGCAGCAGCCACGGGAGAGGCGCCAAAACAGCCTTGCCCCGGTGCTTTGGGGCTGTGCTCCAGCAAATTGGCGGCTTTCTGCCAAAATATCAGCAGTATTTCGGGCGACTTTTTCTAAAAACTATCACTTGTTATCGTTTTCAAAAAAAATTTTTCAAAAATATTTGCATTTACTATTGATTTTTTGTTTTTTTATGATAGAATAAAAACAAGATTTATCAAACGCAAAAAAATGTTTGGTAAATTCCCCTCTTAATCCTTTCTAATTTCAAATCTCAAAAAGAAACGCTCCCTTCCAGGGAGCTTTCTTTTTGCCTATTTTTGCATACTTTTCAGCTTTTCCAGCGCATCGCCCAGCCCTCCGACGGCATCGATGATCCCCGCCTGCACCGCTTCATTTCCCGTGAGCACAGTGCCAATGTCGTCCACCAGCTGATTCTTATTATTCATTAGCGTTTGCACTTGTTTGGCATCAATTCTCGCATTGTCTGCAATGAAATTGATGATGCGCTCCTGCATTTTGAGGAAATATGCAAAGCTCTCCTGCGAGGTGATGAAAAGGCCATTGCTGCGCAGGGGGTGCACGGTCATGCTGGCCGTGGGCGCGATAAACGAATAATCCGCCGAAACCGCCATGGGAACGCCAATGCTGTGTCCGCCGCCCAGCACCAGGCTGACGGACGGCTTTCTCATGCCCCGCACCAGCTCCGCCAGCGCCAATCCTGCCTCCACATCTCCGCCCGCGGTATTGAGGATCAGCAAAATGCCCTTGACGGCGTCGTCCTGCTCGGCATCCGTCAGCAAGGGGATGATATGCTCATACTTGGTCGCCTTGGTCTGCGGCCCAAGCAGGTTATGCCCTTCAATCTGCCCGATGATGCTGACGATTTGAATATCTTTCTTCGGCTTGGTGCTGCCAAATTCTCTAATGTCTTCCTGCTTTTGCTGCTCATCCTGCCCGCAGCACTGATTCTGATTATATTCTTCTTGCATTTTTCGCCTCCTTTGCTTAGTTTTTCTTTTTTGCGAAAATTTATACTTTCTGAATTTTAATAAAAATTTATCGATATTCGATATTTTTTTATTTACAAACAGCATATACTATGATATGCTCAAAAAAATGGCAGGCAGGTATTTTCCCGCCCGCCTGCCAAACCATGCGGCAATGGAGGTCTTTTATGAAAAATCCAAAATTCCTGGCGAAAGTGATCTGCGTCATCTTATATCTGACCCTGTTTGCGCTTTGCGCCGCATTCTTTTGGATTCCCAGCATCAGCATGATGACCCGCTTCTGGCTGCTCCCGCTGTTTGCCTCGCTTATTTTCTTCTATGTGGGCTGGCTTTGCGCGGTTGCCCTGGCCTGGCAGTTCATCCGCATCATGTCCACCGTCCGAAACGGCACGCCTTTCGTCTATCAGAATGTGCGCAGCCTGCGGTATATCGCCCTTTTCTGCGGCATCTGTGCGCTGGATTTCCTCTTCGCGCTCTTTTTTCATCCCTCCATCGCATTTGGTTTCTGCGCGGCAATCCTCTGTTTTGGCTGCCTCTGCGCCCTGGTGCTCGGAGGTGTGTTCGCGCAGTCCGTCCAGTATAAAGAAGAAAACGACTTGACCATATAGGAGGGCGGCATGATCATTGTAAATTTAGATGTTATGATGGCGCGGCGGAAAATCGGCCTCGCAGAGCTGGCGGAAAAAATCGGCATCAGCCCGGCAAACCTTTCGATTTTGAAGAACAACAAGTGCAGGGCCATCCGTTTTTCCACACTGGACGCTCTCTGCCAGGCGCTTTGCTGCCAGCCATCCGATCTTTTAGAATATCAGGAGGTCTCTTATGAATCAGACGGCGAATAAGCCCATCAAAACTCTCGTGCTGGCCAGCCTTCTTTCTCTGGCCGGAACCTTTCTGTTTTACGATTGCCTTTGGAAGGGCGCGCCTCTTGGCGCGAACGTCCCGGTTTTTTTCGTGTTGTTTTATGCCGCGCTCTGCGTGCTCTGCCGCGGCAAAATGAACGTCCTGCGCTGCCACAACTATCTCTTGCTGCTGCTTGGCTTTGGCTTCTCTTTGACGTTCGCGCTCTATAATAACCCGCTTCTGCTCTTTTTAAACGCTCTGGCGCTGCTGTTCTGCACTCTGCTGCAAATCAACCTCATGCTGGAGCTGGAGACTTTCCCGCCCTTTTCTCTGGGCAGTTTGAACAACATCTGTTTCTCGCTGTTCGTCCGCCCGTTCCACCGAATCGGCAAGGCGCTCTCTCCCGAAAAGAGCCAGCGAAAGGCGCTGCTGCCTATTCTCATGGCGATTCTCATTCTCATCCCCGTGCTGGGCCTTTTGCTCTATCTGCTGGCCTCGGCGGATCAGGTGTTCGCAGAGCTTCTGGGCAGAATCTTCCGCATCGACAGCCTGGCGGATCTTCTGCTATGGGTGCTGATTTCCGCTGGCGGCGGCATGATGCTGGCCAGCCTGTTCACTTCCCTGCTCACAGAGCGCCAGCAGCCGTCTGCGGGCAAGCAGAAAACGCCCGCCAAATTCAACCTCCTGGCAACGATCATCGTGCTGGCAGGCGTCGCGCTATTGATGATCGTGTTCGCGCTGGTGCAGGGAATTTTCCTCTTCGGCTCTGCCCGGCTCCCCTCCGGCCTGACTTACAGCGAATACGCCCGGCAGGGCTTCTTCCAGCTTTGCGCCGCCGCCATCTTTGTCTTTGCGCTGGTCTGCCTCTGCCGCACCTGCACGCGCCATGCCCAGGGGGCGCAGAAACGCCTGATTTTGGCGCTCTATACCGTCCTGCTGCTCTGCACTATCATGCTCTCTGCCTCTTCCTTTTATCGGCTGATGCTCTATGAGAGGGCTTTTTCCTATACGCGGCTGCGTATCTATGTGCAGGCTTTTCTCATCCTGCTCAGCCTCATCTGCGCGGGCAGCATCGTGCATATCTGGCTTCCCTGGCAAGGCATCCGGCAGATGACGGCGCTGGTCTGCCTCGTTTGCCTGCTCGGGCTTTCCTTCCTGAATGCCGATGCCTTCATCGCCCGGGCAAATACCAAGCGTCTGGATAAAACCATGGGCACATACGGCGAATACGGCGATCTGGATTACCTGCTCAACCTCTCTGTCGATGCGCTCCCCTATTATATCGATACCATCGAACTGAGCGATCTCGCGCCCGAGCCAGAGCCCAACTGGGATCTGGGCGCCAGCGACGACGACTATGGCTACTGGTCGCGCAACAGCCTGCGCCATATGCGCTGTATCCGCCTCCGGGGGCTGATCGCGCAAATCGAGCGCGGCAGGGGCGATCTGCGCTTTTGGAACCTGGGCAGGGATATTTCCCCCGAAAAGCTCGCCAATCTCGGGCAAATGGTCGAGCAGGCGCTGGCCCAGCATGGGAGCAGATAAGCTTCTATCAAAAAAGAGCAGCGGTTTTTCGCTGCTCTTTTTATTTTGACAAAGCCCGCTATGCCTTCTGGGGCTGCACGATCACTTTGCTCATCTTATTCAGATCGAAAATATAGGAGATGGCCTGCTTAATCTCTGCCATGGAGATGCGGCGCACCTGTTCCAGCAGCTCATCCTCTTCGATAATCCGCCCGCAGAGCAGCGCCATTTTGCCAAGAGAGTTCATCTTGGCCGAGCTGGTCTCCCGGCCCATCACATAGCTGGAGCAGAGCTGTACTTTGGTGTTTTTCAGCTCCTCCTCCGTAATCCCGTTTTTCCTTAAATTCTCTATCTCCCCCATGATGCCGCTGGTTACCTGCTCCAGCTTTTCCAAGGAAGTTCCCGCATAGATCACCATCATGCCGCCGCTGCAGTAGATGGCCGGGAAGGAATAGACGGAGTAGGCCGCGC
This sequence comes from Christensenellaceae bacterium 44-20, assembly GCA_041223705.1. Lineage (NCBI taxonomy): Bacteria > Bacillati > Bacillota > Clostridia > Christensenellales > Christensenellaceae > Christensenellaceae bacterium 44-20. The sequence continues at coordinate 842,991 of JBCLQU010000001.1, forward strand.
CCAGCTCTTCCCGCACCTTCTGGAACAGCCTGGAGCTCATGCCGCCGCCCAAAATGCTGGAGAGGATGCTCCCGGCATATTTGCGATCGTCCAAAAATCCGTACATCGGGAAACCCAGGCCGAGGTTCACCTGCTCAATATCCTTTTTGAGCGTCAGCTCCCTGGCCTGCGGCTCCCAACCCGCCAAAGGCCCGAATATCTGCTGAGGCATTCCGCCGGGAATGCTGCCGAGCTGCTCCTCCAGCTGCGCCTGAATCGCCTGCCTCTGGTAATTTCCCGCAATCGCCACGACGATATTATCCGCGTGATAGTGCTTCTTTTGATAGGCCAGAACGTCCTCTCTCGTGAAGCGGCGAATATTCTCCGCCGGCCCGAGAATGGTTTTGGAAAGCGGCGTCCCGGTAAAGAAAGTCTCTGCCAGTTTGTCGTGCAGCAAATCGTCCGGCGAATCCTGCGACATGGCGATCTCCTCTAAAATAACGCCCTTTTCCTTTTGAATCTCCTTCTCCGGGAACACCGAATGGCAGAACATATCCAGCAGAATATCCAGCGCCTGGGGCACTTTCTCATCGATGCTCTGAATATAGTAGCAGGTCAGCTCCTTGGAAGTAAAAGCGTTGGCCTGTGCCCCCATATTGTCGATCTCCTGGGCAATCTGCTGATAGCTTCGCCGCTCTGTCCCCTTAAAAAACATGTGCTCGAGAAAATGCGACATGCCGTTTTCTTCCATGGTCTCGGCGGCAGAGCCCGTCTTGGTCCAGATGCCAATCGTCGCCGAACGCATATTCGGCAAATACTCCCCGTAAACTTTTAATCCGTTCGATAGCGTAAAATAGTCTGTCATACTCCTGATCCTTTCTTGCAGTTATCCCTATTTTCTTCAATTCCGCGCCAGGTTATCCGCCTGGCCGAAGTTTTGAAGGTTTTCTGCAAATGAGAAAAAAGGCGGCCAAGCGGCCGCCCTTTTTGAAATCATTAGTCCTCTTTGCTTTGGAACGCAACGAGGTCTTCCATCGTTACGCCGCGGTGAATGAGGTTGACGCGCTTCTTCTCATCAATTTCATTGACGCGAACGAGCATTTCATCGCCCACCTTGCAGAAATCCTCGATTTTTTCCACGCGCTTGTTGGAGAGCTTGGAGATATGAACCATGCCTTCCTTGCCGGGCAGCAGCTCGACAAATGCGCCAAACTGCATCAGCCGCGTTACTTTGCCCAGGTAAACATCGCCCACCTTGATCTCCCGGACGATATCCATGATCATGCGCTTTGCCTCTGCGGCGGCAACATCATCCGAAGTCGCGATGGCGACGCGGCCATCATCCTCAATATCGATTTTGACGCCCGTCTCAGCGATGATCTTGTTGATCATCTTGCCTCTCGGCCCGATAACTTCGCTGATCTTCTCAGGATCGATGCTGAACTGCATGATCTTGGGCGCATAAGCCGAGAGATGCTCTCTGGGTTCCGCCAAAACTTCGTTCATCTTGCCCAGAATGTGCAGACGGCCGCGCAGTGCCTGCGCCAATGCGCGCTCCAGAATCTCCTTGTCGATGCCCTTGATCTTGATATCCATCTGGATAGCCGTGATGCCCTTATCCGTCCCGGCGACTTTGAAGTCCATATCGCCAAGGAAGTCTTCCAGGCCCTGAATATCCGTCAGCACGACGACTTTGCCATCCTGCTTGATGAGGCCCATTGCCGTGCCCGCTACCGGCGCCTTCATGGGAACGCCTGCGTCCATCAGCGCCATGGAGCTTGCGCAGATGCTGGCCTGGGAAGTCGAGCCGTTGGAGCTGAGCACTTCAGAAACCGCGCGGATCGCATAGGGGAACTCCTCTTCCGAGGGGAGCATGGGCAGAATCGCCCGCTCTGCCAGAGCGCCATGACCCACTTCTCTTCTGTTCGTGCTGCGCAGCGGCTTTGCCTCGCCCGTGGAATAGGGCGGCATATTATACTGATGCATATAGCGCTTGAAGGTATCTTCCGAGATGCCGTCCAGCGTCTGGCCATCGCCGATGGGCCCCAGCGTTACCAGGTTCATCACCTGCGTCTGGCCGCGGGTAAAGACGGCGCTGCCGTGCGTTCTGGGCATGATGCCCGCTTCGCACCAAATGGGGCGGACATCCTCATAGCCTCTGCCATCCGGCCGGATGCCGTCGTTGGCGATTTTCTTGCGGACAATCTCCTTCATAATCGCATAAAGGCTGTTATGAATATCCGCCTTGCTGTCCGGATATTCCTCTGCGAAATACTCCACAGCCTCCTGCTTGACCTGCTTTTCGCGGGTTTCGCGCTCGGTGCGGCTGGTGGTATCCATCGCCCAAACCATGCGGTCGTAGAACTTTTCGCGCACGGCCGCATCCAGCTCTTCGGAAACGTGATAGAGCTCATATTCCTGCTCGGGCTTGCCGATATCCGCCTTAATGCCTTCGATGAAAGCGCAGATTTTCTTGACTTCCTCATGCGCCAGCAGAATTGCCTCCAGCATCTCTGCCTCGCTGACCTCGTTCGCCCCTGCCTCAACCATCATGACGGCATCTTTGGTGCCGGCGACAGTCAGATGCATGCGGCTCTTTGCGCGCTGCTCGCTGCTTGGGTTGATGACGAACTGCCCGTCCACATAACCGACGACAACCGAGCCCGTCGGCCCCATGAAGGGAAGCCCGGAAATGGAAAGCGCAACCGAGGAGCCGATCATGCCAAGGATTTCCGGCGGCACATCCGGATCCACGGAGAGCACCGTGACGATCACCTGAACATCGTTATAATAGCCCTTGGGGAAGAGCGGCCGCAGCGGCCGGTCGATCAGGCGGCAGGCCAGAATTGCCTTTTCAGAGGGGCGCCCCTCCCGCTTGATGAATCCCCCGGGGATTTTGCCTACAGCATACATTTTCTCTTCAAACTCGATGCTGAGCGGGAAGAAATCCACACCGTCTCTCGGGTTTTCAGAAGCCGTCGCGTTGACGAGGACAACCGTATCCCCGCAGCGCACAATGCAGGAGCCATCTGCCTGAGAGCAGTATTTGCCGGATTCGACAACGAGCTCTCTGCCGCCCAGCTCCATCTTATACACATGATTTTCTTGCATGTTACCTCCTCGCAGGCGCCTGCCTGCCTCTTTATCTTCCATTTTAATTGGATACAACTTCATGTTCCCGGCTCTCCGGGCGGGGCAAATACCCTCCATTTAAAAGGATAGAGCGGTTAGAAACCGCTCTATAAGGTCAGTAAATGACGGGCCGTTATTTTCTCAGGCCGAGTTTTGCGATAAGCGTACGGTAGCGCTCGATGTCCTTGCTCTTCAGATAGTTGAGCAGGCCTTTTCTGCGGCCGACCATCTTGAGCAGGCCGCGGCGCGAATGGTGATCCTTCGCGTTGGTTTTGAAATGCTCGTTTAAGTGATTAATGCGCGCGGTGAGCAGCGCAACCTGAACTTCAGGCGAGCCCGTGTCTCCCTCGTGCGTCGCATACTCTGCAATAATTGCTGCCTTATCGATCTGTCCCATTGTAGTGTTACCTCCATACATGTTATAATCGCCGGAAACATTGCTTTGCGCCGGGAAAGCATCAAAACAAAGCGACCGGTTCTCTACGCTTTTTCTATTCTAACACATCGCCTGCGGCTTGTAAACCCCTTTGCCATGCGTTTTTCACACATTCCTCGGCCCGCCGCTTATCCTGCGCAATCTGACTGGTCAGCGCATCCAGACCGTCAAACTTTTGCTCCCCGCGCAAAAACTCCACCAGGCGCAGACAGGCTTTTTTTCCATAGGCATCTTCCGAAAAGCCGATGAGGTTGCTCTCGACGGAAAGCATATCTCCGTCTTTTACCGTCGGGCGAATGCCGATATTTGCAACCGCGGCATAGCGCTTTCCATCCAGCTCCGCCTCCGCCGCATAGACGCCGTGCCTTGGCATGAGCTTGCACTCCGGCGGATAGAAATTCAGTGTAGGAAAGCCCAGCTTGCGCCCAAGCTGCTTGCCGTGCGCCACGATCCCGGCAATCTCATACGGCCTGCCCAAAAGCTCTTGCGCCTGCGCAATCTCGCCCTGCCGCAGCGCAGCGCGGATGCGCGTGCTGGAAACCGGCTCGCCCCCCAGCAGATAGGGCTCCTGCTCGTAAACCGCCGCACCGTATTGCTCTGCGGCTTTTTTGAGATACTGCGGCGTCCCCTGGGCGCTTTTTCCAAAGCGGAAGTTGAATCCCACCACAACCGCTTTTGCCCGCAGCTGCTCAAACAGCAGCTTTGCGAAGGCCTCCCGCTCCAGTCCTGCAATGGCGCCGTCGAACTTTGGCATATACAGCAGGTCCACGCCCAACTTCTCAAACGCCGCCTCCTTTTCCTCGGGCAAAAAGAGCATCCCCTGCTCGCCGCCGAAATAAGAGGAAGGGAGGTTTTCAAAGGTAAAAACCAGCGTGCGCAGCCCCTGCACATCCGCTTGACGTTTGAGCTTTTCCAGCACGCTTTGGTGCCCCAGATGCAGGCCGTCGAACGTGCCCAAAGCGACCGCCGTATCGCAGTTCGCCCGGCACTGCCCCAATCTTTCCATCCCGCTTCCCCCTTTCCTGCTCTAGTATAGCGGCGTCACCAGCCGCAAAATGCCTTCCTGGCATTCTCCAATTCCGTAAAACTGCTCCCCGCAGTAGAGCCGAAAACGCTGTTCCGGCGCATCGCAGGGAATTTTTTGCCCGTTTTGCAGCGCAAAATGATGCCGCGCCGAAAGCCGCACTTCCGGCAGCTCCATCAGCGCCCCCTCCGGGCTTTGCACAAAGGAGAAATTCCCCGCCGCGGCCAGAGCCTTGAGCTCGTCCACCGTATAAGCCTGCCCAACCTCAAAGCCGCCGGATGCCGTGCGCATCAGAAAAGAGGTATGCGCAATCTCACCCATGCTTTTGGCAATATCCTCCAGCAGTGTGCGGATATAGGTTCCCTTGGAGCAGGCAACCTCCAGCAGGAAGCGGTTTTCTCCCGTCTGCGCCAGCAAATCAATGCCAAAAATCTGCACCCGCCGCGCCTTTTTGCGGATTTCCACTCCCTTGCGCGCTAGCTGATAAGCCGGCCGGCCATCGATCTTGACGGCCGAATAATCCGGCGGAATCTGCTCGATCTCCCCAAGGAATGCCGGGATCGCCTGCATGAGCCGCTCCCGGCTCACGCTGCAAGCTCTCTCTTCCAAGACCTGCCCATAGCTATCCAGCGTATCCGTCCGCTTACCAAAGGCAATCTCCGCGCGGTAGCGCTTGGCGTGGTTCATCAGAAAATCCGAAAGCCGGGCAGATCGCCCGGCCAGCACAACAAGAACACCGGCCGCCCCGGGATCCAACGTTCCCGCGTGGCCCACGCGCTTTTCATTCAAAAGTTTTCGCAAAAAAACCGTCGCACCATTGGAAGACATGCCCGGCGGTTTTAATAGATTGATGATTCCGTTCATAAATACTTTCTCGCCGCGCAAAGGATTTGCCGCTTTGCCGCCTCGATTCCTCCCGTCAGGGAGCACCCAGCGGCCTGCTTATGCCCGCCGCCGCCAAACTCCTGCGCCAGCGCCGAGACGTCTGCATACTGATTACTGCGCAGGCTGGCGCGGAACTTCTCATCCTCCGCATCCGTCTGCCGCAGAAAAATGGCAATTTCAACGCCGATGATATCCCGGGCGTAGTTGACCACTTCGTCGCAGTCCCCCCTCTTGGCGCCTAACTGCTGATAATCGCTGCGCAAAACATAGGTAATGGCAATCTTGCCGTTTTCAGACAGCTCCAGCCGCTCGATGGCGCGGCCGATCAGCTTGGTTGCCCCAAGCGTCTTTTCCCGGTAAAGCGTTTTGTTCAGCGCGGGAATATCCGCTCCGAGTCTGCGCAGTTTAGCCGCGGCCAGAAGAGCCGCTTCATCCGTGTTGGAATAGGAGAAATTGCCCGTATCTGTGGAGATGGCCGCATAGAGCAAATTGGCCATTTCCGCCGTGATGCCGCAGCCAAGCGCCTCCAAAAGCTCCAGAATAATCTGCCCGGTTGCCCCATAGGGCAGCACCAGGTTTCTCTTTGCAAATCCGGTATTGGTCGGGTGGTGATCGATGACGATAGTGTTCTCATTCTGCGAAAATACCGCGCCCAAATCCCCCAGCCGGGAGAGATCGCCGCAGTCTACCGCGATCACAGCACCATATGCGCGCTGCTCCACCTGCTCGCTGGGCGTAATGGGAAAGGCGGCCGGCATAAACGCCAGCTTTTCCGGCAAAACGCCGTGCAGGCCAAACACCACCTTCTTGCCCAGCTCCTTTAGCCCCAAGCAAAGCGCCAGGCTGCTGCCCACGGTATCCCCATCCGGGCTGACATGCCCAATGACGAGAAAATCATCGCAGGCGTTTATCTGCTCTAAAATGCCCTGCCAGCTCTGATTAAGCGTCATCCTGCTCTTCCTCGCCGCGCTGTTCTGCGTTTTTCCGATCCTTTGCCGTAACCTCGTCAATGAGTTTGGAGATCTTCGCGCTGTACTCGATGGAATCGTCGTGCACGAACGTCATCACAGGCATTCTGCGCAGGCGGATCATCCCGTTCAGTTTCGCGCGCAGAAAAGGCTCTGCGCTCTCCAGCGCCTCCATCGTCGAAGCGACCTTTTCCGGCGTGTCGTAAATGCTCACGTAGACCTTGGCGTATTTGAGATCCTGCGTTACCGAGACCTTGCTGACGCTGGCCATTTTGCTCATACGCGGATCTTTGAGCTCCGTGAGCAGCAGCTCGCCCAGCGCCCGCCGGAATTCCCCGTCTATCCTGGCTTCCCTTAGCTTACTCATATTCTAACCTTCAAGGGCTACCGCTCAACTTCTACAATCTCATAGACTTCGAGGATATCCCCTTCCTTAATATCATTAAAGTTTTCCAGCGTGAGGCCGCATTCGTATCCCGCCTGCACTTCCTTCGCGTCGTCCTTAAAGCGCTTGAGAGAGGAGAGCTGGCCTTCGAAAGCCACAACGCCGTCCCGCAGCAAACGCACGCTTGCGTTGCGCGCAATCTTGCCGTCCGTCACATAGCTTCCGGCAATTGTCCCGACGCCAGACGCCTTGAACGTCTGCCGCACTTCCACATGCCCGATGACATTTTCCTTGAACTCGGGCGCCAAAAGGCCCTTCATCGCCTTTTCCACATCTTCGATGGCGTTGTAGATGATGCGGTATGTGCGGATATCCACATTCTCCCGCTCCGCCGCCGCAGAGACGTTCGCATCCGGGCGGACGTTGAAGCCGATGATGATGGCGTTGCTGGCCGAGGCGAGCAAAACGTCCGTCTCGCTGATGGCGCCGACGCCGCCGTGAATCACGCGCACGCGCACTTCGTCGTTGGAGAGTTTTTCCAGAGACTGCCGCAGCGCCTCCACAGAGCCCTGCACATCCGCCTTGACGACCAGGTTGAGATCCTTGATCTCGCCCTCGGCAATCTTGGAGAACAGATCGTCCAGGGAGACTTTCGCCATGCTCTTGAGCTTCTCCGCCTTGAGCTTATCCTTGCGCTCCTCGGCCACCTGCTTGGAGAGGCGATCCTGCTCGACGGCATTGATAATATCGCCCGCTTCCGGAACTTCGGAAAAACCGATGACCTCAACCGGCATAGAGGGGCCTGCCTCGGTAACCGCGTTGCCGCTGTCGTCCAGCATGGCACGGACGCGCCCATATGCCGTTCCGGCAACGATGGTATCCTGCACGCGCAGTGTGCCGTTCTGCACGAGCACCGTCGCCACCGGTCCGCGGCCCTTATCCAGCCGCGCTTCGATGATGGTGCCCTTGGCCATGCGGTCGGGGTTGGCCTTGAGCTCTGCCACATCCGCCACCAGCAGAATCATTTCCAGCAGCTGATCCAGGCCCTCTTTTGTCAGCGCAGAGACGGGCACCATGATGGTATCGCCGCCCCACTCTTCCGAAACCAGGCCGTATTCCGTCAGCTCCTGCTTGATGCGCTCCACGTTCGCGCCCACTTTATCGATTTTATTGATGGCCACAATGACGGGAACCTTTGCAGACTTCGCGTGGTTGATGGCCTCAATCGTCTGCGGCATGACGCCGTCATCCGCCGCGACAACCAGAATCGCAATATCCGTCGCCTGGGCGCCTCTGGCTCGCATGGCCGTAAAGGCGGCGTGGCCGGGGGTATCCAGGAACGTGATGGATTTCTCCTTGATGCTGATGGTATAAGCGCCGATATGCTGCGTAATGCCGCCAGCCTCGCCCTGCTGCACTTTGGTCTCCCGAATCGCATCCAGCAGGGAGGTTTTGCCGTGGTCGACGTGGCCCATAATGGTAACGACGGGCGGCCGCGTGATGAGGCTAGCCTCATCGTCCGGGGTATCCTCGGCGATGAGCGCGCTCTCTGCGGTCTGCTCCTCTTTCTGCTCCACCTCGATGCCAAATTCTCCCGCGACCAGCGAAGCTGTGTCGTAGTCGATCTCCGAGTTGATGGTGCACATCATGCCCAGCAACATGAGCTTTTTGATGATCTCCGCGACGGGTTTGCCCGTCTTTTCGGCAAACGCCTTGACGGAAATCGTGTCGCCCGTAATCGTAATATTGGTTACGACAATGGGCTGGATGGGCTGCGCCACTTTGTGCATCTTATTGGGCTTGCGCTTGCGCGAACCCATCTGGAATTCTTCGTCAATATAGACGTTCTTATTCTTCAGAGCCGGGCGGCGCTTGCGCTCGTTGTTCTCCTCCGGGCGCTTTTTCTTGTTGTCGTGCAGATTCGGCTTGGGCGCAATGGCTGCAAACCCACCCTTATCCGCAGGTTTGCGGCTGGGGGCCGAGCGGCGTGCTGGCGCCTCATCCTTATCTTTGTCAAAACCGCCGGGATTATACCCGCCGCGGCCGCCTTGGTAGCCGCCCTGCCGGTTTTGATAACCACCCTGCTGGCGGTTCTGGTAGCCGCCCTGGCCCTGCCGGCCCTGATAGCCGCCCTGGCCGTTTCTCTGGCCGCCTTGCCCCGTGCGCTGATAGCCATTCTGCTGGCGGTTCTGATAGCGCTCCTGGTTCAGGCGCGACTGCTCTGCGCTCTGGCGCGCAAGCTCTTTTCTTCTCTCTTCGCGCTTCTGCTGCTCCAGCTCCTCTTCTTTTGCCGAGCGCACGACGCGGATTTTAGGCATGGAAAGATCCAGCTGCCCGGGCAGGACAACCTTCTTCTTTTCTTCCTTTGCAGGCGCCGCGTTCTTTTGGGGCGCAGCCGCCTTCTCCTTTGCCTGAGGCGCCGTCTGCTGGCGCACCTCTTTTTTCTCTTTCTTTTCCATCTCGATCGTTACCGGCTTCTCCTCTACCTGCGGTTGCTCTATTTTTTGCTCGGAAGCAGCTGGTTTTTGCTTTGCTGCCGGCTCTTCCTGCTTTTGAACCAAAACGCCGGGATCAGCCGCCGGCGCGGCAGCTTCCTGCTTTGCCTCAGCCTTAGGCTCTGCCGGCGCGCCTGGCTCTGGCAAATCCTCGGCCTTCTGCGCCTCATCCCGCCTGCGAATGCGCCCTAAGAGTTCTTCCTCCAAGCGGCGGACATCTTTGAGCTGATTTTTCGCGCTGTCGGCAACCTGGCCGGCCTGTTCCAGCGCTCCTTTCGCATAGGTATTTAAATTCTTGTGCAGTTCTAAAATATTCAGTTTGCTCAAACAGTTACACCTCCGCGCCGCTGCGCCTGTAAAAATATCTCCTGCAAGCGTTTGGAAAACGCCTGCCCCATGACTCCAACTATCTTGCTCTGCTTGCCAATCGCCGCGCCCAGCCGCTGCGGCGGGCCTGCCAGCAAAAATGGAATGCGGTGCGCCTCGCACAGGCGCTCCATCTCTTCCTGCGCCCTGGCGCTCAGTGCCTCGTCTGCCACAACCAGCAGCACTTTTCCCCTGCGCAGGCCCTGCTCAACCGCAAAGCTGCCGCATGCAAGCGCCCCTGCCTTTCTGGCAAACCCCAGCATCGCATAAAAATCATCCTGTAATTTCACGCCTTAGGATCACCCGCTTTATCTCAGCCGCCATTTCTTCCGTCAGCTCGCATTCCAGCGCGCGCTGAAGCGCCCGGCTCTTGACTGCCTTTTCCAGGCACTGCACGGATGGGCATAAATAAGCGCCGCGGCCCTGAGCCTTTCCCGTCAAATCCACCCCGACGCTGCCCTCTTTGCTGCGCACAATGCGGATCAGTTCTTTTTTGGGCTTTCCCTGCCTGCATGCCACGCACATGCGCACAGGCACTTTCTTCTGCTTCAAATTTCCTTACTCCTCAACCTCGGGATCCTCTTCCAGCGCGTCGCCAAAGGAGAAATCCTCTTCATCGTAATATTCATCGACAGGCGGCAAATCGAACAGCCCTTCGCCCTCGCCGAACATATCGCCCGCAACCTGCGACTGGCATTTGATGTCGATCTTATAGCCCGTGAGTTTGGCCGCAAGCCGGGCGTTCTGGCCTTCCTTGCCGATGGCCAGCGAGAGCTGATAATCCGGCACAATCACCTGCGCCGCGCGCTCTTCTTCGATCACCCGCGCCATGATCACCTTTGCCGGGCGCAGGGCGCTGGCGATAAACTCCGCCGTATCCCCGTGCCAGCTGATGACGTCGATGCGCTCGCCCGAAAGCTCTTCCACAACGCGCTCGATGCGGCTGCCCTTGGGGCCGACGCACGCGCCTACGCAGTCCACGTTGGGATCCTCGCTGTAAACAGCGATTTTGCTTCTATGGCCCGCCTCTCTGGCGATGCTCTTGATGATGACAGTGTTGGAAGCGATTTCCGGCACTTCCAGCTCCAAAAGCCGCTTGAGCAGCCCCGGATGCGAGCGGGAGACGACGATCTGCGCTCCCTTTGCCGCGTCTTTGACTTCGATGACATAAACCTTCAGGCGCGTCCCGATATCATAGCGCTCGCCGGGAATCGTCTCCTTCATGGGCAGCATGCCCTCCACCCGGCCAAGATCCAGATAGTAGCAGCCGCGCTCCTGGCGGACGACAGTGCCCGTCATGATCTCGCTCTCTTTGTCGATATACTGCTCATAGATCACGCCGCGCTCGGCCTCGCGGATGCGCTGCACGACAACCTGCTTGGCCGTCTGCGCCGCAATGCGGCCGAAGGAGGCCGGCGTAACCTCCTCTTCGATGGTATCGCCAATCTCATACGCTTCGTTGATGGCCCGCGCCTCGTCCAGGCTGACTTCAAAGGAAGGATCGAACACCTCTTCCACCACTTCCTTCTCTGCATAGACGGCAATCGCGCCCGTCTGCTCATCAATCTCCACCCGGGCATCCTGCGTGATGCCAAAATTGCGTTTATATGCGGAAATCAGCGCTGTTTTAATCGCGTCCAGCAGCGTCTGCTTGTCAATCCCTTTTTCCTGCTCCAGCTCTTCCAGAGCTTCCATAAATTCCTGGTTCATCGTAACCCTCCTAAAACTCGATATGCGGCCGAATGAGCGCAATCTTCTCTCTGCCCAGCTCCAGTTCCTGCCCCTTTTCCGTTTGCAGGCGAACGGCGCTCTCATCATACCCAATTAAAACCGCCGTGATCTCTTTTTTGCCGTTCAGCTTTTCATAGAGCTTCAAATCCACTTTGGTCTGCAGCGCCTTCTCAAAATCCCTCGGTTTTTTGAGCGGGCGGTCGATGCCCGGCGAAGAAACACAAAAAACATATGCGTGAGCAATCGGGTCGGCTTCATCGATGATGGGCTCCACCGCCAGGCTGACGGCCTCGCAGTCGTCCAGCGTGACGCCGCCCTGCCTGTCGATATAGACGACCAGCTCATCATCCTGCCCTTTTACTTTCGCATACTCCACATCTACCAGCTCATAGCCCATCTGCTCTATCTTTGCGCCCACAAGCCGTTCAATCTGTTCCTCAATTTTTCTGGACAACGATGTTCCTCCCAAAGCTTTTCAATCAGGGGCTTGCCCCGTCATTTCACGCGGCAAGCCGCGGCCTTGCCGCGCTTCAGTCAGCGGAAAATTGTATCCCCGCTGATTGAAAAATGGCGCCCGCCTCCTAAGAGGCGGGGGACATCTTGCCTAAGTTATAAAGGAAAGAGTGGGCGAAACCCCACTCTCTGTCAGAGCACTATTGCTGGCCTTATTCTAGCATAAGAAAACGGCGTTTACAAGCGTTTTTGGCAAAAACTATGCGTTTTGCCCCAGCTTTTCCGCCCTTTTGCCAGGCTCAGAGGGCCGCAGGCGCCACATCAGCAGAAAATCTGCGCGCCGTGCATGCTCTTTTCATCCAAAATGACGGATACTTTGCATTCTCCCGAGCTGAGGTTGCGGTTCCCCTTTAAGTAGAACTGCTTTCCTTCGTATAGCTTTAGGATTGCCTGATTTTGATTATTGCATTCCTCAATATATTTTGCCGCCGCCGGGGAAACTTCCACGAGATAGCGGGAGGAATCCTTGGCCAGCACATACCGGTTCACTTCCCGGCGCACGCGCATGGCCATGGCCTGGGGGGAATAGACTTTCCCGCTGGAGCCGCAGCGCTTGCAGTCCTCTAAAAGCAGTGCAGAGAGCTTGCGGCGCACTTTCTTGCGCGTCATCTCCACCAGCCCAAGGCCGGTAAAGCCCACGACGTTGGTCTTGGTACGGTCCGCCCGCAGCGCCTCCTCCAGCGCCGCGACGACCCTCGCCTCGTTCTCCTCGCCTTCCATATCCACAAAATCGATGATCACCATGCCGCCGATATCCCGCAGCCGCAGCTGGCGCGCGATCTCCTTGGCCGCCTCGATATTCGTATTGACGATGGTCTCCTGCAAATCGTCCTCGCCGACGTATTTGCCCGTGTTGACGTCGATCACCGTCAGCGCCTCAGTCTCCTCGATATAGAGATAGACGCCGTTATCCAGCCAGACTTTTTTGGAAAGCGCCTTTTCCACCTTCGGCTCGATGCCGTAGAGATCGAAGATATTGTCGGGCTTGGCGAAGTATTCCACCCGGTCCGCCAGCGCGGGCGTCGTAATCTCCACTACCGCCAGCACTTTTTCGTAGTAATCCTTGTCGTTGATCACAAAGCGGTCCACATCTTCGGTAAACATATCCCGCACCGTGCGGAAGAGCAGTGTCTCCTCGGAATGGATGAGCCTGGGCGCCGAGACGAAATCCGCCTTATCCTGAATCTTGCCCCAGAGCCGCGCCAGGAAGTTGACCTCCCCCGCCAGCTTCTCTTCCGAACAGCCCACGGCCGCCGTGCGCACGATGATGCCCATACCCTCCGGCTTGTATTTTTCCATGATCGTCTTGAGGCGCTCGCGCTCGGCCTCGTCTTCGATGCGGCGGGAAACGCCCACATGATCCACCGTCGGCATGAGCACGATCATCCGGCCGGGCAGCGTGATATGCGTCGTTACCCGGGCGCCCTTGGTGCCGCCCGGCTGCTTTAGCACCTGCACCATGATCTCCTGGTTCTGCTTGAGCAAGTATTTGATATTGGTATTTTTCAGCTCGCGATCCACATTGGCCCGCTCGCCCTGGAACTCAAAGTCGGATTTATCCGCCAGAATATCGCCGGCATAGAGGAACGCGTTCTTCTCCAGGCCCACGTCCACAAACGCCGCCTGCATGCCCGGCAGAATATTCTCCACTCTGCCCTTGTAGATATTGCCGACGAGCCGCTCGTTGCCGCGGAATTCCACCTGTATCTCTGCCAGCTCCCCATCCTCCAGCAGAGCGACTCTCGCCTCATGCGGGTTGACGTCTGCGATGATCTCTCTTTTCATCCAAAACCCTCCACTCATAAAAACTATACAAAAAGCTCAGACAGAGCTTTATATTCTCCATTTTGCCCGGCGTATAAATCCTTGCGCACGACCCGCATCTGCTCCAGGCCGCCCAGCCTCTTTTCCGCCTCGGCAATCAAAAGCTTGGGCGTTACGGTTTCAGCCCCGAAATTGCCCAGCATCAGCCGAATGGACTGCCCTATCTTCGCCTCATAGATGAGCGGGCGCAACTCCATCTGCCGCGTCTTTCCTTTTCTCTGCTTCTCGATGACAAAGCTCTTCTGCTCCAGCAGCTGAGCAAGCCACGCCGAAAAAGCCGCGTCCGGCTCTATGATCTCGTATTCCGCCCGCACGGCCAGCGCCATCAGCTTGCCCATGCCCTCGGGCAGCCTGCCCAGTTCGCAGACGGCAAACCCGGCTGGCATCTGCTCTGCCAGCGCCTTTTTGGCGGCGGCGCAGTCCAAATCTTCCTGCACCTGCAATTCAAAATAGTCCCCTTCCGTCTCCAGGCCAACGGCCATGGCGGAAGCAAATGCCATGTTCATATGCGGATGAAACCCGCTGGAATACTGCGCAGGGATGCCTGCCCGGCGAACTGCCCGGGAAAACATATCCTGCAAATCCAAATGTGATAAAAAGCGGCCAAGGCCCGTTCTGCTAAATTTTACTCCGATTCTCATTGTTTGCAAAACCTCCCCAGCCCGCATCCCTGGCAGCCTTCCCTGCAGTCCGGCGTGGTTTTCGCGGCCTTTGCCTGGGCGAGTTCGCGCTTCAAATAGCGCGGGGAAATATAGGCGTCGATATGGCTCCAGGGCAGAATCTCGTCCAGATCCCGCTCCCGGCAGGCATAGAAATCCGGGTCGATTCCGGCCTGTTCAAAGGCCTTGCCGTATGCTTCCTGGCAAAACTGATCCTGCCAGGAATCGAACTGCGCCCCGTTTTTGCGCGCGTAGTAGAGCACATCGCAAAGCCGGCGGTCTCCTCTGGCGAAAACCGCCTCCAAATAGGAGAGCGGCGTATCGTGATAGCTGTACTTTACGCCGCGCATGCGCAGTTTTTCCTTTAAATAGCGCTGTTTTTCCCGCAGGGAATCGCCGCTGTCCTGCGCCTCCCATTGGAAAGGCGTAAAGGGCTTGGGCACGAAAGACGCCGTGCTGACGTTGATCTGAAGGCTGCCCCGGCGCAGTTCTTTTGGCACCTGCCCAAACACGCTTTTGATTTTCAGGACGATATCCGCGATGCCATCCAGATCTTCATAGGTCTCCGTGGGCAGGCCAATCATGAAGTAGAGCTTGATGGTGGTCGCGCCGCTCTCAAACGCATAGCGGACGCCCCGCAGAATCTCCTCTTCAGTAATATTTTTATTGATGACGTCCCGCAGCCGCTGTGTCCCGGCCTCGGGCGCGAAGGTAAAGCTCTGTTTGCGGGCGCTCTGCATACGCTTCGCATATTCCTTCTGGAAGGAATCCACCCGCAGAGAGGGCAGCGAGATACTCACGCGCTTTTGCTCGAACTCGTCAAACAGCCGATCCGCCAGCTCCTCTATGCCGCTGTAATCCCCCGAGCTCAGCGAAGAGAGCGAAATCTCCTCATAGCCCGTGCGGTCAATCAAATCCCTCGCCTGCTCGCACAGCGTCTGCACGCGCTTCTCCCGCACCGGCCGGTAGATGAACCCCGCCTGGCAGAACCGGCAGCCCCGGGTGCACCCACGGAAAATCTCCAGCGTAACCCGATCGTGCACAATGCCGACGTTTGGCACAATCAGCTTGTCCGGAAAATAGGCCGAATCCATATCCAGAAGAAAGCGCTTGCGCACGGGCAGGTTTTCTCCCCGGATTTGTGCAACCGTCCCATCCTCCCGGTAGGTAAACTCCACCAGCGAGGGGACATAGACGCCCTCGATGCGCGCCGCCTCCCGCAAAAATTCCTCTTTGCAGAAGCCCTGCTCTTTATGCGCCGCATAGAGATCCAGCAGCTCCATATTGACCTGCTCTCCCTCGCCGATGATGAACAGATCGATAAAATCCGCCAAAGGCTCTGGGTTATAGGTGCAGGTTCCTCCGGCTATGATGAGCGGATAGCTCTCGTCTCTCTCCCGGCTTCTCAGCGGGATGCCCGAAAGCTCCATCATGCGCAGTACAGTCGTATAGCACATCTCATAGGAGAGGTTAAAACCGACGATATCAAATTCGCCGGCCGCAGTATATGTTTCCAAAGAAAAAAGAGGAATCCCCTCTTTTTCCATCTGCTGCTGCATATCCGGGAAGGGGGCATAGGCCCGCTCCGCATAGGTGTCCTCTCTCTCGTTGGTCAGATGATACAGGATAACGCTCCCAAGGTGAGACATCCCCACCTCGTAAATATCCGGAAAAGCGAACAAAAAGCGGATAGGCACATCCGTCCGCTTTCTTGCAATCCCAACTTCTCCCCCAATATATCTGCCCGGTTTTTCCACCAGGGGCAGGATTTTCTCTAACTTTTTCAGGTCGATCAAAATTTCCTCCCGGAGGGCTTTTGGCCCGCGGCTTTTGGGCTGGCAAACGCCGCGCCAATCTCGCCATGCACCGCCCGTATATAAACTGTTCTTGTATTATAACATTATCTCTGCCAAGGGTCAAACACTGCGCCGCAGTTTTGCAATTTCCCGCAGTTTCTCCCCGCTGCCCCGGGAAAGCGCGTAATCCATAATCTCGCCTTCGCCCAGCGTCCCAAGCAGGCGCATATCGTCATCCAGGATATAGAGCAGGTTGTAGCTTCTGGCATCCATGCGCGCGATGGCGTCGCCCAAGCTGCGCTCCCCGCAGACCGCCGTGCCCCGCACCTGCGCACTGCCGCGCCGGAAAATCTCCCTGCGCTTATGCAGCGTATCCTGCATCACACAAACCGGCGCCGCATGGTAGTGCTTCGCCGAGGCGAAGATCATAAAACTGCCCATGAGCAGGATGGTGGGATTGGGCGTCCCGGTCAGCCAGAAATGCACGCCCAGCCCGGTTACGCCCAGCCCCGTCAGCACACCCATGGCGCTGACCAGCCGCACGCACAGCAGCCTCGGCATCGCATAAGAGAGCACACAGCAGAGCACTCTCCCGCCGTCCATGGGAAGCGCCGGGAGCAGATTGACCGCCGCCAGCGAGAGGTTCGAGCGGTAAAGCGCGGCGAGAAAGGTGTCCTCCGCCGTGACGTCCGCGCCAAACTGCAACAGCGCCGCCAGCGCCAGGTTTGCCAAAGGCCCGGCGGCGGCCATGGCGATCTCCGCCCCTGGGCTGACCACCGCAAAACTCTCGATATGCGCCGTGCATCCAAAGGGCATCAGCTCCAAGCTCCGCACGCGCACGCCCATCGCCTGCGCCATGACGGCATGAGCGCTCTCGTGCAGCAACAGCGCCAGGCAGAAGGCCAATATCGCCTCGACCCCGCTCACATAGCACATGAGAAAGACAACCGGAATAAAGATAAAATTAACTTCCAGCCTGCCCCCAAAAAACTTGCTACTCAATTTGCGCTGATGCCTCTGTCATATCCTGCATGCTCAGGGAATCCACATAGCCAATGCCGCTCACCGTCTCCAGGCAGAGCACTTCTCCCGAAAGCTGACCCAGCATATCTGAATTCCTCACCTGATCGCCTGCCGAAACACTGGGGATTACGCCGGAATATGTGCTCTTTGTGCCGTTGATATTCTCGACGACCACGCTGTCGCTGGTGGTTTTTACCACGACACCCGGCAGAATCGCGCTCACTCTGGCGCTTCCCTCGCCCTTAATGCTGACGTCCTTGCCGCTGTCCGAGAAGGATTCCACAACCTCGCCTTCCAAAGGCAGGCTGTAAAGCGAGCCCGAAACGCTCACCGCATCCCCCTGCTGTCCGCTGACGAACTTCAGCTGGCCGATATCATCGTCTTTTTCCAGCTCGCTGCCCGTGGCGCTCTCGACGCCGCCGATGATCTGGTTGGAAACCGCCGTATCCATGCTTTTCACAGCCCAGATGCCCAGCGCCAGCACAGCGCATACCATCGCCCGGCGCGCCAGCTTGCGGTAGCCCTCCGGCGCCTCCTGCACCTTTTTACGGACACTCTTCCATCCGCTTTTCAGTTCCAGCAGACTGCCGCTCGGCTCTTCTTCCACCCTCTGCGGGCGCTGGACCCTCGTTCCTCTTTTGCTGGAAATAAATTCACTGTTCGCCGTTTTCCGGTTTTCTGCCATAATCAATATCCCTCCTTGCCTTTCGGGTGTAATAATCTATACTCACCCAGCCGGAAAAATATTTCTGTTTTCTCTGCTTTCACGATTTGTTCATTTGCCAGAAATGGGCTGCTGCGGTATAATAGACGCACGGCTTAAACGGAAGGGCAAAGCTCTTCCGAAGTCTGAGCGTTCATTGACGGCTGCCGTCGTCGCGCGATGCGCGCCGCCGCCATGATATAATAACCTCACGGCACTGATGAAAAGGCCAAGGGCAATGGATAATCATGGGGGCAAGCCCCATATCCCTTTACTTATTTTTAAAAATTGGATTGCGGGGAAAGCCGGTTCGCATGGCGGCTGGAAACGAGAGAGTATCTGCCCGCTGGCAAATATGATTCGCAAGCAAGGCAAACACGTTCTGCGCGAGCATGTACGAACTGACAAGCTGACTTCCGGCTTCGCGTGTGGTAATGGCAGATTTCACCACTCTACCAATCGGGCGGAACGACACGAGCGGCGATGAAAAGTTTCGCTGTGTTCCATCATTCGGGTGCCGCTTTGCCGCGGCCAAGACCCTCTATTATCCCAACGAAAGGAATTCTTATGAGCCCGAAAAATAAGAATTATGATATTCTAAAGCGCATCGACTGGATCACCGTCCTGCTGACGCTTGGCCTGGCCTTTTTTGGCATGATCGCCATCGCCAGCGCGACTTGCACTGCCTTTGATCCCGATACACAGACGTTCCTCGAATATGTCGGCAGCCTAAGTTCCAGCCTGCCGCTGACGCAGTTTATCTATTTTTGCCTGGGCGTCATCCTCATCATCGTCCTGCTGTTCGTGGACTACAGCAATATCCGCGAGTTTTGCAATATCATCTACTGGGGCTGTGTCGCACTGCTGGTGATAACGCTGATTTTCGGCGCCAACCAGCGCGGTCTGAAGGGCTGGCTGCGCATCGGCTCTGTCGGCATCCAGACCAGCGAGATCTGCAAGCCGCTCATCATCCTGGTGCTGGCGCGCGAGTTCGCCGAGCGCACAGAGAATAAGAGCGGCGGCATCGAAAAATTCCGGGATCTGCTGCCCATTCTCTGGCGGTTTCTTATCCCCGTCGTGCTCATCGCGGCCCAGCCGGATTTGGGCACGGCCATGGTCTATCTGTTCATTCTCATCGGCCTGCTGTTCATGTCTAAAACCAGCTTTAAAATTCTCGGGCCCATGTTTGGCGCGGCGCTGGCCATGCTGCCCATCGCCTGGCTGCTGATGAGCGAGGATCAGAAGGGGCGCATCGAGGTCTTCTTCGATCCCAGCAAAGATCCCGAGGGCAAAGGGTTCAACGTCATTCGGGCTAAAACCGTCTCCAGCTCCGGGGGATTCCGCGGCAAGGGCTTTTTCTCACAAGATCTGCTCACTCAGCAATCCAATTTTCTGCCCGAAGATCATACGGATTTTATCTTTTCCAGCACAACTGAAGCCGTCGGCTTTGTCGGCGCAATTCTGCTGGTCGGCGCATATCTTTTCCTCATCTATCACCTCTTCCGCATCTCCATGCGCGCCCGGGATGATTTCGGCATGTATATCATCGTTGGCGTGGCATGTATGCTGTTCTTCCATGTGTTTGAAAATATCGGTATGAATATCGGCGTCATGCCTGTAACGGGCATCCCGCTGCCGCTGGTCAGCTATGGCGGCTCGAATCTGCTGGCAACGCTTATAAACATTGGGCTTGTGCTTAACGTCTATCTGCGCTCCCAAAGGCGAACGCCGCTCTAATCTGCTCTCTGTCTGTACCCATGCCCCGCCTGCCAAAATCGCCGGCGGGGCTCTTTTTATTGCAATAAAAAACCGGCTTTCTGCCGGTTTTTCCCGCCCCTTGGGGCTAGTATTTGTTTTTGCCCATCTTGCGCACCCGCTTGATGGGAATATTGGCGACGATCTCGGAAAAAACGCGGTCTTTCCCGCCCTTTGCCGTCTTGATATCCAGCTCAAATTCAGACTCATCGATCTCGATATATTCCGAAATCACTCTCAGAATATCCCGCTTCATCATCTCGATCATCTCGTTGTTGGAGGAAGTTCCGGCGCGGTCGTGAATCAAAACCAGCTTGAGCCTGTCTTTGGCGACAGAGCTGCTTGTCTTTTTCTTATTTCCAAATAAACCAAACATTGCCATTTCTGCTCCCCCCCGCTTATTCCTTCCCGCCAAACAGCTTGCGGACTTTGCCGAAGAAGCCCGTTTTCTCTTCCGGCGTGCTGATGGGAACGTCTTTCCCCAAAATGCGGTCGACAACCTCCCGGTATGCCTTGCCTGCCTTGGAGGAATCATCCGTAACGGCGGGCTCGCCCAGGTTGCTGGAGCGGAAAATCAGCTCATCTTCGGGAATCACGCCGATGAGATCGATGCCCAGGATTTCCAGCGTGTCGTCGATGGCAAGCATATCCCCTTTTTTGACCAAATCCGGGCGCAGACGGTTGATCAGAAGCTTCATATCCTCCACTTCCGCCGCTCCCAGCAGGCCGATGATGCGGTCCGCATCGCGCACAGAGGAAACCTCCGGAACGGTTACGACAATTGCGCTCTTTGCGCCGGCAATCGCGTTCTGAAAGCCGCGTTCAATGCCTGCCGGGCAGTCGATGATCACGTAGTCGAATTCCTTTTCCAGCTCCTCCACCAGCGCCTTGGATTGCTCCGGCGTGATGGCGTTTTTATCTTTGGTTTGCGCGGCCGGCAGCAGATAGAGGCCGTCATAGCGCTTATCTTTGATCAGCGCCTGCTTTAAGCGGCATGTCCCGCTGACAACGTCCACCAGGTCATAGACGATTCTATTTTCCAGCCCCAGAACGACGTCCAGGTTTCTCAGGCCAATATCCGTATCCATCAGCACAACGCGCTTGCCCAGCCGCGCAAGCCCCACGCCGATATTCGCCGAAGTCGTCGTCTTGCCGACGCCGCCTTTGCCGGATGTTACTACGATTACGTTGTTCATATGCTCTCTTTCCTCCAATATGCTCTAAGCCAAAGAATCCACTACGATTTTTCCGTCTAAAATTTTCACGATTTCCGGCCCGTCAATGCGCCGGTTTTTGGGGATGATGGCGATTTTCCCGCCAATCCGAATCTGCTGCGGAACCAGGTAGTTCGCCACGATGATCACATCCTGGCGGCCGGAGGCGCCGGCATGAGCCAGCCCGCGCAGTTTGCCGAACACCGCGATATTGCCCGTCGCGATGATCTCCGCCCCTGGGTTCACATCGCCCACAACCACAACATCCCCCTGGCATTCGATCCGCTGTCCGCTGCGGATGGTTTTTGGCAAAAACATGCTGCCGTCTCTGCGCTCCATGAAAGCAGCTTCCGGCTCCGGCGCCTGTTCCTCTGCCCGGGCAGCTGCACGGCGGCCGCGCCTTTTGGGCTGCTCCGGCATCTGATCCGGCGATTCGTCATCCGAAAAATGCACGCGGTATATGCCGTATTCCCGGCCTAAAAACGCCGAAAGCTCCCGCTTTTGCAGATCGGTAAACTCCCACCCAAAGAAATTGGCCGGAAGATGCGTCCCGCGGTAAAAATCCCGGTTTGCGCCAAGAGTATCTTCAAGCTCCTGTTTAATTTTAGGATAGGAATCTGCATCGGAAATCCAAAATTCCAATCCCTCTTGTGTGCTTTTGAGCGTTATCATAATTTCTCCCAGTTGAAATCCCTGTAAATCTAATTAATTATAACCGAAATGCGCGCAGACTGCAATTCTTTTGCGCGCATTTTGGCAGAAATTGCCGCGGCTATTCCAGCAGCGTCCCCTCCGAAGGCGAGGGCGATGCGCTGGGATCCTGCTGTGCCTTGGATTCAAAATAATAGCTGATGATGGCTTTGGCCGTCGGATATGCCTTGGATTTGGAAAGGCCGTTGGGTAAAAATACCACAACCGCGATTTCCGGGTCGTCCTTTGGCGCCAGCAGACAGAGCCAGATGTTATCCTCCAAATCGATGGTAGAGATCGGCGCTGTGCCCGTCTTGCCTACAATCTGATCCTTATAGGCAAAGTTGACAAAGGCGGCGCCTGCCGTGCCTCCGTCCTCCGCCGAGACAACCTGCTCCATGCCCTGCATGATGGCATTCTTCACGCTCTGGGGCAGCTCCAGATCCCGCACGAGAGTCGGCTCGAAATTTTTCACGACGTTGCCCTGGCTGTCGATGATCTGCTCCACGATATGCGCATCATACACCTTCCCGCCGTTGCCCAGCGCGCAGAGATAGCGCGCAACTGCGATGGGCGTCAGCTGCGTGGGCGTAACGCCGATGCCCTGGGTAACGGTATCTGTAGAAGTCCAGATGAGCTCGCGCAGCCAGTTTAAGATGTCGTTGGTCCAGCCCCGGCTCAGTGAGACGTTCTGCGGGATATCCAGCGTATCGCTCAACACCTGGCGGATTTCCGGGCCAATATCCAGCCGCCCCAGCCTTGCCAGATCCACCAGGCTGGCGGATGCCAGCCTGAGCTGCGCCTCGCTGTAGGTAACGCCCCGGGCCTCGCCATAGGTTTGCAGCTGCTCATAGATGCGGTTGTAGACGATGGTCGGCTTATACGTCCGCTGGCCGTCAATGGGCAGCTCGGGATCGTATAAAATCTTCTGATGGCCAATCCAGCCGACGGCTTCGCTGGTCAGCTCGATATTCGTCTTGCTGGTCAGCCCGAGATTGTCCGTCCATTTCATCAGCCTGTCGATGCCCAGGCGGTCTGCCACTTCGAAGAAGAAGTAGTTGCAGCTGTTTTTCAGCGCCAAAATGACGTTCTGGCCGCCGGCGTGGTGCGAAAAGTTGGGCGAAACCCAGCATTCCGGCGCCCGCGCGCCTTCCTTGACGTATTTGTTATAAGGGCCGACATCGTCTATCACAGTATTGACGGTGATCTCCCCTTCCATCAGGCCGGCCACAGCCGTCGCCATCTTGAAGATGGAGCCCGGCGTAGAGACGGAGGAGATGGCGTTGTTGAAAAGCGGCGCCGCGGGATCGTTGAGCAGCGCATTAAAATCCTCATCCGAGATGCCGCCGGTAAACAGGTTGAGGTCGTAACTTGGGTAGGAAGCCAGCGCCAGGACTCTGCCCGTCTTGACCTCCATGACGATGGCCGCCCCGGATTTGATGAAATCAATCTCCTTTTTGGAGCGCTTGGCCAGCTTGCTGTCGTATCCCTCTTTGGTCGGCGTATCTGCCCGGCCCTCCTGATACATTTGCAGCTGCTCCTGGTAGTCCTGCTTGATATTGGCCTCCAGCTCGCGCTCCACCAGCTCCTGCAGTTTCAGATCGATGGTGAGGACGACGCTGTCCCCCTGCCTGGGCGCCTCATAGCCGGTTTGCCCAATCACGCTTCCCGAGGCATCCAGCTCCAGCCTGCGCTTGCCCTGCTTTTCCTGGGTCGCGCCCGAGAGATACTGCTCCATCGTGGCCTCGATGCCGACTTTGCCCACCAGATCCTCCGCGGAATAGCCCTGGGCCTCTTTTTCGGCCAGCTCGTCCAAATCCGTGATGCGGCCCAGATAGCCGATGATATGCGCGGCAGTGGATTTTTTGGGATAAACCCGGGTGTAGCTCTGCTCTATCTGAATCCCTTCCAGCTCCACCGCCCGGGTCTCCAGCTCGGAGACCGTCTCAAAGTCCACATTATAGGCGATGGTTACCGGGATATAGGATTTATACATCATGTTCTGGACTTCCTGCCAGATGGAGAGCAGCTTGACCGCCTGCTCATAATCCACATCTTCGGGGATGCGGAACCGCGTGCGCATCTCATAATAGAGCTGCTCAGGCGATGCCTCGGGATCCGTGATCTGCATATTGGCGCACCAGTTTTCGATGCGCTTTTGGCGCTGCTCGTCCGTCAGGCCGTCCAGATCGTATTCAAACACGCCCTCCTCGTTTTTGCGGATGAGGAAGGTATCGATGGTGCTGCCCCCGTGGCTCTCGATCACCTCGATGGCTTTCATGAGAATGCGGGTGTAATTGGCGCGGTCGCTGGAGGCGTTGTTGGCCGGATCGCGGTAGAAGGCCACGTTATAGCTGCCCACATCGTATGCCAGGGGCACGCCCGAGCTATCCATAATCGTCCCCCGGGCGCCTTTGACGGCAACCGAGCGCTCGGAGTTGGTCCGCGTCGCGCTGGCATACTGATCCGCATGCGTTACCGTGAGCGAAAACAGGTTGACTCCCAAAAACAAAAACAGCGCAACCAAAGCACAAAGCGCCGCAATATATCTGCTCTTAAACTTTAAAAACATCGCACACCTCCCCCTTAAAGCTCGTCTTTGCGGGGCAAATCTGCGTTTGTCCCCATAAAGCGAAAGGAATACAGCCGCTCAAACAAAAAATACAGCCCAAAGCAAAGCAGCGCTGCCATCAGCGCGCCGGGCAGGGTTTGGGTTAGAAACCGCTTGCCGAAATCCATGCTTCGGCCCAGGAACAGGCATAGGAAATATGCCAGAATATCTTTTACAAGCAGCGCCGCCGCGCCGGCAATGGGGACAAGGCGCAGATCGTTTTCCCCTCTGGCCGCAGCAAACAGATAAACCAGAATGCCCACAATCAGATATTGCAGCGCATAAAAGCCCAGCCCTGCGGAAAAGAGCACATCAAAAACGATTCCGCCGGCGGCAAAATAGAACACGGGCGTGAGCGTGCGCTCCCTGAGCGCCATGCAAACCATGCAGCAGAGCATGAAATCCGGCTGGATGCCAAAAATGGGGTACTGCACAAACACCACGCCGTTGAGGAACAAGGAGAGCGCGAGCGTCAGGCCAAGAGCAAGGTATCTCATTGCGGCACCTCTTCAAATAGCTGCAAAATAACCACAACTTCCTCCACATGCTCAAAATCCACATTGCTTCTTGCGATGACGACCTTCTCGCTGGAAGAATCCGTGCTGACCTCGGTCACCTGCGCAATGGGAATGCCCTTGGGGTAGACTCCGCCAATGCCGGACGTGATGATCTTGTCCCCCGGCTTGACGTCGCTGTTCATAGAGAGGTAGAAGAGCTGCAAATCGCTGGGCTCCTCGCCGTTTTCCGCCACTTTGATGACGCCGTTATCCCGGGTGCGCTCCACCATGGCAGAAACGCCGCTTTTATCGTGAATCAGCGAGATGACGCGCGAATACGTCGCCGAAGTATACACCACTTTGCCCAGCAGGCCATCCGCCGTATAGACGATCATGCCCTTCTGGACGCCCTGCTTCTCGCCGGCATTGATGGTGAACTCGTCGAACCAGGCGCCCGGGCTTTTTCCGATCACCCGCGCCGTCAGCCTCTCGTAATCCCCATAGGAATCCACCACGCCCAGCAGGTCTTTGAGGCGCTCATTCTCCTGGCGCAGGTTTTCATAATCCCGCAGTTCGCTCTCCATCTCGGCAACCTGCTCTTTGAGCGCCGCGTTCTCCTCTTTCAGCGTGCCGTTTTTAGAGAGCCCGGCAAAGAAATCTCCGATGCTCTCCGTGCTGGAATACAAAAAGCGCTGAACCGGTGCAAGCATCCTGCCCATGGCGCTGCTGGCGCCGCCGCTTTGCGTATTGCCAGAGGTCGAAAGCAACAAAACGAATAAAATAATGCAGAAAATGACTGCTATGATCAGCGGACGGTTTTTCCAAAACCCCATCAAACGACTCCTTTAAAACAATGCGCCCAAAAGCGCGCGAAAATCAACTGCTTTATTCAAAGGCCGGCAAAAACCTGCCGGCAAAAAAGGCACCTGCCGGGGAAACGCCCGGCCGGTGCCTTCATTATATCACAGTTGTCTTTCTTTTTAAAAGGCTCGTCAAAATTTATTAACAATTCCGCATCTGCGCCGCCATGCCCGCGCCCTGGCAAGGCGCAGAAAAGGGATGCTCTGCCAGCCGGGCCGGCACACCCGTGCTCTGCCCGATAAAATCTGCCAGCCCCGGCATCAGGGAAGATCCGCCTGAAAGCAGAATGCCTTCCTCGCTGATATCTGCCACCAGCTCAGGCGGCGTCTTTTGAAACAAATGGATGACGCATTCCAGTATCTTCTCTCTGACGGGCATCAGCGCCTGCTCGATCTCCGAGGGGCGAAAATGGATTTCCTCCGGAAGCCCGCTCTTCTCTCCCCGGCCCAGCGCGCTCATCTCTCCCTCATGCTCGCTGTAGGAGAGCTTGATGGCCTCGGCCGCCGTATCCCCGATATGCACGCCATAGGCCGAGAGCAGATAGTCTGCAATGCACTGGTTCATATAGCTTCCGCCCGTGGGGATGGGCTGGGATTCAACTACGCCGCCCAGCGAGACCACCGAAGCGCAGCCCTCCCCGGCGCCCAGCTCGATGATCATGCGTCCTCTGGGCTCAAAGACGTTCAGCCCCGCGCCTATGCCCACGGCAATCGGCTCCTCGATGAGCGAAACTTCCTTGGCTCCGGCATAGCGCGCGGCTTCCTCCATCGCCATTTTTTCACTGCCGCCCACGCCCGGCCTGGCGCACATAACCACTTTTGTGCCATAAGCCATATGCCTGTTTTTGCGCATGCGCCGCAGAAAAAACTTGAGCATGCGGCGGGCAACCTGATAATCTAAAATGCATCCGCTGCTTACGGGATATGTCGCCACAACTTCCCCGGGTGTTTGGCGAATCAGCATGCTGGCCGCCTCGCCCACTGCCAAAAGCTCTCCCGAAACTGCGCTGATAGCCGCAACCGAGGGTTCTCTTAAAAGCGTGCCCCGCTGCCCGTCGCTAATCGAGAGGTTTGCCGTCCCAAAATCCACGCCCAGCGCCTGTGTGAATAAACTGCTCATTGCTTTTCCTCCTGTCAGAATATGAGACTATCTTTTCCATATTCTGGAGTTTCTATACACATATATGCCACAAGGCTGGGCGGGTATGCATAAAAAAGAGCCCGGTTGCCCGAGCCCTTTTCCATCGCCGTCTTTTCGATTGCACAGCAAAGCCGCGCATGACACCTATTCACCTGCACTGTTTACCGCTCACTTCCTCCATCAGCTGTTTGAGCAGCTCATATGTGCGGTGTACGGGCAGGCCCATCACATTAAAATAGCATCCGTCAATCTTTTCGATATGCTTTGCCGCGCCGCCCTGAATGCCATAGGCGCCCGCTTTATCGGCATATTCTCCCGTATTCAGATACGCCTCAATCTCCTCCGGCCGCATGGGTGCGAAAGTAACCTGCGTGCTGTCTGCCTCGCAGATCATGCGCCCGCTTTGGGTATGCAGCAGCGCAATGCCCGTATAGACGGTGTGCGTCTTGCCGGAAAGCCGCTCCAACATGGCTTTTGCCTGCTGCCTGTCCCTGGGCTTGCCCAGAATCTGCCCCTCCAGGGCTACGACGGTATCCGCGCCGAAAATGACCGCATCCTCCTGCCCCTTGGCAACCGCCTGAGCTTTCCGCTTTGCCAGCTCCTGCACCAGCTCCGCCGGATCCGAAAGCGCTGTGCTTTCATCCGCATCGCTGACCTGAATCTCAAACGGGCCGTCCAAAACCAGCGCCAGCAGTTCCTGCCTTCTGGGCGAAGCAGAGGCCAAAATATACCGCATGATCTTCTCTCCTATTTGACAAAATTTCGCTTTCCATTATCCCGCAAACGCGCGCAAATGTCCAGCCAGCGCATCTTTTGCACAGCAAAAAATCCGCGCCGAAACGGCGCGGATCAAGATCGCTTTGTGCATCAGCGCGGGCTTTCCTGCCCTTCTTTTCTCTTTTTCTTCTTTATCATCTGGGAAATCTGCCCAAAGGCGCGCCAGCCGCCCAGCAAAATCAGCAGTCCGCCAAAAATTTTGCCCAGCACCTCGTTTTTCATCAGCCCGGCCAGATAGGCGCCCAAGAGCGAGCCGGCCAGGCCGCCCAGCCCCAGCGCAATGGACCAGGAAAAATCCACCCGCTTATGTTTGATATGCGAGAAAAGCGCAAATCCGGCCATAGGCAGAAAACAGAGCAGGTTGAGCCCCTGGGCTCCCTGCTGATCCACTCCCAGAAAAACCGTGAGCACCGGGATGAGGATAATGCCTCCCCCCATGCCCATGCCGGCAATCGTCCCAAATAAAATACCAGAAATTAAAAACCACATCAGAACAGCATCCTCACACCTGAAGCCAAAATGAGCAGCGTAAAAATCGCATCTACGATGCCTCCCTTGAGCTTGCCCAGCAGCATTGCCCCGATCAGCCCGCCGGCGCATGCGCCCCCCAGCAGCATCCACGTATTGCCGTCAAAGGGGATATGCCCGCCCAGAAAATAGACCACTCCGCTGGCGATAGACATGGGCAGGATGGCCAGAATGGAAGTCGCGTGGCTTTTCTTCTCCTCCAGGCCCAGCTTCTCCATGGTCTGCACGGCAAAAATGCCGCCCGCCGAGCCAAAGAAACCGTTGACCAGCCCAATGCCCAGGCCAAACGCGCCGCGCACCCATTTATTCTCTTTCCAGCTTTTTTTCTTGCAACTTGTTTTTTCCATGCCCTTATTGTATCCAGGCGCGCAAAACATATGAGCGCTTTGACAGAAAAACTGAATTGCTCTATAATTGAAAAAGAATTTTAAGATTGCTTGAGGAAAAAAATGTCTGGAATTATCTTGCTTCTGTTTTTGGTTTTAACCAGTGTGCTCTGCATCACGCTTTGCTTTTTCGGCTACCGGCATATCCGCCTGCTCTTCACCTGCATGGGCGTGCTGTTCGGCGGGTATTATGCCTATTCTCTTCTGCTGCAATATGCGCATCTCTCCCAGACGACGGCCATCATCGCCGCTGTCATCATCGGCATCATTCTGGGCAGTTTATCCTATTTTATCTATAACTTCGGCATTTTCCTGACGGGCGCCATTTTCGGCATTTGCGTCGCCATCATGCTCATGACACTTTTCGGCATTCCCATCAGCAGTACGCTGCCCACAGTTATCATCATCGTGCTGGCCGTCTGCGCGGGGTTTCTCACGCTGGCCTACCGGCGCGTCTGCATCATTCTCTCCACCGCCTTCACCGGCGCCGTTGGTCTGGTGCTGTACGGCGGCTATACCATCATGAACTTTAGCTGGATTCTCTCGGGCGGCACGCTGGCCGCTCTTGGCGGAAAAGTCTCGGCTTTCTACAGCTCCTACCGCACGACGCTGATCGTCGCCATGGCTGCCTTCCTTTTATCCGGCCTGATCGTGCAGTTTGTTACGGGCAAAAAAGGCCGCAGGAAATAGCTCCTTTTTGCATAAAAAGACCGTGGAGAACATCTCTGCTCTCCACGGCTTTTTAAATAGAGGAAAAATGAAACGGGAAACTTTTGATACAGCGTTTCGCTGTATGCCTATATTCTTGCCAGGTTTTTGAGGTTTATACATGCCTTCCAAAAAAATTTTAATCATTTTTCAGCAAAGCAAAAAGAGCAGGAATTCCTGCTCTTTTTGCTTATGCTTCCCATCTGGGCAAAACCGGCAGGGCATTCCCAAAGCCGGTCTCCTGCCCCGTCTGCAAATCATGAAGCGACCAGTCCGTGTAGTCAAATAGGTATCTGCCCGGCCCAGGGCAAATCTCCCCTTCCCTGATATACCGGCAGAGATCCAGTGCAAAATCCTCCAGCCGCGCATAGTGCCAGGCTCGCTTGCCCGCAGGCAGGTTTTGGAGCATCCCGGAATTTTCGCGGAAAAGCTCCCGCTTCCAGGGCGCGTCGCATTCCAGGGCAGCCGGCAGTTTTGGCCGGCGCTTTTTGATCAGCAGATCCAGCCGGAGCATCTCCTGCGCCATCTGTTGCCCGCTTCTTTGGCAAAAGCGCAGCAAAACCTCGGCCATCTGTTTTTCCCCCAGCGCTCTGGGCGAAATCTCCTCCTGCTCCAGCTGCTCTGAAAGCTGCAAATAGAAATTGGCATAGCCCATCTGCCGGCCGAAATAATCTACCACATGCCGGAACAGCCCGGAATTATAGGTTCGATCCAGAAGATATTCCACTTGATGCAGCTTTGCCAGCTCCTGGCCGGAAAGCTGCGCCGTCTGGCAGACTTCATAGGGCGCCGAAACGTGATATAAAATGCCGTATTCCTCGGCCATTTCCTGCATTTTGGAGCCTTTGAGCACTTTTAAAAATCCCAGCTGCACTTTCTCCGCCCCCAGCGCCATCACGTCGTCGATAGAGCGGCAAAATTGCTCCATCCCCTCCAGCGGCAATCCGGCAATGAGATCCAGGTGTAGGTGCAGGTTCTTCGCCCTGGCCAGCCGCCGCACCATTTTGGCGGTATAGCCAAAATCCTGCACCCGCTTTATGGCGGCAAGCGTCGGCGGATGCGTGGACTGCACGCCGATCTCCAGCTGTATCTGCCCGGGGCGCGCACGCTCCAGCAGGGCGCAGGTCTGCTCGTCCAATAGATCCGCGGCAATTTCAAAGTGAAAATCCGTGCCGCCGCCCCGCTGAATGATGTGCGCGAAAATCTCTCTGGCTCTGGCCGGATTTGCGTTAAAGGTTCGGTCCACGAACTTCACCTTCATCACGCCTGCCTTCACAAAGCGGTCGAGATCCGCCAAAACCTTGGAGACCGGCGCGAACCGCACACCCCCCGAAAGAGAGGAAAGACAATAGGCACATCGGAACGGGCAGCCCCGGGAGGATTCGTAGTAGAGCACTCTGCCCGAAAACTCCTGCAAATTCTCATAAGGGATGGGCAGGCTGCCCAAGCTCACATAAGGCGCAGGCGGGTTTTGCCGAAGCGCTCCATCCTGCAAATAGCAAAGCGAAGGAGTTTGGCGCAGGTCCTCGCCTCGCTCCAGCTTGTCCGCAAAAATGCGGAACGCCTCTTCCCCTTCTCCCCGGATGATGTAGTCCGCAAAGCCCAGGTATTCCTCCGGCGCCGAAGAGGCTTCCGGCCCGCCCAGCAGCACGATGCCAGGCACAGCCTTGGCCAAAGCCCGGATATATTCGATATTCCAGATATACGAAGAAAAGCCATAAAGCGCGGCATCTTTGGCCGCAAGCTCCTGCGCTATCTGATCTAAGGGCTGGTTGATCGTGCATTCAAACAGTTCCACCCCCGGATGCCCGGCATACTGCGCCAGGTACCGGATGGCCGGGTTCGTATGCGTATATTTGGCGTTGACGCCCACAAGTACGATCTTTTTCATTTCTCTCCCAAAGGGATGATGAGCTGCATGCCCGGATACGCGCCGCAGGCGATATCGTTATAGCGCCAAAGCGCCCGCTCGCTCACATCGAATTTTAACGCCACATCTTCTAGAGTATCTGTGGATTTTAATGAGTATACTACAAAACCCTCTCTTGGGCAAGAAACCACAATCTCCCTGCCTGGCCCAAGCTCCTCCGGCCGGGCAATCTTGTTCTCCCCCATGATCGCCTGCATGGTCGTTCCAAATTTCTGCGCAATGCCAAAAAGCGTATCCCCCGCCTGCACCCGGTAGCGGTTTTTCTCAAAAATGGATGCCCTGCTCTGCGCTTTTTCCAGGCAAAAATTAGGGAATGGGATCGCAATGCGCCTGCCTGGCCGAAGCAAGTTCTTCTGCCCCTCATTCGCGCGCAGAATCATGCAGACCGGCACGCGGTACATCCTGCTGAGCCGCTCCAGCGTATCATTTTGACTCACAATATGGTTTAAAACAGCCATCCTCGCTTTTCCTCCCGGGCTCTTCTGCCCATCTTTTCGGCGAAAAGCCGCTCCAATCTCGTTTTTCTCTTCCCATTCAATATATTACACCGCCCGGCCGCATATTCTCTTGCCATGCCGCGCGGAATATGGTATATTTGGGGTAGAATGTGCAGAGTAGAGGCCTGTGCGTCATGGCCAAAAGCCAAGAAGTGTCTCGGGATGGGATGTCGCCCGGGAACGAAAGGGGTTTCCCCGCGGTACAGCCTCGCGTCCGCTGCCACAAAAAAAGAGAAGAAGCACTTCTTTTTTATTGGTATGCTCTCCATTCTGAAAAAAAGGAGGTGTTTTTATTTTGCAAAGAACTCGAACTCGCAAACTTGTCTTTGGCGCGCTGCTGACTGCCCTTGCCGTGGTTTTAAAATCATTCCTGGGCATCCCGATCTCCATGTTCGGCGGCCTGATCAAAGATATCAACTTCTCTGCCAGCATCGTCATGTATGCGGGCATCGCGCTGGGGCCGGTATACGGCGCTATCGTCGGCGCGCTGACGGATATCCTTTGCTCGATCATCCGCCCGCTCGGCGCATATATGCCGCTGTTTACGCTGACCAACGCGCTGATGGGGCTGCTGCCTGCGCTGTTTTTCCTGAAAAACAAACAGCATGGTTTCTGGAAAACGCTGCTGGCGGTATCGGCCGGGCAAATTGTCTGCTCGTTTATCTGCAATACGCTCATCCTCATCTATTCCTTTGGAATGCCCGGGAGTGTGGCCTGGTTCCGCTCTATCAGCACGTTTATCCTCATCCCGGTGCATACGGCGCTGGTCTTTGCGCTGCTCAAATCCACCGAAAAGTTCCTATCCCGGAACCTCGCGCTTCAATCCCCGCCCAAACAGCAGGCCGATGCGCAGTAAATTCTGAAAAAACATCCCAAAAGCCTTGGCAAATGCCAAGGCCTTTTTATTGCGCGAACCGCCGCTCCCGCCCGGGCAAATCCGCGCATTTTTTCTCTCATAATCTAGCAATCTCTGGGAATAATGATAAAAAAGAAAAAGAGGGCCGTTATGAGAATTGACTGGAACAAAAAATACACGACGATCACCGCCTATGCCGTTTTAGCGGCCGGCGCCTGCATTTTAATATGTGCCGTCGTCTTCAATCTTGGCGAGGTTTTTTCCACTATCCGCCGGTTTTTATTTATCTTAAATCCCTTTTTATGGGGCTTTGCCCTGGCATATATGTTCAATAAGCCAGTGCAATTTTTCGAGCAGAGGGTGTTCCGTTTCCGGGGCAAAAAAGGCGGGCGCTCTTCTCTGGCCCGCACGCTCTCCATCGCTGCAGTCTACCTCATCGTGCTGCTGGCGCTGGTGGGCCTGTTCTTCATCATCCTGCCCGAACTTTCCAGCAGTATTTCCGCCTTTGTGCAGAACCTGCCCGGGTATCTGCGGGATTTGGATACCGCATTTCGCGATCTCATCACAAAATTCCATCTGGAAAAATACGTCGGCGATATGGACTCCCTCTATGCGATGATCGATTCCGCCATGGAATATGCCAAAACCATCGCGCCGGAAATCGCCAATATCGGCTTCCAGATCACCGTCTCGGCCATCTCGGGCATCAGCGACGCACTGCTGGCGCTGGTCGTCTCGGCCTATCTGCTCTCCTCCAAGGAGCTGTTTATCGCGCAGGTCAAGAAGGCGACCTATGCCCTCTTTCCGCAGAAATTTGCGGGCAGCATCATCCTGCTTTCCAGGGAGACCAACGATATTTTCGGCGGGTATATTTCCGGCAAACTCATGCAGAGCTTTTGCCTGTTTGCGCTGAATTTTATCGCCATGGCCATCATGCGCCTGCCCTATGCGGCGCTCATCAGCGCCATCATGGGCATTACGGATATCATCCCGTTTTTTGGCCCGTTCATCGGCGCCGTTCCCTCGGCCATTCTCCTTTTTCTGGTGGAGCCCAAATACGCGCTGATCTTCGTCATCCTGACTATCGTGACACAGCAGATTGACGCGCAGATCATCGGCCCGCGCATTTTGGGCGAATCCACCGGGCTGACTGCCTTTTGGGTCGTCTTTGCCATCATCCTGGGCGGCGGCCTGTTCGGCGTGCCGGGCATGATCCTGGGAATCCCGCTCTTTGCCGTGCTCTATTCCGTCGTGCGCCAGTTTATGAACAGCCGGCTGGAGCAGCAAGGGCTCTCCACCAATTCCAAGGATTATCATTCCCCGAGCGTTTAGCTTTGCATCTCTTTCGGCAGAATTTTTGCAAAATAGGTGCCCTCCCGGCTCTGGATGAGCACGCTCTGCCGCTCTCCGGCAACGCGGATCGTGAGCGCATCGCTCTCGGCCGGCTGCCCGCCCTCTAACGGGGAGTAGTAGAGCGTCTCGCCGTTTTTGCAGACCACCTGTTTGCCGGCGTCTGTAACCTGCCCCGTCTGCCTGTCCCACCGCAGCAGGCTGCCCTTGGATACGCTGACCTCCCCGCTCTCCTCTTCCAGCTCCCACTGGAAAACAAACGGAAAGCCGGGCGTCATGCTGGATTCCAGCCGGTAATCTCCCAAGGGCATTTCGATGCCGATTTGCAGAGCCTGCGGCTTTTCTTCCTGCCCAGCGCCCAGCGCCAGAATCTGCACCTGGCCCTGCCCGGCACTCTGGGATGCGATCACTGGGCCTGGCGGCGTTTTCGCCGCCTGCTCGGGGCTCCATAACAGCAGACCCACCGCCACAGCCAGACAAACCGCGCAGACCGCCGCACCAGCGCGCCATACTGCCTTCCCCCTTCGGGCTCTCTGCATGCTCTCGGCCTGAATGCGCCGCTTCATCCCGCGGCACTGCCCCTCTGTGGGCAGGTATTGCTCCAATGCTTTTTTCAGCTCATTTTCATTCATTTTCTCTCTCCCATTCCAGTTTCAGCCTTTTCCGGCCTTTGGCCAGCTGAGCGCGGATTGTGCTTTGCGTGCGCCGCAGAATTTTCGCGATCTGGCTGACGCTCAGCCCTTCTATATAGTAGAGCGCCAGCACTTCCCGCAAGCTGGGCGGAAGCGCGGCAAGCATGCTCTGCGCCTCCATCTCGCCCTCGTCCAGATAAACCTGTTCCTGCGCCTGCCCTGCCGAGCGCCTTTTATGCCAGGCACTGCGCTGTATATCCACCGCCCGATCGTGCGCCGCCCTCAAAAACCATGCGCGCTCATGGCGCTCATTTTCAAACGGCCGCTTTCTGGCAAGATAGCTTAGAAAAACCGCCTGCGCCGCATCTTCCGCATCCTGCTTGTGGCGCAGCCGCAGATAGCAGGCGCGGTATACACTGCGGATGTTCCGCTCAAACACCTGCTCAAAGCTCTGATCCGGATCCTCCATTGCTTTTTCTCCTTTCACTATGTAATACGCCGCCGCTCTGCCAAAAGGCTCCCTCTCCGATCGAATTTTTGCAAATAAAAAAGGCGGAAAACCCGCCTTTTTAAAATTCCTTTTTCAAACTGCGCAAAAACAGCCGGTTGAGCAGCTCCTCCGGCGGGATGCACCCCTGAATCGCCGTGTGCACAGCCGTGCAGATGGGCAAATCCACCTGGTATTTTTCCTTCAAAACCATCAGCGCCGCCGCCGTCGAGACGCCTTCCGCCAGAGCATCCATCTGCTCTCCCTGCACGAATTTTTCTCCGAACATGCGGTTGCGGCTATACTGCGAAAACACTGTCGCCTCATAATCCCCCAGATGCGCCAGGCCATAGGCCGAAAGCTCATTGCCGCCCATGGCGCCGATCAGCCGGGAAATCTCCCGGGCCCCGCGGGACATCAGCGCGCCCTTGAGACTGCCGCAGTGCAGGCCGTCCATCATGCCCGCCGCAATCCCGATGACGTTTTTGGCCGCTGCCCCCACTTCATTGCCGATCATGTCGTCGCCGTAATAGAAGCGAATCAGCCCGCCTTTGAGCGCCGCAACGACCTCCTGCTTGAGCTGTGGGTTGTAGGAATCGATAACCATGCAGTTCGGGATGCCCGCGAGGAAATCCTGCATGTGGCCAGGCCCCAGCCAGACGGCAATCTGCTCCAGCGGCAGATAATCCGCGGCAATCTCCGAAAGGCGCTTGCCCGTGTGCTCCTCCAGCCCTTTCATGCAGAGGACGACCGGCTTTTGCAGATCGCAAAACTCGCTTCTGGAGAGCAAATTGCGCAGCTGCTGGGCGCTGATGGAGATGGCCAAAAGCTCGCCAAAGGCCAGGGCGTGCGCCAAGTCGTGCGTGGTCTCCATGCCCAAAAAGCCTTCTTGCCCCTGCCGGATTTTCTCCTGGAACTGCCCGAGGTTTGCCGAGCCTTCCCTGCCCCATACGCAAACCCGATGCCCCATTTTATTCAAATACCACGCGATAAACGAGCCCCATCGCCCGCATCCCAGCACGCTGACCTTCATGCCTACCTCCCAGGGAAAACCGCCGTTCTCTGCCGGCAATCCGGCCAAAAACAGCGCTCAATTCTGTCGTTCCGAGCAGCCCAGGAAAAATCCGGGCTTTTTCTTATTATAGCATAGTTGCCCCTCATTACAAAGCATTGGCATTTCATTGGCGCCCATTCGTCAAATTCTTTGAAAAAAAGCGCGGTGCAAAAAATGCCAGGGCTTTTGCCCCGGCATTTCCATGCGCTTTCCGCGCTATAGCTTCTCAATATCCATGCTGCCCGAAACCGTATCGAAGGTGAATTCCGCACCGCCGTTTTTATAAACCGCCTGTTTCTTCTGGGCGATCGTCGGGAAACTCGAGTAGAACTGCCCGCTGGTCGTGTGATACCGGGCGGTAAAGCCGTCGTTTTCCGGAATTTGCAGGCGCACGCCCCCGCTGACCGTCTCAGCATCCACCTTTCTTGGGCAGATATTGCTGCGTATCGTCAGATTGCCCGAGACACTGTTGCCGCTCGCCTCCTGAAAGGCGCCGGAAATATCGATAGTGCCGCTGACGCTCTCCATCTCCAGCTCGGTTGCCTGAATGTTTTCGCCGCGAATCCCGCCGCTGACCGTCTCCAAATTAAGCTCCCGGCAGGAAAGATCCGAAACGTGAATGGCGCCCGAAACGCTGGAAACCTTCATCTCTGCCCCGCTGGCCCCCTGTATGCTGACGGGCGCAGAAATCGAGCTGACCTCCAGCTCTGCAAGCGATCCTGCCATGGCATACGGGATCTTGACTTCCAGGCTCTTGCTTGGCGTGCTCGAGAAAATCCGGAAGCCCCTTTTGGGCGCGCAAAACTGGATCGTCAGCTTTCCGCCCCGCAAATAGAAGCGCATCATATCCTCTTCCAACAGCGCCCGGCCGGCCTGCTCCCGGAAGACGACTTCATTGCCCTCGTAGGGGATAACCTGCACGTCTCCCGCACCCCAGTTGATCTCAATCTCCGAGATCTCCCTCATATCGATCTGGTTGCTGCCAACCAGGTATTGCTCGCTGTCGTCATAAGAAAAAGAACCAAACACAGTGATACCCCCTAACGAAAAGCCACCCGTCAGCCCCTGAACCAGAACGGCCGTCAGCGCCAGCGCAACCAGAGACCAGACGATGATCCGAATAATTGCCGAAGTTCTCATGGCTACCTCCCCAAATCAAAGATGGCTCTCAGCACGGAGTTGATGGCGGAGGAGATCAGGAAAATGACCCAGCTGATATGCCATGCGCCCATACTGAAGCTGATCAGGAAATAGATCACGACTGTAATCGACCAAAGCGCGGAAGAGAGCGCTTTATAGATCTGATGCCGGTTGCTGTTGTGGGTCTTCCATTCCTTAAAGTTCTCCACGACTGTGTCGTCCCGGCTGACATAGCGCGGGCGCGTCATGCCGTTATAGATGAGCAGCGCCGTCGCCAGTGCGATGACGATAAACATGGGGATCACGCCGCCCTCTTCCCAGATCAGGCAGGGGATCAGCGATAAAATATACATCGCAACAGCCGTCGCGACCATGATAGCCGAGCGCTTTCTTGCCTCGGGATACGGGTTCTGCGCATCATAGGCGCGCTCACTGCGCTCCAGCTCCTCCAGCAGCGGGCTGATATCCCCAACGCCCGCCACAGCGATATTGTAGGCCGCTTCCTCGGTTTTGCCTTCCCTTATCAGATCGTCGTATTTATCGTATAGGTTCTGCAAAATTTCTTCCTTGAGTTCTACTGTCTTTTTGGTGCGTGGTGCATCGATAAATAAAGATTCGACATAACCTCTTAATCTATCTCTCATCACTTTTCTCCTCTCCAATTAAAATATCAATTAGCTTTTTCGCAACTTCCCATTCTTCCCGCAGCCGCTGATACGTCTGTTTTCCATGCTTTGTGATGCTGTAGTATCTCCTGCGCGCGCCGGTCTGCTCGTCGCCCCAATAGGAATAGATGCAGCCCGATTCCTCCAGCCTGCGGAAAGCCGTATACAGCGTGGCCTCTTTGAGCTCATATTGCTGATCCGTCTTCTGCTGAATCGCCTTATTGATCTCGTAGCCATAGCTATCTCCCTGCAGCAGATGCGCCAGGATGATGGTTTCCGTATGGCCGCGGATTAAATCCGAAGCAATCGCCATGCTCCCGCTCCTTTCTTCTCTTTTAATATATAGTATACCGCAATACCTCATCTGTCAATGTATATTTGTATCCAAACTATATCTTTTTTCCCTGATGCCCTCTCCCAGGCCAAATAAAGGCTAAAGCGCGGGCCATCACCTGCCGCTTTGGATACAAAAACAAACCTGAAGCAAGGCTGCTTCAGGTTCATTCTCATCGATTTTATGTTTCAAGGAGCTCAAAGTTCTTCGCAAAAGCCTCCAAATCGTCTATCAGGAACAGATCGCTGCTCCATTTTCCCGGCCAGACCGCGTATAGCGTGGAATCACCGTGTACCACCCTTTGGTAGGCCGCAAAAACTTCTGGGAGATCGGATTTATTTTTATGGTGCATTTGCGACACTGCCCCATCTTTTCCAACCTCAATATAGCAGACTGTGCTCCCAGTATACGGAAAATACTCCTGCTCTTTCGCGCTTCTCATGCCATCGCCTCCTTTTTCCAGATTATAGCAAGTCTCTGCCAGAGAATCAAGCTTTGCAAACTATTTCCTATTCTGCCACCGAATCTGCTCCTGCATCATAAGCGGATACCGCACCAGCTTCTCGCTATCCAGATTCTCTTCTTTCATATCGACTGCCGTAATCTGGTGGTTATCATAGGTGGTATAGTAATAGATGCCCTGATCCGCGTTGCAGCAGGAAGTGTAGATCGTAATTTCAAATGCCCCGCCGTCCACTTCACAGCACCCTCTTTGCTGTTCCACGGCGCCTAGAATGTGGAAAAACTGGCTCACGCTCTCCAGCTCCGAATCCCCGGAAACCGCGTTCATCTTTGTGAATGCCACCCGGACGAACCGGGATTGCGAGGAGAGATCTCCCGGCATTCCCAGCGCTCCCATGCCCCGGCTATATGCCTGAAGCGGCAATGCGCTGGAAAAGCGATTTTTCGGCTCTTTAGGCGATAAATGCATGTAGTTGTTCAGCGCAAACATCTGCTCATCAAAGGGAGGGTTGTTGGTCAAAACGCCTGCGGGGTTCGCATAAATCCTCAGCCCTTCCCGGACGGCCTCCAGGGTGATCACCTCGTTTTTGTCCGCGATAATCCAGTGCAGCTGTGCCTGCGGCAAATCCTGGCTAAAGGGAATATCCACAAGATGAATATTCGCCAGAAGCTCTTTGGCTTCCACTACCGTGGCGCATTGCCCAAGAACCCAGAAAATCAGCTCAAACGGCGCGATGTTGTCCTTGCCCGGCACCTTTTGCTTTTCATAGTGCGCATTTCCCACAAAATTGAGCCCCGCCATGCCCAGGCCTTTTTCATTTACCGCATCGTAATAAAGCGGAACTCCCTGGGCCACATGGGCCATCCCGATCATCGCATAGTGCCGTTGCATTTGCTCCACACATCGAAAAGAAAATGGATAACTGCGCGGCGTTATCACAATTTCCTCGCCGTAGGAGCAGTCGTAATCGAGCGTTCTGCCAAAATAGAAATCCTTCGTTTGATATGTCGCCGCTGTACACATAACTTGCCTCCGTCTGCCTGGTTTATTTTTAGGAAAACTTCGCTCCAAAACTCTCGGTTTCCTTTCAGATAAGAGAGTTTTATATCATTTCTTCCCTTTTCATTATTCATCTCTCTCTGCCTTCTTATACCACCATAGCAGGGCAAAACTGCTTTCTATTTGTTGTGTTGTATTTCGTGTTGCATTTTTACTAGAAACATTCAAATTATGTACAAAATTTTGGAAGCGCCTGCAAATAGTTATAATTGGTTTTTCGCCCAACAAAGGCAAAAATAAAAAACCACTCTTATAGAGTGGTTTTAACTTTGGTCGGGGTAACAGGATTTGAACCTGCGACCTCTTCGTCCCGAACGAAGCGCGCTACCAAGCTGCGCTATACCCCGTGGAGCTGATGAGCAGACTCGAACTGCCGACCTACGCCTTACCAAGGCGTTGCGCTACCAACTGTGCCACATCAGCGTGCCTACATAGTATACAACACCTTGCAAGGAATTTCAAGATCTTTTTATTGCGAAACTGCAACCAATTTTGCCTGAACGATGAAGCGCTTGCTCTGGCTGGTTTTGGTGCAGGTTGAGAGCGTCACAATGCGCTCGGTTACATTCACCGAAACGTCCGTTTTGATGTCGGACTGTGCAATGGCAGAATCCAGGTAGGCGCGGTATTGCTCATCCGTGGTAAAGTTAAACGGCACGTTCTCCATCTTGGCGTCGATTTCATAGGCCGCGAAAACTTCCAGCCGGTAGACCTGCTCTTTTGTATAGAGCATGAAAACCGGGTGTTGATCGTAGTATTCCTGGTTCTTATATTCGATGAGCGAGCCGAACATCGCGCCGCTGTTCATGCGGTGCCCATAAATCACCGTATTGGCATCCCAGAAGCGTGCATGGTTGCGGCTATCCATAAAAATACTGCCGTATTTATGCTGCTCCCCCTCAAAGACATGGTTCAGATAATAGGTATTATCCTCTCCCTGCACGATAGGATAGTTGATCACCGTCCCATCCAGATAAAGCCAGCCGATAAAATCCGGGTTGATGGCGGCAAGAGCATCGTAATCCACCGTAAATTTTTCGTCATCGCCCTTGTTACCCTGAGGGATATTGACATACTGCGTCATGCCATCCATCAGGTCATCGCCCTTTTTATATTCGAAGTAGGAAGAAAGCAGAATTCCCACACAAATAACCGCCCCCAGCGCACAGACGATGATGGCAAGATTCAAAAATGATTTCCGTCTTTTTCTGCTATGCTTTCCAGCCTTTTGCTCTCTCATAATACGCCTCCGTTTTTGCACCCCTATTCTATCACATCCCTCCCCATTTTCCTAGAGCATTTTGCATAAAAAAGCGTTTGTTTTCATAGTTTTTACTAATTGGTTCAGGAGGTTTTCCATGAAAAGCAAAAGCAATTTTGTAATCGGCAGCTGCATTGCCTGCCTGTTTGGGCTGGCCTTTGCTCTTGTTTATATGACGCTCGCCCCAAGCTCGACGACTGTCGCACATACGGCAGAGAAATCCTATAGCTGGTATTATAAACCCAGGGAAGACGGCCAGCAGCCCATCGTCGCAGACGACGCATCTTTTCTTGACGATTATAACCTCATCTATCTGGGG
This sequence comes from Christensenellaceae bacterium 44-20, assembly GCA_041223705.1. NCBI lineage: Bacteria > Bacillati > Bacillota > Clostridia > Christensenellales > Christensenellaceae > Christensenellaceae bacterium 44-20. The sequence continues at coordinate 884,124 of JBCLQU010000001.1, forward strand.
GACCCCAACTCCAAATCCATCTACCTGACCTTTGACTCGGGCTATGAGAACGGCTATACCGAGAAGATCCTCGACGTTTTAAAGGGAAAAAACGCCCCGGCGGCCTTTTTCGTCACCGGGCACTATATGAAGAGTAATCCGGAAATCATCAAGCGCATGAAGGATGAGGGGCATCTCGTCTGCAACCACACGGTAAACCATGCGGATCTTTCCGCTACTACCGACATCGCCACCTATCAAAAAGAGCTGGATGGGCTCTGCGAGCTCTATCAGGAAATTACCGGCGAGCAGATGCCGCGCTTTATGCGCCCGCCGGAGGGAAAATACAGCGAGGCTATGCTGAAAATCGTTCAGGAAATGGGCTATACCCCGGTTTTCTGGAGCTTTGCCTATAAGGATTGGCTCAACGACGCCCAGCCGGATACTGCCGCCGCCAAGAAAACCATTCTGACGCGCACGCACCCCGGCGAGATCGCCCTGCTGCACTCCACCTCGGCCACCAACGCCGCCGTGCTGGGCGAAGTGATCGACACCTGGCGGGCAGATGGCTACGAGATCCACAGCATCGAGGAGCTGGTCTCGGCACAATGACGGCGCCAAGCCTCTTAACAGAAAAACCGCAGTGCAAATGTACTGCGGTTTTCTTGTTATATTCTTTTTTAGTAAGAGAATATCAGTCGATGGCCATGATATACTGCAAATTTCCGTAGCCCATGCCATGGCCGACGCCGACCCATGTATTGGCCAGCGTTACATTGTGGCCGCGCGCAGCCACACGGCCGGGATCGCTATAATAGATCGTCCCATTGCTGTTGCGCATGGCCACAACAGCATGGCTGCCATTGCCGCTGAAATAGACCAGCACGCCCTCCGGGTTGCGCGTGAGTGCTTCAGCAATTGCTGCCCGCCCATTCGCCGCCGGATTTTTGATATATGTTCTGCCATCAGAAAAGCCGTTGTAATATGGCGAACTAGCTGAAACTGCGGCAACCGGCCTGACGCCGAATTTTGAAAGAATCGTCGGAAAATGCAGCGGAGTCCTGCAGCCGTTGCGATCATAAACCGTGCGCGGAGTTGCCTCAACGCCGTTATTCTGCAAAACGATGGCTGTCGCTGTAACGACACATGCGTTTTTCTTTACCGAAGTAGAGAATCCCCAAGCCGCATCCCCCTGATGATAATGAATGTGCTGCCTGGTAGGAAGCTGGGTATAGACCGGCGCCGAAAACTCGCCGTAGTATTTTTTCCCGCCAATCTTCTGATATGCCCGCACTTTATAATACTTAGTGCTGTTGGCCGGCTCCGGCCCGTAGACATAGTTCTCAATCTGGCCGTTCGGAATATCTGCCAGCAGCGTATAGTTCCCATTCTCTTCGGCCGCATAATAGATCTCATACCCCGAAACATTGGGAAGTTTTTCCCAGTTGATATTGCGCTTGGTCTCCTCCCCTTCGCGCACTTTCACGAAGCGGAAGCGCGTTGTGGGAATGCGGGCTGCCTCATTGCAGACCGGCCTGGATTCAGCTCCATAGCTGCGCTTGCCCTGATCGACTACATACGGGCGAACTTTATAATATTTCACCCCGCCAATGGGCTCCGGCCCATAGACATAGTTCTCGATGTTCCCATCCCCGATATCTGCCAGCAGGCGGTATGCCCCGTCTTTGCTATTCGCAATATAGAGCTCATAGCCGCTCGCTCCCGGCACTTTCTCCCAGTTGATATTGCGCCGGGTTAGATCCCCAGGCCGGGCTTTGACAAAGCGAAACTGCGTGCCAGCCAGCAGCCCGGGCACATTGCCTACCACCTTAGAGTATGCCCCATAGCTCCGCATGCCGTCGGCGTCTTTGGCATATGGGCGCACTTTGTAGTACTTCACCCCGCCAATGGGCTCCGGCCCATAGACGTAGTTCTCAGCATCGCCGCCTTTGATATCTGTCAGCAGACGGTAGGCCCCATCCTTGCTATCCGCAACATAGAGCTCATAACCTTCCGCTCCCGGCACTTTCTCCCAGTTGATGTTGCGCCGGGTCAAATCTCCCGGCCGTGCCTTGACGAAGCGGAACTGCGTGCTGACCAGAGCTACCGGCGCATTGTTCACCGCTCCGGAATATTCGCCATAGCTTCGCGCTCCATCTGCATCCTGCGCATACGGCCGCACTTTGTAGTACTTCACCCCGCCGATGGGTTCTGGACCATAGACATAGTTCTCAGCATCGCCACCTTTGATATCCGTCAGCAAGCGGTAGGCCCCATCCTTGCTATCCGCAATATAGAGCTCATAACCTTCCGCTCCCGGCACTTTCTCCCAGTTGATGTTGCGCCGGGTCAAATCCCCCGGCCGCACTTTCACAAAGCGGAACTGCGTGCCAGCCAGAACTGCCGGCGCATTGCTCACCACTTCGGAATATTCGCCATAGCCCCGCGAGCCGTCCGCATCTTTGGCGTATGGCCGCACTTTATAGTATTTCACCCCGCCGATGGGCTCCGGCCCATAGACGTAGTTCTCGGTGCTGCCGCCCTTGATATCCGCCAGCAAACGATATGCCCCATCCTTGCTATCCGCAATATAGAGCTCATAGCCTTCCGCTCCTGGCACTTTCTCCCAGTTGATATTCCGTTTCGTCAGCTCTCCTGGCCGCACTTTCACAAAGCGGAACTGCGTGCTGGCCAGAGCTGCCGGCGCATTGCTCACCACTTCGGAATATTCACCATAGCTTCGCGCTCCATCTGCATCTTTGGCGTATGGCCGCACCTTGTAGTATTTCACTTCGCCAATCGGCTCTGGCCCATAGACGTAGTTTTCGATGCTTCCATTCTCAATATCGGCCAGCAGGCGGTATTCTCCGTCTTTGGAGTCGGCGATATACAGCTCGTAACCCTCTGCCCCCGGCACTTTCTCCCAGTTGATATTGCGCTTTGTCAGCTCTCCTGGCCGCACCTTGACAAAGCGAAACTGCGTACTGCCCAGCGCCGCTTTTTCCTGCTCGGCCGCCTGCGCAAGGCACGGCGAAAGCAAAACCATGCAGCAAAACAAAACAATGATACTTTTATAAAACAAATTTTTCATCATTCTTTTAAACCTATCTTTAGTATCAAAAATGTGTAACAGAATTGTATCACTTTCGCACTGTTTCGTCAATCTTCATCGATTGATTGGCGCTTTTTGCCATTTTAAATCACAAAAAAAGAGCCTTTTGTAAGGCCCTTTTTTTGTGTTCGCTATTTCTTCTCTACAGAGAAGGTTGCGCTCATGCCGTTGATATCCCACTGCTTCTGGTAGCCGGAAAGCGCGCCATAGGCAACTTCATCCGCCAGTGTTTCCCCGGCGACTTCGCTCTCGTTCTCCCGGAGAATCTCTGCAACCTCGCCCTCCGAGACGGCCAAGCGGATGTGATCCGTCACTTCAAAGCCCGCCTCCTTGCGCATGGTCTGCACTTTGCTGATGATCTCCCGGATATTGCCTTCCAGGATCAGCTCAGGCGTCAGCGTCTCATCCAAAATGACGGCGATTTCGCCCTCGGTTTCCACGGCAAAGCCCTCCTTCTGCATGGGCTCGATGAGCAGATCCGCTTCTGTCAGCGAAACTTCCGCTCCATTGGCTGCAAAGGTATAGGCGCCGCCGTTTGCAACGGCCTTTACAACCGCGCTGCCATCCGCCTCTGCCAGATGCGAACGGATTGCTCCCAGCAGCTTGCCATATTTTGGTCCAAGCGTCTTGAGCTGGGGCTTGACCTGATAGGTGATGAACTGCTCCATCGCGGCGCCCAGCTGCACATTCTTGACGTTGAGCTCGCCTTTGATCACTTCCTGATACTGCTCTGGCAGCTGCTCCACGCCGCCGACATACAGCGCCGAAAGCGGCTGGCGGTTCTTGAGCCCGGCTGTGTTGCGGCAGGCGCGCCCCAGGGTAACGATGGAGAGCACGCTGTCCATATTCTCTTCCAGTTTTTCATCGATGCGGGCGGCATCTGCCATGGGATAGGCGCAGAGATGCACGCTCTCGGGCGCATTTTTGTCTACACTGCGCACGAGGTTTTGGTAGATCGTCTCGGCGATGAAGGGCGTGAACGGCGCGATGAGGCGGATAAATGTCTCGAGGACGGTATAGAGCGTCATATACGCATCAATCTTATCCTGCGTCATCTCGCTGCCCCAGTAGCGCTCGCGGCCGCGGCGGACATACCAGTTGGAAAGCTCATCTACAAACGCCGCAAGCTCCCGCGTCGCCTCAGTAATATGGTATCCATCCAGGAAATCCGTCACTTTTCTGACGGTGGAATTCAGCCGGGAGAGCACCCAGCGATCCATGATGGAGAGGTTTTCCGTATCCGAAAGCGTGTATTTGGTCGGGTCGAACTGGTCGATTTCCGCGTAGAGGATATAGAACGCATAGGTGTTCCAAAGCGGCCCCATGAACTTGCGCTGTGCCTCGGAAACCGCGTCGCCGTAGAAGCGGCTGGGCAGCCAGGGCGCAGAGCCGGAATAGAAGTACCAGCGCACCGCGTCCGCGCCCTGCTTATCCAGCACAGACCACGGATCCACGACATTGCCGATATGCTTGCTCATCTTGCGGCCGTCTTTATCCTGCACATGCCCCAGCACAATGCAGTTTTCAAAGGGTGCCTTGCCGAATACCGCCGTCCCGATGGCCAGAAGCGTATAGAACCAGCCGCGCGTCTGATCCACGGCCTCGCTGATGAAGTTGGCCGGGAAGCGCTTTTCGAACTCTTCCTTATGCTCAAAGGGATAGTGCCACTGCGCAAAGGGCATGGAGCCGGAATCATACCAGCAGTCGATGACTTCCGGGACCCGGTGCATCCTGCCGCCGCACTCCGGGCACTTCAGCGTGATTTTGTCGATAAACGGCTTATGCAGCTCGATATCATCCGGAACGCCCTCACCCATCTCTTTGAGCTCTGCGATGCTGCCCACCACATGAATGTGCCCGCAGTCGCAGACCCAGATGGGAAGCGGCGTGCCCCAGTAGCGCTCTCTGGAGATGCCCCAGTCGATGACGTTATCCAGGAAGTTGCCCATGCGGCCGTCCCGGATATTTTCAGGCAGCCAGTTGACGCCGGCGTTGTTCTTCATCAATTCGTCGTGCAGTGCCGTCATCTTGATGAACCAGGTGCTTCTGGCGTAATAGATGAGCGGCGTATTGCAGCGCCAGCAGAAGGGATAGCTATGCGTGAATTCCGGCGCATCAAAGAGCAGGCCCTTTTCCTCCAGCGCCTCGATGACTTTGGGATCCGCATCCTTGACGAACATGCCGTCCCAGGGCGTCCCCCCGCAGAGCTCGCCCTTGGTATTGACCAGCTGAATGAAGGGCAGGTTATTTTCCCGGCAGACCCGGGCGTCATCCTCACCAAAAGCCGGCGCGTTGTGCACGATGCCCGTGCCGTCTGTCGTCGTGACATAATCATCTGCGATGATATAATGCGCCTTGCCCTGGCCTTCGCAGGCCTTGGCTGTGCACTCAAACAGCGGCTCATAGCTTCTGCCCACCAGCTCGCTGCCCAGATACGTCTGCACAATCTCGGCGCCCTCGCCCAGCACCTGCTCCACCAAATCCTTTGCCAGGATATAGGCTTTTCCATCCTTCACCGCCTTGGCATACTGCACATTTGCGTTGACGCACAGGCAGACGTTGGAAGGCAGCGTCCAGGGCGTGGTCGTCCAGGCCAGATAGGCGGCATCATCGTCCGTGCATTTAAAGATGGCCGTGGCCGAGCGCTCGGTGATATCCTGATACCCTTGGGCAACCTCATGCGAGGAAAGCGCCGTTCCGCAGCGCGGGCAATAGGGGACGATCTTATGCCCCTTATACAGCAGACCCTTTTCGTGAATCTGCTTGAGCGACCACCAGACGGATTCGATGTAGTTGTTGTCGTAAGTGATATAGGGATTTTCCATATCCGCCCAGTAGCCCACCCGGCGGCTCATCTCTTCCCATTCTCCCTTATATTTCCAGACGCTCTCCTTGCACTTCTGGATAAACGGCTCGACACCATACTGCTCGATCTGCTCCTTGCCATCCAGATGCAGCAGCTTTTCCACTTCCAGCTCGACAGGCAGGCCGTGGGTATCCCAGCCGGCCTTGCGCAGCACATTATAGCCCTGCATCGCCTTATAGCGCGGGAATAAATCCTTGATGCAGCGCGTCAAAATATGGCCGATATGCGGCTTGCCGTTCGCCGTGGGCGGGCCGTCATAAAAGGTGAATTCCGGCCGCCCTTCTCCGGCTGCCTGCGCCTTTTTGAAGATCTGCTCCCTTTCCCAGAAGGAGAGCACTTCTTCCTCTCTTCCGATAAAATTCAGATCCGTGCTTACTTTTTGATACATCTCCATACTCCTCAGTTTTCTGATGTTTGTTTTCCCAGTCTGCCTCATAAAAAAAGCCCCTTCGCTATAGGGCGAAGAGACCGCGGTACCACCTAAATTCCCCTTGCGGGGCACTTGATGCAGATAACGCCTGCCAGCGCGCGCCCTTTCGAAAAGTGATAACAAAGGAAGCTTCCTCCGCCAGGCTCGCACTCTCCCCGGCTCGCTTTGGATTCCCTTTCCCTGCCGCGTCTTTTCAGGCGCTCTGTATTCTGCTCTTATTATATTTTATCTTTCCCGATTTGTAAAGGCCGATTCGCACACCGAAAAAGATTGGGTAAAATTTCTTGGATACAGAATTCAAATTCTTGTAACATTGGCTTTTCCGTCTGTTCATTTTTCCCTTCCCCTGCTATACTTATCTACGGAAAGTATCGTTTGGAGGCAGTCATGAACCGCGTTAGAAGAATTGTTGCAGCATTTGCTTGTTTTGCTCTGGGTATCTCTTTGTTTTCCGGCTGTAAGAAAGCCGAGGAGCAGCCGCTCCCCAGCCCGGAAATTTCTGCTGCGCCAAATTTCTCTGTGCATCGCTCGACGCTGGATCAATATGGTCTGACCGGGGAGATCAAGGAAGATGATCAGTTTGCCTGCGCCGTTTATTATCCGCGGCTGGAAAACCAGGCCATGGATGCCGTCATAGAAGAAAAAGTCAATCGCAGAATTGCTTCTTTTAAGGAAGATGCCAGCAACCTGGCCAGCCAGGAAAGCCAGCGGCCTCATGCCTGGCTTTTCATGGATTTCCGCTCGGTTCAGGCCGGGACGAACGGCAATATTGCCAGCATTCGCCTGTTTGGATGGAGCCGCAAAGCTGGAGAGGAGGCGCCGCAGTATTTCTCCGAATGCCTGAGCTTTGATATCGCTTCCGGGCGCCAACTGGTAGACGGCGATCTGTTCGCAGACGGCTTTCAGCAACCGCTGGCAGATCTTTGCTCTGCCGCACTTGCAGAGGCATATCCCGGCCAGGAGATCTCCTTCGAGGGCTGCCCGCTGGATGGCATTGCCAGCCGTGCACTGCCGACAGCCAGCGGTATCGAGCTCTATTTCTCCAGCAGTGAAGTCGCGGCGGCGGATCTTGGCATATTATCCGTTTCCCTTTCCTATGAGAGCCTGAACGCCATTTTGAGCAAAGAAATGCAGTATCGCCTGAGCGAAAATTATGGACAACCCCAGCCCAGGCCTGAGGACAACCGCCAGCCCTTTGAATCCGGCGGCAGAATGCTGGATCCCTCTAAGCCTATGATCGCTCTCTCCTTCGACGACGGCCCGGATAGCGAAGTAACGCCAAAAATTTTGGATCTGCTCCAGCAATATAACGCCCGGGCAACCTTCTGCGTCGTAGGCAACCGCGTGGGCAGCAGGAAGGATGTCGTCAAGCGCGCTGTGGACGAAGGCAACGAAATTGCCAACCACACCTGGGAGCATAAGGACACGAATAAGCTGAATATCGAGGAAATCAAAGATCAGATTACCCGCACCAACGACATCGTCCGAGAGGCCAGCGGGTTTGAGATCCGCTATATCCGGCCGACTTACGGCAACGTCCAGGAAAACCTCAAGCAGGTCAGCCGGGAGCTGAACATGCCTATGGTCAACTGGAGCATCGATTCCGAGGATTGGAAGAGCAAAAACCCGGATCTCATCTACCAGATGATCATGAGCGAGGCCAGGGATGGCCGCGTCATCCTCTGCCACGATATTTACGACACCACCTATCAGGCGATGGCCCGGGTCATCCCGGATCTCATTGCCCAGGGCTATCAGATCGTTACGATCGATGAGCTGTTCAGCTTTGCAGATTCCCAGCCCGTGGGCGGGCAGGTCTGGCGGAAACGGTAAGAAACTGCACAAAAAAAGAAGCGCTGATGCGCTTCTTTTTTTGCTCTGACTTTTATGCAATCTCCCGCACTTTGATGACTCCGCCGATGGCCTTAATCTCATCGATAGCCTGCTCCGAGATTTTCTCATTCAGATCGAAAACGGTATAGGCGATCTGCCCGCGGGACTTATTGACCATCTCCTCGATGTTCAACCCTTCCTTGGCCAGCACGCTCGTCATCTGGCTGACCATATTGGGCAGGTTGTCGTGAATCACAGAAATGCGGTGATGCACCGGCTCGCCCAGCAGGCAGTTTGGCATGTTGACCGAGTTTTTGATGCTCCCCCGCTCCAGGAAGTGCTTGATCTCGTTGGCCGCCATCACCGCGCAGTTCTCCTCGGATTCCGGCGTAGATGCGCCAAGATGCGGAATGCAGATGACGTTTTCGTGCATCAGGCAGCGGGCATCCGGGAAGTCTGTGATGTATTTGGCGACTTTCCCGCTGTCCAGCGCCTCAAACAGGGAGGTCTCCCGAATGATGCCGCCCCGGGCAAAGTTCAGAATGATGACGCCGTCCTTCATCTTGCCAAACTCCGGAGAGCTGATATAGTCGCGCGTCTGCTCCATCAGCGGGACGTGCACGGTAATATAATCAGCCTTGGAAAGCAGATCCTCCATCTTTGCCGCCTTATGGACGCTGTCCGAGAGGTGCCATGCGTTGTCGATAGAGATATACGGGTCGTACCCGATGACATCCATGCCGACATTCGTCGCCGCATTGGCCACCAGCACGCCCACCGCGCCCAGGCCGATGACGCCCAGGGTCTTTCCCTGAATTTCCGGGCCCACAAACTGGCTCTTTCCCTTTTCCACCAACTTGGGAATCTGATCGCCTTCTCCAATCAGCGTCTTTGCCCACTCCACGCCCTCGACGACATTGCGGGAGGCGACGAGCAGCGCGCAGAGCACCAGCTCCTTGACGGCGTTGGCATTGGCACCCGGCGTATTGAACACGACGATCCCCTTCTCCGTGCAGCGGTCGATGGGCAGGTTGTTCACACCGGCGCCCGCCCGGGCAAACGCCAGGTTGCGCTCGGAAAGCGGCATATCCAGGCAGCCTGCGCTGCGCACCAAAAAGGCATCCGCTTCCGCATCCTCGATATGCGAGGAGACGAGATAGTCGCTCTTGGGGAGTTTATCGTAAATGGCAGTAGAAATCGCGTTCAGTTTCTTGACGTTAAACATGCTTTCCTCTTCTTCCTTTATTGATTTTCCTTTTCAAACTTCTCCATGAAATCGGCCAGCGCCTGCACGCCCTCCATGCTCATGGCATTATAGATGCTCGCACGCATCCCGCCGACGCTTCTATGGCCCTTGATATTCACGATGCCCTGCTCCGCCGCCTCTGCGCAGAATTTTTGATCCAGCTCTTCGTTGCCCGTAACGAAGGTTACGTTCATCAGCGAGCGGGAATCCTTGCGCGCGCAGCCCTTGAACAGCCGGGACTGATCGAGATAATCGTAGAGCAGCGCGGCTTTCTTCTTGTTTCTCTCTTCCATTGCCGCAACGCCGCCGTTTTCCTTGAGGTTTTTGAACACCAGCCCGGCCAGATAGATGCCGTAGGTCGGCGGGGTGTTGTACATGGAGCCGTTTTCCGCATAGACTTTGTAATCCAGCATGGGCGGAATATCCTCTTTTCTGCCAATCAGGTCTTCGCGCACGATGACGATGGTCAGCCCGGCAGGCCCGATGTTCTTCTGCGCGCCTGCGTAAATCAGGCCGTAATCCGAGACGTCAATCTGCTCGGAGAGAATGCAGGAAGACATATCCGAGACGATGGGAATGCCGCCCGTCTCGGGCAGTTTTGCATAGCGCGTGCCGTAGATGGTGTTGTTGGATGTGATATGGACATAGTCTGCCGGCGTTTTGAACATCTCGGGCGTCGTCTCCGGGATAAAGGAGAATTTATATTCCTGGGAAGAGGCCGGGATGATGACATTGCCAAAGCGCTTTGCCTCAGCAGCCGCCTTCTTGGCAAAAGAGCCGGAAACGATATAGTAGGCCAAATCGTGCTCCGCGCCCAGCAGGTTCATGGGCACCATATCGAACTGCAAAGACGCGCCGCCCTGCAAAAACAGAACTTTATAGTTCTCCGGGATACCCATCAGCTCCCGCAGGCAAGCCTCTGCTTCGTCGATGATATCCTGATACACCTTGGAGCGATGGCTCATCTCCATGACAGACATCCCCGTGCCGCGGTAATCGCACATCTCTGCCGCAGCCTGCTCCAGCACCGGCAGCGGCAGCGTGCTCGGGCCTGCCGCAAAATTATAAACGCGTTTCAAACTATGTACCTCCGCAAAAATATTTCAAATTATTCTGTTCCCAAAACTATACAGTTTGATTATAGACCAAAAAGCCGATTCCAGCAATATCATAATATGCTAAATTATGATATAATGCCAGAAGGAAATGCGATAAGAAACACAGTTCGCCGCTTTATGGGAAAGCGGAAAGGAAACAATATGGATCTATTTCAGGCAAACCTAAAAAAAGAGGCGCCGCTGGCCGACCGAATGCGCCCGCGGACGCTGGAGGAGTTCATCGGCCAGGAGCATATCGTCGGCCAGGGCAGGCTGCTGCGCCGGGCCATTTTGGCAGACAAGCTGGGCTCCTGCATTTTCTATGGCCCTCCCGGCTCGGGCAAATCCACCTTGGCCGAGATCATCGCGAATACGACGCACTCTGCCTTCCGCAAGATGAATGCCGTCTCGGACGGCGTCAAGCAGGCCCGGGAGATCATCTCTGAAGCGGAAAATTACAGCAAACTATACGGCGGGAGCACCTACCTTCTGCTGGACGAATGCCACCGCTGGTCCAAAACGCAGTCCGACAGCATGCTGCCCGCCATCGAGAAAGGCACGATTAAGCTCATCGGCAGCACCACAGAGAACCCGCTGGTCGCCATGACGCCTGCCATCGTTTCCCGGTGCCGCCTTTTCGAATTCCGCCCACTGACCGAGCAGGATGTTCGGGCGGCAGTTCTGCGGGCGCTGGCCGACGAGGAGCGCGGCTATGGGCAGCGCAAAATTTACCTGGAAGAGAGCGCCCTGCATCATATCGTGTATACCGCAAACGGCGACTGCCGGGCGGCCCTGGGCGCGCTGGAGCTGGCCGTGCTGACCACCAGTCCCAATGCACAGGGTGAGATCCTCATCGATTTACAGACTGCCGAAGATTCCATTCAGAAGCGTGCTGTGCGCATGGACGACAGCGAATACTACGATATGCTCTCGGCTTTCTGCAAATCCTTGCGCGGCTCGGACAGCGACGCGGCGCTGTTTTGGTGCGGCAGAATGCTCTATGCGGGCGTGGATCCCCGCATCATCACCCGGCGCATGATTGTCCATGCCTCGGAGGACGTGGGCCTGGCCAACCCTCAGGCCTTGCAGCAGGCAGTCGCCGCTGCCCAGGCTCTGGAGCTGCTGGGCATGCCCGAAGCTCGGCTGAATATCGCCCAAGCCATCATCTTCATCTGCGAAAGCCCCAAATCCGGCAGCGTAACAGAGGCCGTGGAAAAGGCTTTTTACGACGCCGAACACAGCTATCAGATTGGCGTTCCCCCATATCTGCGGGATACGCACTATTCCGGCTCCGAGCGGACAGAGAGCGGCAAAGGCTATCTCTTCCCGCATGATTTCCCCGGCCACTATGTCCCCCAGCAGTATCTGCCGGATAACCTGGCCGATGCGCGCTACTACGCGCCCACGCAGCAAGGCGCGGAAGCCAAAATTGCCGAGGCCAAGCGGCGCAGGGATGCCCTTGCCGCAGATTGGAAAAAGAGCCAGAAGTAAAAGAGCAATAAGAAAAAGAGCAGAGCCAAAAGCCCTGCTCTTTTTCTTTAGTAAATCAAAATCTGCTCCTTGGTTTTTTTAACTTCCACTCTATCAGTCAGCCATAAATAATCGCAGACCAAACCCTCGCTCTGCCGATATCCGCTATACCCTGCGAACTTGAGCTCCCCTTTTTTAAAGGATTTCACTCCGGTATCCGCTATTTTGTATTCCTGCAAAATACCGACGCAATCCTCTGTGAGCATGCGCATGCTGTCCGCATCCTTGGCCCACATCAACATGCCCGTTATTTGATCCCCATCCCCTTTTGGAATTATGTATGGCTCTTTGATATAGACAAAGCAGTCCCCCTCCAGTTCCACATAAACAGCCCGCAGATAGACATTCTCATCAATAAACTCGCCTTTTTGCCCCCATTTCGCGCAGTATAGATCGCCTACTGCGCTTCGGTTTGCATGTTTGCCATAACAAACCATGCTTCCATCCGCAGATACGCTGATGGATACCGCGCCCTGATCGATCACCTGCGTATCCAAAACCTCTGGGCCGTCTAACCTTGCGGAGCAGAGGTTTCCCTCCCGATCGATGAAATAGATCTTCTCGTTTTGTATGGTGTAAACTGATCCAAACTCTAAAATTTTCTGTTTTTGCCCGCCTGATGTTACATAGTATAGAATGCGCTCATCCTTCGCCTGCTTTGCCGGGCCGCTCAAATAAAAAGCGCTCGCCCCTCCTTCTGGCCCTTGCAAAATATTCCCGTATTTTGTAGCGACAATAATGTTGGTATTGGCAATCTCATCCGCAAAAGAGACAACCTGCGCAGGTTTTCCCCTCTTTTGGAACAAGATGCTCTGGGCTCGCCCGTTTAAAATGACGATTAGTTTCTCTTTCGGGTTAAAATAGGCTAGAATATTGGGCTCTTCTCCCAGCGCCGTCTCATACTGGCCTACTGATTTTCCATCAAAATAGAACACGCTATTCTCTTTCATCCAGACGCATTGGCTCCCATCATTGGAAATGGCAACAGGCGTGCAGGGCGCGCTTCCCGGTTCCTCCAGCTGCTTTGGCTTCCCTTTTGCTCCAAAAGCCCAAAGTGAGCCGTCGGATAGAGCCAGCAGCAAACTGCTGTCCGACTCGCCGCCTACCCACTTGGAAGTGGCCGCCTCGCCCAGCGCTGTGCTCTTTGCGTTTTGATAGGTATAGCGGTAATATTGCCGCTCCCCGCCCTGCTCCACGCAGTAAATCGCAGATTGATCGTAGACCTTAAGCAGCTTATAGTTTTCCTGATCGCAAACATTCTTCTCTCCGAGCCCCAGCCCGTCTGTAATCGAGATGCCGTCTCTGCTTAGCAGCAGAATATGGTTTTCATCCGGCGTAACGATGCCTCCCGTTTTGCCTGGCGCATAGACCAGTTCTCCGTCGCTGCGCCGATAGATGAGCCCATCCTTTGCATTCAGCTGCATCTGTACCGCTTTTCTCGCATACTCCCGCTCCTGTTCCGCACCGCCTGCACAGCCAGCCAGCATAAGCAACACCATCGCGGCGCAAATCACCAAGGCAATCCCACGTTTTTTCATGTTTTTCTCTCTTTTCTTATGATTGGGTTTATTTCCAGTATAGACTGAATCCACCGCAAAATCAATATTATATCATTTATTTACAATATAATATTGCTGAATCATTTTTCTAGCTCTCCTTTCACTGCTTCGCACTTCTATCTGTTTTACAAAAAAAGGCGAGCCATACCCGGCCTGCCTCTTTTCTTCTCACTCTACTTCCCCGCAGATCCCAGCCTTTTCCGCATCGCCGCAAACAGCAGATGCAGCAGGCATCCAAGCAAAATACTGCCGGCAGCTGCGGCCGCCGCATACCAGAAATCGCTTTTGATATAGCAGAGATCGCTGCGCAAAAGGAGCATCACAAGCCCCTGCACCATATAAATCTCCAGCGAGCGCTTCCCTAAAAATTCCAGCGGGCGGGAATCATATTTCGCCTTGCGGCCGACGAGCACAGCCAAAACAGCAAACAGCGCCGTGCGCAATAGCGCGATGAGCACATGCGCCTCGGAGCTCATAGGCCGGATCATCGCCCAGAGCAGCAGTGCGCCAGCGTATAAAATGGCCGGATAGCTTTTTCTGATTGGCTCCCCCAGCCTATCCTGATAGCAGCCCCACGTGACGCCCACGCCAAACGCCAGGGACGACTGATACCACCAATATCCAAACTCCAGCCTTTTGCAGGCATAGACATAGGCGAACACCAGCAGATAAATCGAAATATTTGCGAGCCAGCTGTTTCTGCATCCCCGAAAACAAAGATAAAACGCCGTATAAAACAGCAAAATAGCGATGATAAACCAGGAATGGGTTACCAGCGTAACTCCCCTGGATGCGTCGCTTAAAATAGAGGCAAGCGTCAGCCCTTCTCCCAAAACGATGCCGCGGAAAAAATAGTAGATGAGGTTCATCACAAGATAAGGCAGCACAATTTTTAACAGCAGTTTTTTGAAATACCCATCAAAATAAGCTTTCCCCTTGGCCCGGAATTGTGTGGACAGCCCGAATCCCGAGAGCAGGAAAAAGACAGCCACGGCATACGGGCCGATATCTGTAAACAAACGGAAGCAATATCCTTCCTCGGGCATTATTTGCGCCAAATGATGAAACACAACCACCATCGCCATAAGTCCTTTGAGCGCCGTAAAAGAACCAAGGGAAAGATAGTCTTCGTGCGTTTGCTTCCGGAAAGCGATCATGCTTAAAAACAGGCAGATCACCAAAAAATCCATATGCTCTCTCCTCTACCCAAAACAGTTTTGCAGCCATAAAAACGGCCTGGTTTTCCAGGCCGTTTTTTATTGAGTTAGGCGCAGCGCCCTACAGGAAATATTCCACTCCGGCTCTTGCCAGCCCCTGGTCTTTCTCGCCCGGGACATTGCGCAGCAGGCCGTCCGTATAGCGCTCGCTGTGGCCCATCTTGCCGAATACCCGGCCATCCGGGGAGAGCAGCCCTTCCACCGCGCAGTAAGCGCCGTTGGGGTTGACTGCAATATCCATGCCGACTTTGCCCTTCTCATCGCAATACTGCGTCGCAATTTGGCCGTTCGCGATGAGCGTTTGCAGCTCCTGCGGCGTGCAGGTGAAGCGGCCCTCGCCGTGGGAAATGGCAATGGTATGCACGTCTCCTGCATTGACATTTGCCAGCCAGGGCGATTTCACCGAGCTTACCCGCGTGTTCACCAGGCAGGAAGCATGGCGGCCGATGTTGTTGAACGTCAGCGTTGAGCTGTCCTCGCCCATGGGGCGAATCTCGCCGTAGGGAACCAGCCCCAGCTTGATGAGCGCCTGGAAGCCGTTGCAAATGCCCAGCATGAGGCCGTCGCGCTTTTTCAGCAGATTCATCACCGCCTCGGAAACCAGCGGGTTGCGGAAGACTGCCGTAATAAACTTGCCCGAGCCATCCGGCTCGTCGCCGCCCGAGAAGCCACCGGGCAGCATGATGATCTGGCTGTTCTCGATTTCCCGAACCAGCCGCGCGATGGAATCCTCCACGGCCTGGGGCGTCAGGTTGCGGATGATCACCGTCTCCGCTGTGGCGCCGGCGCGCTGGAAGAAATCCTTGGAATCGTATTCGCAGTTTGTTCCCGGGAACACCGGGATGACGACATGCGGCTTTGCCACGCTCAGCTTGGCTTTCTTCGCTGCCCTCTGGGTGCAGAGCGGAACTTCCGCCGCCAAATCTCCCTGGACCATCTTGCTGGGGAACACCTTCTCCAGCGGCGAGCGGAACGCCTCTTCGCATTTTTCCAGGCAGACGCTGCTGCCCTGATAGGAGACTGCGCCTTCCGCCGTGAGATCTGCAATCTTCTGGTAGCCGGGCAGTTCCTCCGCGCTCTCGAACAAAATTGCGCCATAGAGCTTGCGGCAAAGCTGCGCCATGCGCACCTGATCGTCGATGCGCACGCCAATTCCGTTACCCATGGCCATCTTGGCCAGCGCCGCCAGCATGCCGCCCCGCTCGACGGCATAAGCCGCCGCAACTTTTCCTTCTTTGACCAGCGCAGAGAACGCGCTGTATTTCTCCTTCACATCCTCGAACACCGGCAGGCAGACCGGGTCGAGATCGATATCCAGCAGATAAACATAATTGCCCGGCTTTTTGAACTCTGTGGAGACGATATGCTCCATGCCGGCCACCGTCAGCGCGAAGGAGCAGAGCGTCGGCGGAACCGAAATATCCCGGAATGTGCCGGACATGGAATCCTTGCCGCCAATGGCCGCGATGCCCAGCCCCTGCTGCGCATACATCGCGCCCAGCAATGCCGAAACCGGCTTGCCCCATTTCTCGGGCCCGCCCATCCGCTCAAAATATTCCTGAAGCGTCAGCCAGGCGTTCTGATACTCTCCGCCTGCCGCCACCAGCTTGGCCACCGAGTTTAGGATGGCAAATACCGCGCCGTGGAAGGGGCTCTGCGAGAGCAGATACGGGTCCAGCCCGAAGCTTAGCATCGTGGCATCTCTGCTCATGCCGTCCAGCACGGGGATTTTGGCGACCATCGTCTGAATGGGCGTCAGCTGTTTTTTTCCGCCCAGCGGCATGAGCACAGTGTTGGCGCCAATCGTCGAGTCAAACCGCTCCAGCAATCCTTTCTGGCTGCAAATATTCAGATCCGAGAGCAACGCCAGCAGTGTCTGCTCAAAATCCTCCGCCTCGGCTGCCGCCGGCTCGTCGAACATGCCCTTGGTTTCGGAGTTGGCGACCAGCGCGCTGGCATACTGCGTTGCACCGTTGGTATTGAGGAACTCCCGCTCAATATCCACGATGGTCTGCCCATTCCAGAGCATGCGCATCCTGCCGCTGTCCGTTACGACGGCCACAACCGTCGCCTCCAGGTTCTCCTTATCCGCCTCGGCCAGCACTTTCTCCACATCTCCCGCCGCGACGACAACCGCCATGCGCTCCTGAGATTCGGAAATGGCGATCTCCGTGCCATCCAGGCCCTCGTATTTCTTGGGTACCTTGTCGAGGTCAATATCCAGGCTGTCTGCCAGCTCGCCAATGGCGACGCAAACGCCGCCGGCACCGAAGTCGTTGCAGCGCTTAACTAGCCGCGTGAAATCCGGGTTGCGGAACAACCGCTGCAATTTGCGCTCGGTCAGCGGATTGCCCTTTTGCACTTCTGCGCCGCATTCCGCGGTGGATTTTTCGTCGTGTGCCTTGCTGCTGCCCGTTGCGCCGCCAATGCCATCCCGGCCCGTCCGCCCGCCAATGAGGACGATGACGTCCCCCTCCTCCGGGCGCTCCCGGCGCACGTTCTCTTTGGGCGCCGCGGCCACGACCGCGCCAATCTCCATGCGTTTTGCCTTATAGCCCGGGTGGTAGACCTCGCTGACCAGCCCGGTAGCTAGGCCAATCTGGTTGCCGTAGGAGGAATATCCCGCCGCCGCTTCCCGGGTGATCTTGCGCTGGGGCAGCTTGTATTCCATGGTATCTGCCGTGCTCTCCCGGGGATCGCCGCTGCCTGTCACGCGCATGGCGTGGTAAACATAGCTCCGGCCGGAGAGCGGATCGCGGATCGCGCCGCCCAGGCAGGTTGCCGCGCCGCCGAACGGCTCAATCTCCGTCGGGTGGTTGTGCGTCTCGTTTTTGAACATCACCAGGTAATCCCGGTCGCCCTTGTCCGTACGCAGTTTATGCTCGATGGAGCAGGCATTGATCTCCTCGCTCTCATCCAGCCCCTGCATTCCGCCGCGCTTTTTGGCGAGCTTGGGGTAGATCGTCGCCATATCCATCAGGCAGACGGGCTTATCCCGATCGCCGTAAACTTCTTTTCTGGCCGCCAGATAATCCTCATAAACTTCCTGGATTTTCGCGCCCACCGGCCCCTCTTCAAACTGCACGTCCGTCAGCTTGGTCTGGAACGTCGTGTGCCGGCAGTGATCCGACCAATAGGTATCCACAACCTTGAGCTCGGTAATCGTCGGGTTGCGGCCAATTTTTTTGAAATAATCCCGGGTGAAGATGAGATCCGCCGCGCTCATGGCAAAGCCGTTCTCCTGGCAGTATGCGGCAGTCTGCGCGTCATCCATGGAGATAAAGCCGTCTACCGTCGCAACCTCGGTCGGGATGGTCAGCTGAAGCGCCAGCGTCTCCGGCTTTTCCAAAGATGCCTCTCTGGAATCCACCGGGTTGATGACGTATTGTTTGATCTTCTCAACTTCTTCCGCCGTGAGATCGCCCGAAAGCAGGTAGATGGTCGCCGTGGCAATCTCCGGGCGCTGTTTCCTCAGCAGCAGCTGCACGCACTGAGCCGCGGAATCCGCCCGCTGGTCATACTGCCCGGGCAGATATTCCATGCCAAAGGCAATCTCACCCTGGCGGATGGGCAGCTCTTCGCGGTAAACCTTGTCCACCGCGGGCTCGGAGAACACATTTTCGATGGCGCTCTCGTAATCCTCCTCGGCGATGCCCTCAATATCGTAGCGCAAAACAATGCGGACACCCTCGAGGCTGTCCAAAAAGAGATTTTCGCGAAAATCCGCCAGCGCGCCCTGGGCGGCGACATCGTAACCCTCTTTTTTCTCGACGAATATTCTTCTCACTTTGCTCATAGCGTCTCTCCTAAAATATATTCACCACTGCCATGGCAAGGGGCAGCGTTACAAAAGATCCAATTAACGTATACATCAGCAGCTTGGCGGAATACGCCGCGTTCACTTCCAGCGTCCGGCAGGCTGTTACGGGGAAAATCGGGCTGGGCAGCGCCGACATCAGCACAGTTACCTGCAAATCCACACCCGTAAGCCCAAAGGCCAAAGAGACTGCCAGCGTCAGCGCCGTGCTGAAAACCAGCCGGAACAGCACCGCCCAAATCAGCCCTTTTTCCGGTCTGAAATTTTGAAAGCCCACTTCATAGACAACCGTGCCCGTATAGATCAGCGAAAGCCCGCTGGTCATATCCGCGACGCCGTCCACCGCCACCATGATGAATTTGGGCAGCTTGATGCGCAAAACCAGCAAAATCATGGCGAGCATGAGCGCGACGATCGGCGGCCCGGTAAAAATCTTCTTGGCCGTCTCCCAAAGGCTGCCGCCCATGGGAACTCCCTTAGTCGCGGCCGCGTCCTTCTGAATCCAGGGCAGGATGATGCTGTTGCCCACGATGGTTCCGACGATGAAATACATCAGCGAGCTGGAAAGGCCCTGCTCGCCAAAAACTGCGGCCGCCGTGGGAAGGCCGATAAAGCCCGCGTTGGAAAGCGATGCCATGACGGTAAAAACACCCCGCCGCCCGGCCGGAATGCGCACCACGAAAGACCACAAAAGGGCCGCGACGAGGCAGCCCAAGATGGTAATCACAGCTACAACCGCCAGGGTTTGCAGCTCTCCTATTTGTTCCAATGAAAATCGGTTTTGGAAACAGCTGATGACCGTGCAGGGTACGGCAAAATCGATGAGCAGCTTGCCCATCATCGCCTGGGCTTTCTCTGCCGCAATGCCCTTGGCCGCCAAAAAGTAGCCCAGAGCAAGCATGAGAAAAATCCCGATAATCGCCTGCACAGAGTTTCCAATCATCTTCCCTGCGCCTCTTTTTGGACGAACGCATCGTGAATGGCGTTGAGCGCGCGCTCGAAATCATCGTTGGAAACGCCGACGATAATGTTCATCTCGCTGGAGCCCTGATCGATCATCCGCACGTTGATGCCCGCGTCTGCCAGCGCCGTAAACAGCGTCGCCGCCGTGCCGACATTGCTGACCATACCGCGGCCCACCGTCGCGATCAGCGCAATATGGCCGACGACTTCCACGCTGTCTGGCTCGCAGACGCGGTGAATATCGTCGATAATATCGCTGATGCTGTCTTTGACCAGGCCGTCTTCCAGCACAACCGAAAGCGTATCGATGCTGGAAGGCATGTGCTCAAAAGGAATGCTGTATTTTTCGATGCACGCCAGCACTCTCCTGCCAAACCCGAGCTCGGCATTCATGCCGTTTTTCTCGATGGTCAGCACGGTAAAATGCTTCTTGCCCGCGATGCCCGTTACGCGCCCGCCCTCGTCTTCTTCGACGGTGGGCAGGATCATCGTGCCCGGTGCCTCCGGCTCGTTGGTGTTGCGCACGTTGATGGGAATCGCCGCCTGATAGACGGGGAAAATCGAATCCTCGTGCAGCACGGAAGCGCCCATATAGGAGAGCTCCCGCAGTTCTTTATAGGTGATTGTATCGATTTTGCGCGCCTGCTTGACGATGCGCGGATCGGCCATGAAGAACCCGGAGACGTCCGTCCAGTTCTCATAGAGATCTGCGCCTGCCGCCGCCGCGACAATCGCCCCGGTTACGTCCGAGCCGCCTCTTGAGAACGTCTTGATGCTGCCATCGCTCATGCTGCCGTAAAAGCCCGGAATCACCGCCCGGGGGCAGTCCTTCAGGCGCTTTGAGAGCGCGGAAATCGTCTGCGCCGCATCATATTTGCCGCGCTTATCGAAGAAAATGACTTCCGCCGCATCGATAAATTCATATCCCAGCAGATCTGCCAAAAGCAGGCCGTTTAGAAACTCGCCCCGGCTGGCGGCATAGTCCGCATCCGCCCCGGCCAGAATCTTTTCCAGAATTTCTTTCAGATATTCCTCGATTTTGATATTCAGCCCAAGGCCATCGCGGATCTCGGTAAACCGCGTGCGGATTTTATTGTAGACCATCTCATAGTCATGCCCATATTCCGCAGAACGCTGCAATAAATACAGCAGATCCGTCACTTTCTCATCATCCGGCGTGCGCTTGCCCGGCGCCGATGGGACGACATATCTGCGGTGTTCATCCGCCTGTATAATCTCTTTGACCTTTAAAATCTGCTTTGTGTTTGCAAGGGAGGTTCCCCCAAACTTCGCGACGGTAATCGCCATTTCTCTACTCCTCTTCGGAATCTGTCAGCTCTTCTACTTCCAGCGCATCATCGGCAAACTCCTGCCGGATGCGGTAGCCTCTTCTTTTGGTCGCCGTAAATTCCGCGCTCTCAAATTCGTCTTCTTCCTGCTCGGTATTTTGCTGCGGCTCCTGCTCCTCCTGCTCTTCTTCCTTGGGCAGGTTTGCGATCAGGCGGCATTCGAGATAGTATCTCTTATCCTTCGCTTCGCCCAGCGAAAAGCTCTTTTTGGGCAGAACGCCAAAGCCTGCCAGCGTATCGAAGAACGTCTCTTTCTCCATGGCCGGCATGATGAAGCCCAGCGTATCGTACTGCCGCGTCAGCTCTTCCAGCTCTTCGTCGCCATGTACATATTCCAGCTTGCAGGACGGGAACTCCCGGATGAAGTTTTCCAAAACCGGCTGAAGCTCTTCCACGATCATGGAAGAAGTCGGCGAATAGATCTCGATTCTGCCTGCGCTGTCTTTGCTGGAGAAGAAGATCGTCTGCGCCGCGTCGCTCTGCTGCAGATTGGGCTTCCTTCTGGAAAAGACCAGCCGCGCATCCGCGCCCGAGGCGTTGAGCCGATCCACGATATACTGCACACACTTAGATGTATTCAGCCCAGAGATCGTCCTATGAATGGGCTTAATCGTCAGCCCCTCGTCGTAGATATTTAAGAGCTCGCAAAGCACATAGCGCAGCGGGCTTTCCGCTCTCTGCTCGGGCGTGAGCCGCTCTTTTGCCTGCTCCCAGACGGCCTTGGCCGTAGCCAGGGAATGGTTGCCGTCGCCCACGCAGAAACGCATGCCGTCCTTCAGGGGCAGCGCCGCCAGCGCCTGCATAATCTCGTGCTCGGTCTCCTTATTGTTGATGAAGTAGCCCGTAATGCGGCCGCCGTTCATCATCAGCTCAAAGTCGTAAACCTTGGGGAAAAATTCCTTCTTCTGCCAGACCGGCTCGATGACGGTTTTGTTTTTATCGTCCATCAAAAGCATGATGTGCGGCATTTCGATATCCGCGCCGTTGCGGATCTCGATTCTGGGCGGAATGCGCTCGGTGATCACTTCCTCGCTGGGGCGCACCACCGGGGTTTTATACGGCTCGTTCTCATACTCCTCCAGATCGACGTTGACCATCAGCCCTTTTCTGACGACGCCGTCAATATAGCGCTCGACAAGAATAAAACCGGGCGGCAACAGGTTGAGCACGCCGTCTTCGATATAGCTGCGCATGATCTCTTTTGCAGAGGCGATGCGCTCCGCCTTTTCGGGAGTATCCAGGTAAATTTCGGGCAGCATCACATGCAGCGCGGAAGGGCTGCTGCCTACAAAGCGCTCAACATCATTCCAGTATTGCTGGTTCTGGGTGAACTGATCGCAAGCGATCACCGCCCATTTGCGCATGTTTGTCTTTTCATCCGGAATGAGAATCTCCGGGACTGCAACGCCGATACCCTTGCCAAATTCCATAAAACAGTCACCTTTCTTTCGGGGGCATCTGATCCCCGCGCCCGCTATCCGGGCTAACCTAACAGATGCAAACGATCTAGCATAATCTAACGGATATACTATATCACACCCACCCATTTGCTTCAACTTTTTTTGTTTTAAATTCAAAAAAACGTAACGATCGCGCCAAATAGCAGGCCTTTTGCATTGACTTTTTTTCTGCCTTGAGCTATATTTTAGAAGATAGAATATATCGGATTGGCGCAGCGGAATAGTATTTTGGATCGTCCCTTCAAGAGAGCCGGCTCCAGGCTGAAAAGCCGGCAGGAATGCCCAGAGGAACTCACCGCAGAGATGCGCAGAAAAAAAGCGCCGCCCTCGGGCGGAAAAAGAGTGGTACCGCGGAAGTTTTCGTCTCTTTAGCAAGGGGCGATTTTTTCATTTTTCCAGCGTTTTGCCGGCAATAAAAGGGCGGCAAAGGCATAGCAGGAAAAAAGAGAGCTATAATATCTATCGATAGAAAAGGAGCCAAAGCGTTGAATTTACCTGAGGTTGAAAAGAAGTGGCAGAAAAAATGGGCAGAGACGAATCTGTACAAGTTCGATAAGCACAGCGATAAGCCCAAAAAATACGTCTTGGAGATGTTCTCCTATCCTTCCGGCGCCAAGCTTCATGCCGGGCACTGGTATAACTACAGCCTGGCAGATACCTACGCGCGCTATCTGCGCATGAAGGGCTTCAATGTGTTCCACCCGATGGGCTTTGACGCCTTCGGCCTGCCGGCGGAAAACTACGCCATCAAGACGGGCATCCACCCGGAGGATTCCACCCTCGCCAATATCGCGACGATGGAAGGCCAGCTCAAAGCCATGGGCGCATCCTTCGACTGGGACTACGAGATCAAAACCTGCCTGCCCGATTACTACAAATGGACGCAGTGGTGCTTCTTGCAGCTGTATAAAAAGGGCCTGGCCTACCGCAAGGCTGCGCCGGTCAACTGGTGCCCCCATTGCCAGACAGTTCTGGCAAACGAACAGGTGGTAGAGGGCGCTTGCGAGCGCTGCCATTCCACGGTTACCCGCAAGCATCTGACCCAGTGGTTCTTCAAAATCACGGATTATGCGGAGGAGCTGCTCTCCGGCCTGGAGAAGCTGGATTGGCCGGAAAAGACCAAGCTCATGCAGAAAAACTGGATCGGCAAATCCGTGGGCGGCGAAGTTACCTTCCAGCTGGAACAGGGCGGCGAGTTTACCGTTTTCACCACCCGCGCCGATACACTCTATGGCTGCACCTATGTCGTCATCTCGCCGGAAAACCCGCTCATCGAGGAAATTACGACACCGGAGCAAAAGCAGGCCGTCAAGGAATATCAGGAATATGCCGCCAAGGCGACGGAGATCGATCGCCTCTCCACAACCCGGGAAAAGACGGGCGTCTTTACCGGCGCTTACGCCATCAACCCGGTCAACGGCCGCAAGGTTCCCATCTGGGCGGCGGATTATGTGCTGGCCAGCTATGGAACGGGCGTGGTCATGGCTGTTCCTGCGCACGACGAGAGAGACTTCGCCTTTGCAACCAAATATAACCTGCCCATCGAGCGCGTTATCAAGGCTAAAGAGGAAGGAGAAGACGATTCCCTCCCCTATACGGGCTACGGCGTGCTGGTGAACAGCGAAAACCTGGACGGCATGGGCGTGGAAGAGGCGCGCAAAACCATGCTGGAAAACCTCAAGGCCCAGGGAAAAGGCGGCCCCAAGGTCAACTACCGCCTCCGGGACTGGCTCATCTCCCGCCAGCGCTATTGGGGCGCTCCCATCCCGATCATCCACTGCCCGCACTGCGGCGATGTGCCCGTGCCCGAAGAAGATCTGCCCGTCCGTCTGCCCTACGATGTGGATTTCACGCCGGACGGCACTTCCCCTCTGGCAAAGCATGAGGGATTCATGAATGTAACCTGCCCCAAATGCGGCGCGCCCGCCCGGCGGGATGCGGATACCATGGATACCTTTGTCTGCTCCTCCTGGTACTATCTGCGCTATCCGGACAATAAGGATGACGAAATGGCCTGGAACCCCGCCATCATCAACGAACTGCTGCCCGTAGATAAATACATCGGCGGCGCAGAACATGCCTGCATGCATCTGCTCTATGCCCGCTTCTTCACCAAAGCGTTCCGGGATATGGGCTATCTGAATTTCGACGAGCCTTTCGCCTCTCTGGTGCACCAGGGAACTATTCTGGGGCCGGACGGCGAAAAGATGAGCAAATCCCGCGGCAATGTCATCTCGCCGGATGATTACGTCAACAAATTCGGTTCGGATGCTTTCCGCATGTATCTGGGCTTTGGTTTCTCGTATATCGAGGGCGGCCCCTGGAGCGACGGCGGCATCAAGTCTGTGCATAAATATCTGGAGCGCGTCGAGCGCCTGGTAGACCGCGCCATCGCCGCAGAGGGCAAAAAGGAAAAAGGCAAAGAAGAAAAGGATGTGGATTTCGTTCTGCACGGCACAATTAAGAGCGTCAGCGCAGATATCGAGGCCTTCTCCTTCAATACCGCCATTGCCCGACTTATGGAGCTGACCAACGCCATGTACCGCTATATGGACGGCCAGGCAGACGGCGAATACGCCAGAAGCGTCTGCAAAAACCTGCTCCTGCTGCTGGCGCCCTTTGCGCCGCACTTTTCCGAGGAGCTTTGGGAGAGAATGGGCGGCGCTTACAGCATCTTCAACCAGCCCTTCCCGACCTTCGATGAGAGCGCGCTGCAAAAAGAGGAGATCGAATACCCCTTGCAGATCAACGGCAAAGTGCGCGAGCGCTTCAGCGTGCCCACCAGCTTTGGCAAAGAGGAGCTGGAGGCATATGTGAGGGAGCACTTCGCCTCCTATTTCGAGGGCAAGCAAGTGGTCAAAACCATCATCGTCCCGGGAAAAATCGTCAATATCGTCGTCAAGTAAAAAATCACTTTAGAACAAAAGAGCCGCTGGAAACATTTTCAAGCGGCTCCTTTTTTATTTTCATTATTTTCCATAAAATCAAGTATTTTCCATGACCAGCCCGGCGCATGTTTGAAGAAATTGCAAGTTTAAAATTTTTTCTGGCGCACAACCTAAATTTGAAAACATGTTGATAGGAGGATTTGCTTATGAAAGACCAAGTAATTCGCTGCCAGATTGAAAGCTGCATTCATAATTCGCCAGATCATTTCTGCCAGCTGAGGACGATAAAAGTTGCGCCGTGTGCGCCGAAAAGCTTCGATAATGTGGCAAACAAAAGCGACAGCATGTGCTCAAATTTTCAAAAGAAGGAGGCGACACTATTTTGATCAGCAAAATTACCTGCGAGGCCACAGAGTGTGTGCATAACACAGACGGCCAGTGCGAGAGCGGCATGGTGCGGGTAGATAAATTCCAGAATAACTATGGGGCCGTCGCGTTTTGCGATTCGTTCGCAAAGCCGGGCAGCCTGCGGGCCATGGCCTGCGGCAATTTGCCCTGCGCAAACGCAGTTACGAGCTATGCCGGCATTGTTCGGGCAGAAGAACAAGGGCTTTCCGAGGAAAATACCCCTGCGCATTCGGATTTTATCTCCTGCAACGCCCGAGACTGCATCTATAACCAGAGCAATTTCTGCGCCGCAAGCCGCATTACCATCGAATCGCCGGAAGATACCGACGGCACGCTATCCGTCTGCGAGACCTACGAACGCAGAGTATTTTAAAAGTCTATCCAAAAAGAACAGGAGCAATGCAACTGATGCTAAAAAACGGCGCAAACGCCGTTTTTTGCTTTCTCTTTTTTTTGCTTAACATGGCCATGAGCTTAGGCTGGCTTTTCTTCTTCAAAGCTCGATGGCATCCCCGCACTTTGCCTTGCGCGCGGCTTTAAAAAGCGCGCCATCCTTCTTTTTTACCAGAACGCTTTTATTTTCCTGCGCGCCGCAAAGCATTAGGCCGATCTGCCCTTTGGCAACCTGCGGGTGGCGCAAAATGCGCGATTTATTATGACAAACCTCAAATCTTGCCAGCGCCAAATAGGAAAATTTTTCATCTTCATACGGCGCTTCCCCGCCTTTGAGCTGCTTATGCAGGCGGCTTCTGGGCACGCGGCAGGCAAAATGGCACCAATCCTGCCCAGTCAGCCGGCAGGGCTGCTCGTGCGGGCAGGGCGCGGCAATATGCGCTCCCTGCCCTACCAAAATCTGCCGTGCTTGCTCTATCTGCGCAAAGGCGGCTGGCGTTCCCGGCTCGATAATCAGCAGCATTCCCTCTGCCGCCTCCCAAAGCTTTTGCAGAGCCGCAATGCGCGCCGCGGGCGAAAGCTCTCCCAAAACATAGGAGGCCACCACGAGTTCTGCCCTTGGCAATGGCGCAACGGCCGTCAGATCCGCCGCCTGCCACTCTGATCCCTGCAACGCCTCCGAGCCTTCGCGCATCAGTTCCTGCCCCAGCCGGCGCATGGCTTCTTCCCGTTCCAGGCAGATAACCCGCTGCAAAGGCAGCAGCGCATCCGCCGCCCAGCAGGCCGCGCCCGTCCCGGCGCCGGCATCCAGCAGCGTTTTTGGCGCAAAGTCTGCGGCCTCCAGGGCATATCCCAGCGCCGAAGCAACCGCGCCAAAAGTCGCCGGCATACGGGCCATTGCATAGGCCGCCGCCTCTAAATCCTGGCTCAGCAGGCGCTTGCCCTGCCCGGTCTCCTGGCGGTAGCGCCGGCTGATCTCTTCCGCCGCATTTTTTAATTGCGCCATCGGGTATTTGGCGGCCAACTGCTGAATGGCACTTTGCAGTGCAACGGGAAACTCCAATGCTCTCTCCTTCTACGGCGGCGCATGGCCGGCCGAACTATCGTATAAGTTATTATATCTCTTCGCCCTCTGCCGGCGCAACGCTTTTCGCGCTCTAAAGCTTAGCATAAAAAAGAGCACCCTTGCGGGTGCTCTTTTTTGCTCTATTTTTCCAGCTTGCGCATGTAGTTGGCATAGTGTGCAAACACGATGCCCGGCTCTTCCAGCGTGAAATCCCAGCGCTTGACCCATTCCAGCGAGAAATAGCCCTCATAGCCTTTTTCCAGCAGCAGATCGATGGCCTGCTTTACCGGGACGTCTCCATGCCCGATCATGTGATACTGCACTTTATCGAACTTCTCGAACGCTTTCACCGAATCTTTCACATGCACATGGCGCACCAGACTGCCAATATTGGCATAGGTCTGCTCGGGCGTCTCCCCGAAGAACTGAGCCGGGTGGTTGATATCCCAAATGACCCCGATATTTTCCCTGCCGGCGTCTGCGATCAGCTGCGCCAGCCGCGCGGTATCCGCATAAACGCCGTTGGTCTCGATGAGAACCGTTATGCCCTGCCCAGCGGCATAATCCGCAATCTGCCCCAGATGCTCTAAAACGACCGCATCGCTGACATGCCCGCCCGGCGCGGGATAGCTGTCCCCCAGCACGCGGACGTATTTCGTGCCGATTCTAGCCGCAGTATCCACATAGCGCTTTGCCAGCGCCAGCGTCGCCTCCCATTTCTCCTCCCGGTGCAGTTTGCAGGCGGAAGTCAGAATCGGGATTTCCAGGCCCAGCTTGTTCAGCCGTTCCATGGTCTGCTGGCAGTTCTCCTGGGAAAACTCCTTCAAATCCGGCGCATCGATGGTCTGCATGATGCCGCGCAGCTCGATGCCGTCGTAGCCCAGGTCTTTCGCAATGGAAAGCACATCCCGGAAGCTCAGCTTGGGGCAGCCGAGCGTGGAAAAACTAAGTTTCATATCCTCTCGCCTCACTTTTATCAAACTCTGCGCCTAGGGCGCTGTTTTTTGCCGGAACAGGGGCGCTGCCCCTCTTCTTTAATATTCACGCTAAAGCTTCAAATTCCTCTAAAGCCTGCGCAAATTCCTTCATGCAGATTTCCACTGCCTCGCCGACCTCGATGCCGGCCTTGCGCAAAAGCTCCATGGGATAATCGCTTCCGCCGCCCGAGAGGAACGCCTTGTATTTTTCCAGCATTCCCGGCTCTTCTTCCAGCTTATGGACGATGGCGCAGGCGCAGGAAAAGCCCGTGGCGTATTTATAGACATAGAACGCGTTGTAGAAATGCGGGATGCGCGCCCATTCATAGGAGATGGTATCGTCTGCGCCCATATCCGGCCCGTGATAGAGCGCGTTGAGCCTGCCGTAGGTCTCGCAGAGAGACTGCACAGTCAGCGGCTCGCCCTTCTCGGCCATCTCGTGCGCCAGCATCTCGAACTCCGCAAACATCGTCTGCCGCAGAACCGTGGTGCGGAACTGATCGATATAGTGGTTGAGAATATATTTTTTGAGCTTGGCATCCTGCACCGTGCGCAGCAGGTGCTTGGTCAGCAGAATTTCGTTGACCGTCGAGGCCACTTCCGCCACAAAGATGGCATAGCCCGCCGTGGGATAGGGCTGGGCGGCATCTGAATAGAAGGAGTGCATGGCGTGGCCCAGCTCGTGCGCGATGGTGAAAACGCTGTCCAGGTCGTCCCGGTGGTTGAGCAGCACATAGGGATGCGTCCCGTATGCGCCCCAGGAATACGCGCCCGAGGTTTTGCCTTTATTTTCAAACACATCGATCCATCTGGACGCAAACGCCTCTCTGAGATGCGCGCCATACTCCCCGCCCAAAACCGAGAGCCCTTCCAGCACCAGCTCCTTGGCCTGCTCATAGGTATATTTGGCATCCACCTGCGAGACCAGCGGCGCATAGATATCATACATTTCCAGCTGATCCACACCCAAAATTTTCCTGCGCAGGGCGACATAGCGGTACATCGTCGGCAAATGCGCGTGAACCGTCTCAATCAAATCCCGGTAAACCGATTCCGGAACATTATCCGAGGAGAGCGCGGCATCCAGCGCACTTTGGTACCTGCGCGCCTTGGCATAGAACACGTCTTTCTTCACGCTGGTGCCGTATGTGGCGGCGATGGTATTGATATGGCTCTGGAAGCTCTGATAAAACTGGTGGAATACCTTTTCCCTGAGCACCCGATCTTCGCTCTGCATGAGGCCAATATAGGTCGCGTGGGTCAGCTGGCGCGTCTGGCCGCCGTGCTCCACGCTGCCAAAGGAGAGATCTGCGTTGTTGAGCATGGTGTAAATGCCCTGGGCACCGTCCGAAAAGTCCCCGGCCATGGAAAGCAGGCGCTCCTCGCCCTCTTCCAGCACGTGCGCCTTGCTGCGCAGCAGATCTTCCAGCATGAAGCGGTAGTCCGCCAATTCCGGCTGAGCCGCATACCCTTCTAAAACGCCTTCCGGCAAAGAGAGCAACAGTGGGTTCAGATAGGAAATCGCCGCAGAGAGCCTCACGTTCAGGCCCTGGGCGCGGTCGGCCAGACCCTGGTAATAGGAATTGGCGTTATCCTCATCCCGGCGCATCCGGGCATAGACATACAGCCGCTCGAGCAGCAGCATGGCGCGGTACATCTCGTCCAGCCCTGCCTTCAGCTCCTCTGCCGACTGCGCGATATTCTGCCTGCGCGCCTCCAGCGCCGGAAGCATACCCTCCAGCTCGCGGTATTCCGCTTCCCACTGCGCTTCGCTCTGATAAATATCCTCCAGCTTCCATTTGAATTGCTCTGGAATTTCGCTTCTTGTTTTCATCTCTTATCCTTTCCGGCGGGCAGGCCCTGCGGCGCTCCCCGGCCGTCTAGTTTTTCTGGGAATGAATGGGCGCGGGAATCCGGCCGCCGCGGTGAATGAATTCGCTGGCCGAAACTTTGCTGCAAGGCATGATGGGCGCCGTGCCCAGCAGGCCGCCAAAGCTGACTTCATCGCCCACTTTGCCGCCCGGCACGGGGATGATGCGCACAGCCGTGGTCTTATTGTTGACCATGCCAATGGCCGCCTCGTCCGCAATGATGGCCGAAAGCGTCTCGGCTGTGGTATCCCCCGGGACGGCGATCATATCCAGCCCCACCGAACAGACGCAGGTCATGGCTTCCAGCTTTTCCAGCCGCAGAACACCGCTTCTGGCCGCGGCGATCATGCCCTCATCCTCACTGACCGGGATAAACGCCCCGGAAAGCCCGCCGACGTTCGAGCTGGCCATGACGCCGCCTTTTTTGACGGCGTCGTTGAGCAGCGCCAGCGCGGCCGTCGTGCCGCATCCGCCACAGGTCTCCAGCCCCATGGCCTCTAAAATCCGGGCGACGCTGTCGCCCTGAGCAGGCGTAGGCGCCAGGGAGAGATCCACAATGCCAAACTCTGCACCCAGCCTGCGGGAGGCCTCCCGGGCCACCAGCTCGCCCATGCGCGTAATGTGAAATGCAGTCTTTTTGATTTGCTCGGCGATTTCGCCGAGGTTTGCGCCCTTCATGTCCGCAATCGCGGCATAGACCACCCCCGGCCCGCTGACGCCCACGTTGATGACGCAGTCGCCCTCTCCGATGCCGTGAAACGCCCCGGCCATAAACGGGTTATCCTCTACGGCATTGCAGAACACGACCAGCTTTGCCGCGCCCAAGCCGCCTTGATCCGCCGTGCGCTCGGCCGTCTGCTTGACGACCTCCCCCATCAGCGCCACGGCATCCATATTGATGCCTGCCCGGGTTGTCCCGACATTGACGCTGCTGCAAACAATATCCGTGCTTGCAAGCGCCTCCGGGATGGAGCGGATGAAATTGCGCTCGCCCGGCGTCATCCCCTTATGCACAAGAGCCGAAAAGCCGCCGATAAAATCCACGCCGACCTCTTTGCCCGCCTCATCCAGCGCCACGGCAAACGGCGCATAGTCTGCCGTGCCCGTGGGCTCGCCGATGATGGAGATGGGCGTAACCGAGATGCGCTTATTGACGATGGGAATGCCGAATTCCGCCTCGATCTCCTCGCCTGTTTTGACGAGTTTTTCGGCTTTGCGCAGAATTTTTCCCTTGATGTTGCAGATAGCCCGGTTCATATCCTCGCTCATGCAGTCTTTGAGCGAGATGCCCATGGTGATCGTGCGGATATCCAGGCACTGATGCCGGATCATCTCGATGGTGCTTAAAATATCTCTGGTATTGATCATGGCCTTCCCCCTAGATGCGGTGCATGGAATCGAAAATCTCTTCCCGTTGGAGGTGCAGTTCCATGCCAAGGCTCTCTGCGGCCTCCTCCAAATCCGCCTTCAGGCCGGAGAAGGAATCCCCCTCGCTGACCTCAATGAGCATGACCATCGTAAAAATCGCTCCCTGCATAACCGTCTGGCTGATATCCAAAATATTGGCGCCATGGCGGTAGAGCACGGCCGATAAGCCGGCGATGATGCCGGGTCTGTCTTTCCCAAATACTGAAATAATCGCTCTCATTTTTCTCTCCTCTTTCGTCGTTTTGCGAATAAACCCGCGCCCGGGGCAAAAGCAGCGCCGCCCCGCCCGGGCTCTTTCCTATCTTTGGCTATTTCGCCTTGTAGTTATCGTATGTATAGCTCTCGTCGACATCCCGCAGCTTTTTGATGCCGATTCTCTCAGGCTGATAGTTTTCGATATAGTCCAGCATCTCATCCCGGTTATCAAAAATCCGGTAGAGCTTTTTGCAGGCCTCCTTGATGAAGTTCTCGCTCATCGCCCGGGCGATGAAATCAAAGAGCATATCATAGCAGCCATCCACGTTATAGATGGCGATGGCCTTGTTATGGCGCTCCAGCTGCTTGAGCGTGAGAATCTCAAAAAACTCCTCATACGTCCCAAAGCCGCCCGGAGCCACGATAAACGCATCCGCCCGATCCTCCATGGTCTGCTTGCGTTCCCGCATGGTTTTGGTAAAAATCAGCTCGGTGCAATCCTGAAAGACAACGCCGTCCACATTGAAAAACTCAGGGGTTACGCCAACGACCTCGCCGCCCTGTTCGCGCACGCCCCGGGCTGTCGCCCCCATGACGCCCTGCGCACCGCCGCCGTAAACCAGGCCATGCCCGCGTTTTGCCAGCTCCTGGCCCAGCTGATAAGTCGCATCGATATATTTGGGATCCAGCTGCGTGCTGGAAGCTCCGTAAACACAGATTTTCATACTCAGTTCCTCCTAATTGTTCCAAACAGATTCCATTTCCGCTGCAATTTCTCCAGCGCAAACAGCAGGGGCATCCCGATCACATAGCAGGAGACTGCCTGCCCTGCCCCAACGCCCAGCGCTGCCTGCCAAAACGGCACATTCATTAGATATGCCAGCTCCGCGCCCACGATGACAGCATTTGCCAGAACAGCGGGCAGCGGCGCGAGATAATTATTTTTGATTTTATACGCCCCATAGGCCGCGAGCAGCGTCGCCAGGCTGCCGCAGACAATATCCAAAAGTCCAAAGCCGCCGAAAATATTGGCGATCACGCAGCCGAGAAACAGCCCGGGCACCGCCGCCGGCGTAAAATACGGCAGAACACAGAGCCCCTCGCTCACCCGCAGCTGGGAAAGGCCAAAAGAGAGGGGATAAAAGAGCAAGGTCAGCGCGGCATATACCGCGGCGATAATTCCGCTTTGCGCGAGATAAACGAGCTTTTCTTTCTTCATCTAGCATATCCATTCTTCATACTATTATAATTTGCAATTATACACTAAAATGAGCCTGTCTTCAATTTGTCCCTGGAAGATTCCGGGAAAAAACCTGTGAATTTTGCGAAAACTTTGCCTCATACTCTTCCCTGAGCCGGCCGTTCATGGTAAAATAACCGCGGAAATTACGATTGGAGGAAGCATATGTTCGATTACCATTTGCACTCTTTCCTCTCTCCGGATGCAGATCCGGGGCAGAGTTTTGAAAACATCGCCGCCCAGGCGCAGGCCATGGGAATGGAGGAAATCGCCGTAACGGATCACGACGAAGGCAACGGCGATTTTTGCAGCATCGATATGGATCGCTATGACTGCGAGTGGGAAAAGTTCGTCAAAAAAGGCTCTCCCATCCCCGTCAGAAAAGGCATCGAGCTCAGCGTGAACTACGATGCCATCCCGATCTATGAAAAATTCCTGTCCCATCATGCATTCGATTTCGTCATCGCCTCGCAGCATTTTGTAGACGGCGTCGATCTCTATCTGCCGGATTTTTACCGGGATAAAACCGTGCACGAGGCCTATGAGCGCTATCTGCAGGCCATGCTCAAAACGCTGAGCCATTTCACGAACTACGATATCGTCGGCCATATCGGCTATTGCTGCAAATACTGCGGCAATTTCCAAAAGCTCCCCTTTGAATACGAGCTTTTCCCGGATCTGTTCGACGCCATTTTGAAAACCATCATTCACAATGGCAAGGGGCTGGAGCTCAACACCAGCGCCGCAAAGGTTACCGGGGATATCGGCACGCCCACCCGGGGCATTTTGAAGCGCTATCTGGAGCTGGGCGGCGAGATCATCACTACCGGCTCGGATGGGCACCGGCCGGGAGAAGTGAGCTGGCGCATTTTGGAGGGAACCGAGGCGCTGAAGGAAATGGGCTTCCGCTATGTCTGCACATTTCAGGACAGAAAGCCGACTTTCCATAAAATTTAGCGCAAACAAAAAAGAGCGGGCAGAATTTCTGGTTTTCTGCCCGCTCTTTTGATTGCAAAATTGCTTCTCGCGCCGCCCTTTTTCCCCGCGCTTGCTATGCCTGCAAAACATCCGAGATCTGAAGCGTCGCCTCGCCAGACGGCAGTACAAAGCAGGGAATGCCAATATTCCCCTGCCGCCGCGCCTCATCAAACAGCGGGTTTGCTTCCCTCAGCTTCAAAAACTCCTTGAGATT
Source organism: Christensenellaceae bacterium 44-20 (assembly GCA_041223705.1). Taxonomy (NCBI): domain Bacteria; kingdom Bacillati; phylum Bacillota; class Clostridia; order Christensenellales; family Christensenellaceae; species Christensenellaceae bacterium 44-20. Next base: position 918,240 of record JBCLQU010000001.1, read on the forward strand.
TGCCGTGGAATCTGCAAAATCCAAAAATTCAAAGTCGATGCCCGCGAGCAGCAGCTGTTCCTTTGCCTCCAGGCAATCCGGGCAAATTTCCATCCCATAAACGCGAATCATTGTGCTTCCTCCTTTTGCTTATTCGGCTTTTCCCTGCCGTAGAGAAAATGCAGCATGGGGCCTGCATAATAGGTTGCCCAAAATTCCTTCTGTTTTTTCATGCCCATGCGCTCGGCTACTTTCTGCGAAGCCAGGTTGTCGCTCTTGATCACGCTGTAAACAGCCGGCGCGCCCAAAACCTCAAAGGCATACTGCATACAGCCTTTTGCCGCTTCTGCCGCATAGCCCTTTTTCCAGTGTTTTCTCTTCAGGTGGTAGCCGATTTCCAGAATATCCTGACCCTCACAGTGCTGTATCGTCAGCCCGGCCTGGCCGACAATGTCCCCGCTCTGCTTTTCCACCACTGCCCAAAGCCCAAAACCATGTTCACGATAGCGCCTCCATTGCCGCTCCATCCATTCCTGCACATCCGCATCTGAAAAACCATGCTCATAGGCATACATCACCTGCGGATCTTGCAGCATCTCGGCCAAATCCGCAAAATCCTCCTGCTGCCATTTGCGCAAACACAGGCGCTCTGTCTGCAAAATCATTGCCCTGCCCTCCTTGGAGTTCTATTATACGATGCCCCTGGGCAGATCTCAATCCATGCTTTACAAACATCCTGAAAATATTTGGAAAACTTTCTATCTCCCTCTGTCTGCGCTTACTTCCTTTTGCGGCAGTTGCTGAACGCAAAAAAGAGCTCTGCACTGCAATGCAAAGCTCTTTTTTATTTGGCACTCTTGGCACCCATATGGGGCTAACCGCCTCTGCACCCTTCTGGATTGCCTGCTCGTTCAGGGGAATCAAATGCGCCTTGCGCAACTCACTTTCCCCACACAGCTCACAGCTCGGCTATCTTACCGCCTCTGCGCCTTTCTGAATCGCCTGCTCATTTAAGGGAATCAAATGCGCTTTGCGCTCACCGAAGGAAGCGGCCAAGCACTCGATGGCAGTTTTCGGGCTGACGACGCCCGTCTTTTCCAGCATGGCCCCCAGCATGACGATATTTGCCACGCGGCTGTTGCCCAGCTCATCGGCAATCTCGCTGGCCGGCACGCGGTAAACCTCAATATCCGTGCGGGTCGGCTCGTCCTTGACCAAGGAACTGTTGATAAAGAGCTTGCCGCCCGGCGCGACGTTCTTCTCGTATTTCTCCAGAGAAGGCCGGTTCATGACAATCACGCTGTCCGCCTCCACGACAACCGGGCTGCCCACCTCTTCATCCGAGACGACAACACAGCAGTTTGCCGTGCCGCCGCGCATTTCCGGCCCATAGGAAGGGAGCCAGGAGATATTCTTTCCTTCCGCCATGCCCGCATAGGCCACAAGCTGGCCCAGCAGCAGCACACCCTGGCCGCCAAAGCCAGCGCTGATGATCTGATGCGTCATACTACTCTACCTCCTTTTTGACCCCGAGCGGATAATACGGAATCATATTTTCCACCAGCCATTTCTGCGCCGCGACGGGCGTCATGCCCCAGTTGGTCGGGCAGGTGGAGAGGACTTCAACCAGAGCGAAGCCTTTGCCCTCGATCTGGCACTGAAACGCCTTTTTGATGGCCTTCTTCGCCTTGACGATATTTGGAACATCATGCAGGGAAACGCGCTCGATATATGCCGCGCCGTTGATGGTCGCCAGCATCTCGCTCATGCGCAGCGGCTCGCCGCAGTGCTCCTTCTGGCGGCCGTAGGGCGAAGTCGTCGTAACCTGGCCAACCAGCGTCGTGGGAGCCATCTGGCCTCCCGTCATGCCGTAAATGGCGTTGTTGATGAAGATCGTGGTGATCTTCTCACCGCGACCTGCCGCGCTGATGATCTCTGCCGCGCCGATGGAGGCCAAATCGCCGTCGCCCTGATAGGTGAAGACCAGCTTATCCGGGTGCACGCGCTTGATGCCCGTGGCCACGGCCGGCGCGCGGCCATGCGCCGCTTCCATCATATCGCAGTTGAAATAGTTATATGCGTAAACCGAGCATCCGACCGGGGCGACGCCAATGGCCTCTTTCTCCATGCCCAGTTCCTCGATGCACTCCGCAACCAGGCGGTGCACGATGCCGTGCGTGCAGCCCGGGCAATAGTGCAGCGGCGCATCTGTCAGCATTTTCGTCTTTTCAAATACTGTTGCCATTATTTGCTCGCCTCCTTGACTTTCAAAAGCTCTTCCAGCATTTCAGCAGGCGTGGGGACAAAGCCGCCCAGCGTCCCGTGGAAATAGACCGGTTTCTTGCCCGCGACAGCCAGGCGGACGTCTTCCACCATCTGGCCCATGCTCATCTCGAAGCCCAAAAACGCCTTGACTTTGTCTGCGGCCTTGGCATAAGCTTCCGAGGGGAAAGGCCAGACCGTCTTGGGGCGGATCAGGCCGACTTTGATGCCCATATCCCGCGCTTTTCCGATCATGCTCTTGGCGATGCGGGCCGTCGTGCCGTAGGCGGCGATGCAGTATTCCGCGTCTTCCATTCTGTATTCTTCGACTTGCGTCTCATTTTTCGCAATCTGGGCATAGCGCTCTGCCAGGCGCTCCTGCACGGTTTTCATCACTTCCGGCTCGATATAGAGGGAGTTGATGATGGCCCGGTCTCTGCTCTTGCCATCCCAGCCAGTCGCCGCCCAGGTCTTCTCCGGGAGCTGGCGGCCTGTCCTCGCCTTAAATTCCACAGGCTCCATCATCTGGCCGATCATGCCGTCGCCCAGAACCATGACGGGAATGCGGTACTGATCCGCAATATCGAAGCCATCCATGACCATATCCGCCGCTTCCTGAACCGAGGAAGGCGCCAGAACGACCATGCGGTAATCCCCGTGGCCGCCGCCCTTGGTGGCCTGGAAGTAATCGCCCTGGGAAGCCTGGATGCCGCCAAGGCCCGGGCCCGAGCGCACGATATTGACGATCACGCAGGGCAGCTCGGCGCATGCGATATAGCTGATGCCTTCCTGCTTGAGGCTGACGCCCGGGCTGGAGGAGGCCGTCATGGCTCTCGCGCCGGCGCCCGCCGCGCCATAGACCATATTGATCGCCGCAATTTCGCTTTCCGCCTGCAAAAAGCACCCGCCAACCTGCGGCATGCGCTTGCTCATATATTCGGGGATCTGCGTCGAAGGCGTGATGGGATACCCGAAGAAGTGCCGGCAGCCGGCGGCGATTGCCGCTTCTGCAATGGCTTCATTGCCTTTCATGAGTTTTTTTGCCATAGTTTATAAACCTTTCCGCGGTTTTTCCAACCCGCAAATTATTTTTCAACCGTAAATACGCAGTCCGGGCACATGCGCGCGCAGGAAGCGCAGCCGATGCATGCCGCCTCGTCTGTCAGCGTAATGGGATGATACCCCTTCATATTGATTTTTTCCTTATGCAGAGCCAAAATCTTCTTAGGGCATACCTCGATGCACAGGCCGCAGCCTTTGCAGATATCTTCCCGGATGGTCAGCTTTGCCATATCCTTACCCCCTTGCCAAAATAAAAATGGATTATTTTAAAGAATAGCACGTTTCGCCAAAATATACAATTCTTTTTACAAAAGCAATTTTTGTTAACGCCGCCTTATTGCCCGTTCTCGTCCAGCCAGGCCGGGCGCATATACAGATGCAGCGGCAAAATTTCCCCTTCTATCTGCACCTTCTCTGCAAGCTCCTCCAAAATCGCCGTGCACTTTTTGGGCAGGCCAGTTTGGGCGCAGAGCGCCGCCACCAGCTCCTCTCCCCGCCCGATGGTCGCCAAGTCCGTCTGCCGGGCGAGGTTGGTGTTATTGATGAACGCCGATACGCGAAGCCGGCTGTTGCGCTCGATCTGCCGCATCATCTCCAGCACAGCCTCCGGCGTCTCCTGAAGCGGCCGCGCGCCGTTTACCACATATAAGAACTCGGTCTGCGCCATGTTCTGCCGGAATTTATCCTGCAAAATGCCCAAAGCCGACGCGCCCACCGGGTCGCCGCCCACGTCGAAAATCACCGCATCCAATGGCCGGTCAAAGGCCGAATAGATCTCCGCTGGCAGCGATGGGATGTCCACCGTCGTATTGGCAAAATTGGGCTTGACCACCAAAATGCCCAGGCTTTTCAAATACTCCTCATGCTCGGAGGAGCGGAAAAACGGGTTGACGATATCCAGATCCACCAGCATGGTGCGCTTGCCTTCCTTTGCCGCCCGCACCGCCAGATTCAGGGAAATCTCAGTTTTCCCGCTGCCGTAGTTTCCTGCCAACACCGTATATTTCGCAAATTGCATCTCTTCTCCGCCTTTCCAGCTTTTTCTCTGTGCCCGTCTATTTGCCGCCGCAGGCCTTGCATCCCTGGCAGCTGCCCTTCCTGCCGCACTTGCCGCAGCTCCCGCCCTGGCATCCGCCGCAGGAAACCTCGGCATATGTGATCGCATCTTCCGGGCAAACCAGCCTGCAAATCCCGCACTCCCCCACGCATTTCCCAGGCGCGTGGAGCAGCCCTTCCTGCCCCATGCGCAGCGCCCCAAAAGGACAGCGCCGCACGCACGCCCCGCAGCGCGTGCATTTTTCCAAATCGACTGCGACCCGCTTCATGGGCGGAACCTCCGGATCACTGCTTCCGCCGCCTTGAGGCCGTCTACCGCCGAAGACATGATGCCCCCGGCATAGCCCGCGCCCTCCCCGGCAGGATAGAGCCCGTCCGGGTTTGCGCAGAAATTCTCACCGCGCAGAATGCGCACCGGGCAGGAAGTCCTGGTTTCCGCGCCCAGCAGCAGCCCCTCCTGCAAGAACCCCGGAATTTTCCGCTCAAACTGCTGCGCCGCCCCGGCCAGGGCTTCCGCCAAAAAGCCGGGAAGGAAATCCCGGATTTCCCCGCAGACGGTATACGGCCGGTAGGAGCTCGCAATCGCCCCGGCACTGCGGCTGGGCATTCCTCGCACAAAATCCGCATACCGCTGGGCAACCGCTCCATAGCCCTTTGCCGCCCGGTAGGCCGCCTGCTCGATTTGCCGCTGCAGCTGTACGCCGCCCAGCGGCCCGGCCGGCATATCCTCCGGGAAAACCGAGACCACCAGCGCGCTGTTGGCATTCTGCAAGTCTCTGGCATAGTAGCTCATGCCGTTGACTGCCGTGCCGCCCGGCTCGGTCGCCGAGCAGACCACTTCGCCGCCCGGGCACATGCAGAAGCTATAAACGCCCCGCCCTCCGTGCTGTGCCGTCAGCTTATACGTTGCCGCGCCCAGCTCTGGGTGGCCCGCGTATTTGCCGTATTGCCGCTCATCGATGAATTGCTGCCTGTGCTCTGCCCGCACGCCCATGGCAAAGGCTTTGGGCTGAAGGGCAACTCCTTTGCTCACCAGCATCTCGAAGGTATCCCGGGCGCTGTGGCCAATGGCCAGAACCGCCGCTCCCGTTTCGACTTTTATTTTCGCGCCGCCTTTCTCGTAATAAACCACGGAAAGCATACCGTTCTTCTGCTCAAAATCGCAAAAGCGTGCGCCGTATTCGAACTCCCCGCCCAGCGACAAAATCTCTTCCCGCAGACCCACGACTGCACTGCGGATATGCTCTGTGCCCAGATGCGGCAGCGCCTCATAGCGGATCTGTTCGGGCGCGCCGTGGCGCACAAATGCGCCCAGCACGCTCTGCACCCGCCGATCCTTGATGCGCGTGGTCAGCTTGCCATCCGAAAAAGTGCCGGCGCCGCCCTCGCCAAAGCAGATATTGCTCTCGGGATTGAGCTCGCCTTTTTCCCGCAGTGCCTGCACATCCGCCTCCCGCTGGGCCATCTTGGCGCCGCGCTCGAGCACCAGCGGCCGAAAGCCGTGCTGCGCCAGAAGCAGCGCCGCAAAAAGCCCGCAGGGCCCTGCGCCTATCACAACTGCCCTTCCGGCCAGGCACGCTTCCCCCAGCTCCAGCGGTGCCGGCTCCTGGGGGGCATATGCCCGCAGTCCTTTTTGCTCCAGCTTTTCGCCCGCCTTTTGCGGCAGGCGCACCAACAGGCTGTATTTGAAGCATAAGTCCCGCCGGCTTCTGGCATCGATGGATTTGCGCACAATTTCGCACTCTAAAATCTGGCCGGGGGCGACGCCCAGCTTTTTCGCCGCCAAAACGGGCAGCGCATCCTCGCTCTGCTGGATGGGGCGGGAAATCTCGTGTAATAAAAACTGCATCAATCTTTTCCTTTCGGCCTTGGATATAGGCCGCAAATTCACAAAAGGCGCGCCGAGCTTTTAGGGCCATTTTGCTGGCTCTGTTCCGGCCTGGCCGGAAGCCCAAACGCGCCTTTTCTTTTCTCTTTGCCTACCTGCGCCGGATAGTAACCGTAATGCTGCCTACGCCCACCGAGACGCCCGAAGCATCCACACCGGCAATCTCCTCCGCCCGGACGGGCAGCACATAGCTCCCCTCCGAAAGCCCGACGAGATCCACATACAGCACAACATTTTTGCGCGTAAGCCCGCGCACAGCCGAAAGCCCACCTGAAATGGTTACATCCGCGCTTCTGGTTTGCAGCGTCGCCCGCAGGCCCGAGCCCAGGTTGACCGCGCCAATTTCGACGCCCGTAAAGTGCTGCTGCCCCTGAATCTCGGCAATCTGAACATAGGCATCCACTTTTGCGCCGCCCAGCACTTCCACACCTTCCGGGATTTGCAGCTCTGCCGAGAGCAGCACGCTCTTATCTGCATTTTCGGCCGAGAATGGCCTAAGCTGAATCATCTCAATCTTGGCCAGCGCCTCTTCGCTGCCCACGATCTCCACTTCCGCCGGATTGAGCGTTACGCCCACCGCCTCATAGCCGTCTTTGATATTGGTCACGCGGTCCTTCACCGTCTGCTGATCGATGGGCACGGTCTTTTTGCAGAGCACATTGAGCTCCACAATCACAGAAGGAACCGAGCCATCCACGATATAGCTTGGGGCGGCCTCCCCTCCTGCGCTCAAAAGCTCCAGCACATGGCTGGTTTTAGAGCTCTGCGAGATGCCGTCGATGGAAATATGGCAAACCGCCTCGACAATCTGCTCCAGCTCATCCCTGGCGCCCGAGATGACGATGGATTCCTCCGAAAGCACTGGCTGGCCCACATAATAACCCTCCTGCGGCTCGCCCTCCAAAATGCACCGCACCGGGATCGTGCGCTGTACCAAATCGTCAACTTTAACCTGAACAGTCGTGTTTGTTACCCGCTTGACGGATGCGTTGATCGTCATCACGCTGGTCTGCAGTTTGATCTCATATGTCCCCTTTGCGGAGATATCCGATAAATCCGCCACAACGCGGATATTATCCGCGGTGATATTTTTATGATATTGCTGGCCCGCGGCAACCGTAACGTCCACAGCCTCCTGCAAATCCCTCTTATCTACCGTCAGCCCCCGCGCCGTCAGCGAATCCATGCCCGTATAGGAAATGCGGACATTTTCCACCTCCAGCGGGCGGACGGGGTTTTCCGAGGAGATGACATATGCCCAGAGCGCCGCCGCAAAAAGCAGGGCGACTAATTTCAGCGGCCAGTTGGTCGTCAGCGCCTTTTTGGCGCGCTTTAGAAAGTCTTTCTTCACTGCTTTTTCTCCCCCTTTCTGCGCAAAAGCTTACTCTTGGCGGGGCCTTTTTCGTATATTCCCTCTAAAATGGCGTGCAGCGCTTTTCGATCGAGATAGCGCGTGATCGTCCCCTCATGCGCCATGGAAATGACGCCCGTCTCTTCCGAGACGATGATAATATAGGCATCCGAAAGTTCGGAAATGCCCAGAGCGGCGCGGTGCCGCGTGCCCAGCTCGGAGGAAATCTGCTTGTTATCCGAGAGCGGCAGGAAACAGCCCGCCGCCACGATCTTATCCCCGCGCAGGATCATAGCGCCGTCGTGCATGGGCGAATTGGGGAAGAAAACATTTTCGATCAGCTGGCTGGAGATGCGCGCGTTCAGCAAATTGCCGCTCTCGATGACGTCTTTCATGCCCGTCTTTCTCTCAAAAACCATGAGCGCGCCGATTTTGCGGATAGACATATTGAGCACAGCCCGCTCGATCTCCTCGATATGCGGGCGGGAGGCATCCTCCTCCGCGGAAAACGGCATTTCAAACAGCCCCCCGCGGCCCAGCTTTTCAAAGGCCCGGCGGATTTCCGGCTGAAAAATGACAACCAAAAGCAGCGCACCGGCATCGATAAACGAAGACAGCAGCCAGTTGACCGTCGAGAGGCCAACCGCCTTGCAGATCCATGCCAGCACGATAAACAGCGCCAGGCCTTTAAAGACCTGAGATGCGCGGGTTTTGCTCGTCAGCCGCAGCAGCCCGTATGTGATGCCAGCGACCAGCAAAATATCCACAACATCCATGATGGAAAAATGAATTGCGGAATTTCCTAGATTCTCAAAAAAGTTTGCCACGCCAATGCTCCTTCGTTTCTCTTTTCCATTATACATCCCAAAAGAAAAAAACCCAACAGAAAACGTTGGGTTTTTAAAAATTTTCACAGGCAAAATATGCTATGCTCTCCTGCCTACTGCTCGCTCTCCCGCTCTTCCAGCATTTCGCGCAGCCGCAGTTCAGTTAAGACGAGCGTATCCACCTTTTCATTTTGCCGAAGCACATTTTGATCTTCCGCCAGTGAGCGCCCCTGCTTGATGCACTCCAAAGCCAAGGCGTCTAGTGCATCTTTTTCCTGCCTGAGTTCTGCGCTGACTTGTTGAATTTTTTTCTCAATTTCCTTTTTCATAGCAGCCCTTTCTTCGTGCTCCCCTTCCTTTCCCATTTTATAATAAAAACAGGAAAAATTCAATGAATTTTCGCAATCTGACATAACTCGCGCTAATTTGCAGTTTATCGCAAATTCCGCATTCCAAGTTTAGCGGTATTCCGCGCCAATCATGCAAAATTCGCCGCTGTCCTGCCGCTCAAAATACAGCGTTTCCTGCATGGTTTTGGTTGAGGCAAGATCCTTTTCTGCAAAGTACTCGGCATCCGCCGTAATCTCATAGGTATAGCTTGCCCGAACGTGATAGTAGTAGCCATAGTTTTGGCCGTCAAAAAATTCCATTTTTTGATCTGCCGCCGTCAGGCTGCAATCCAGCAGGCGGATGCTCACATGGTTTTGCGCAAACTCCTGCTGCTGCGCCGCAAGGGACTGCAGGGTGATGCCGTCCCGCTCCAAAAAGGACGCAGAAAGGTTTTCTTCATAAAAATCAAAAACCTGTTCCGCAGAAAAGCTCTCGTATTCCACCTGATAGCGGGCGTCCAGATACTGCTCTGCAATGCCCAGCACAACCTGCTTTTCCGCATCGCTCAGCCGCGCTTTTTCAGACGCAGGCAGATAGGCCTCCCCTTCCGGCTGAAAGCTGAAGCCGGCCAGCCTAAGCGCGCCATCCTGCCGCACGAAATAGACCTGATAATTGAGCAAATAGCGCTGGCCCTGCTCAAAAAAGCTCTCCTCCGGGTGCTCCGGCGCAAAGGAATCGAGAAACACGCTGATCTGAACGCTCTGGACGGTGTATTCCGTGCCATCTAAAATCTGCTGTTCCGAGCCCAAATCCCGCACACTCTCCAGCCGGCTTTTGAGCTGATTCTGCCGGTTTTGCTCCAGCCCCGTCTGTGCATCCGGATTTTCAAGAAAATGCGCCAGATAGCCGCTTTCAAAGTGTTTTTTTGCAAACGCGACGGTTGGTTCAGAGGAGAAAGTTTGATAATCCACTTCCCAGAGCAGCTCCATCAGCTCTTTGCTGACGGCAAAGGGCGTCTGCTCCGCCTTGCAGCAGCAAAGCAGCCCCAGGAGCACGCATAGTGCCATGCATATGGCGCGCCTACTGCGCTTCTTTGCCCAGTTCATAGAAAGTATACGTCCCTCCAAAACCGCCCTTTTGCGACGTCTGCTCGCCCTGGCAATGCACGAGCAGAGCGCTGCCATCCTCGCTTAGATAGGCGCTGCGGATTCCCTGATAGATATCCACATACAGCGCCTGCCCGGATTTGATATCCACGACATATAACTTATATGCCGTCTCGCCTTTCTCTACCACCGCCAGCTTGCTTCCGTCTGCGGATACGACAAAAAACGAAGCATGATCCCAAATTTTCTTCTCTTCTCTTGTATCCGCCTTCCAGCTCATCAGCGCGCCGTCCTGGGCGATATAGTAGATCCTGCCCCCGGCGGCCGCAGGTGAAAAGCCGGCCGCGCTGAAAATACTGCCCTCTTTGGCATCCTCCAGATCCTCGACCGCGATTTGCGAAGCCGTCCCGATCTCCAGCTGGATGACGGCATAATTGCCCGTCAGAAACATGCGGCTCAGCGTCGCGTTATTCTGTTCGATTTTAGAAGTCCCGCGGTAGATATCGATATCCTCCATGCGCTCCAGCGTGTGGCTTTGGGTATCATAGCGGCTGAGCACAATGCCCGAGATGTTGCGCGAGGCAAAGCTGATATCGCCGTCCTGCCACCCAACAGGAACCACCAGCTCATCCGCCAGATAGGAGCCGATTTTGCGCACAGATTCATCCTCCAGGTCCAGCAGGAAGATATCCACCCGCTTCTCGCCGTTTTTTGCCTCAAAGAGAATGTGCTCGCCCCGGCAGATGACGGAATCCGCTATGATCGCCATCTCTTCCGTGCACGGCTTGAGATAGCCGCTCTTGCCCACAAGCACAAGGCGTTTGCTCTCCTCCCGCCCCCAGACAGCCACCATGCTCTGGCCGGACAGGCCGACATACCGCAGCGCCTGCCCCTCTTTTTCAGTTTCCACCTGCGTCACGCTGAGCACGGAAAAATCCGCCCCGCTGGGCGCGCCGGATTCCAGAATCTCCGTCCGCGCTTTTTTTTGATAGCCGCAGCCGCAGAGCGAAACCATCAGCAAGGCCGCAATCCATAGCGCCAAGCCTCGTTTCCCTCTGCCTGCAAGGCTCTGTTTTTCAGGCCATAAAAGCATTTCTGCCTTTGCTCCTTTCCTTTTGCGGCATGGACCCCGCATCAAAACTCCTCCGCGGGAGCTTCCGTCTGCACACTGAGCAGCAGCACCCGAATGCAGATGCGCCCCTCATCCGGCAGCAGCGCCGAAATATTGCCCCCGTGGCTCTCTGCAATTTTGCGGCAAATAGCCAGCCCCAGCCCGACGGAGCCCGGCTCTGCGCCTTCTTCCCGCTGGCGGTAAAAGGGGATGAACAGCCTGGCCAGCTCCTCTTCCGAGATTTGCTTTTCTATTTCGTTTTGCACGGATATTTCCACGTGTTCCCCCAGCCGCTGGGAAAACACGGAGATTTTGCTGCCCGAGCCATGCTTGATGGCGTTATCCATCAGGTTGATGAACATCTGGATCAGCTGTTCCCGGCTGCCCCAGACGCGCAGGCTCTGCTCCTCCTCAGGCAGAGAGAGCACAATCTCCTTCTGCTGGCGCGCGGCCTTGAGGTTCATAGAAGCCGCCGTATCCCGCAGCAGCCCGGCCAAATCCACCATTTCAAAATCCGAGGTATCCGAAACGCCGACGCGCGTCGCATCCAGTAGCGCCGTTACCATATCGCGCAGGCGCTTGCTCTCGCTGATGATGTGATGAATCCCCTTTTTGCTGAACTCCAGATCCGAAAAATCCGTATCCTCCATCATCTCTGCATAGCCCAAAATGATGGTCAGCGGCGTTTTCAGCTCATGGGTCACGTTGTCGTAAAAATGCTTGCGGTAGGCCACAGCCTCTTCCAGCGCGCTCTTTTCCAGCGTGATCTCCCGAAGCTGTTCGCGGATGATGGCCGCCATCTTGTTGTATTCCCGGGTCAGCTCGCCAATCTCATCCTTATGGCGGATGGGCAGCGGCATGGCAGAGCTCGGGTCTTCCGTCAGCTCTACCACTGCGTTGCGCAGGCGGTTGACCGGCTCGATGACTTTTCCCGCAAAGACCACCAGCAGAACCAGCGCCGTTACCAGAACACTCGCGCTGCTATAGAGCACCATGCGGCTGATATAGCTGCCGCTCTGATAGAGCTCGGAATAATCCACTTCCATGCGGATGATCCCAAACTCCTCCACCAGAAAGGAAAAATACACGCGGGTATCTTTTCCCGAGGTATAGACGGTATAGGCGCTTTTGCCCTGCGATGCATACGCCATATCGTCGCCGGGCGCCTGCTCGTCTGCGAAAAGCGCGTTATAGAGCAGCTCTCCGGTTGTGCTGTAAATCTTCAGGTTGCTGCCCAGCACGGCGCAAAGGCTGTCGCCCACCTCCTGGTATCCCCAGACGCCGTTTTTGAGGACATAGCGGGATAAAAACACCTCGCTGCTCTCCTGAAAGCCGCGCAGATCCGCCTCAATATTCTTTTCATTGCTGGATCCGATCATGCCGGAAACCGCCAAATTCAGCACGCCAAACGTCGCGAATACGATGACGGAATACCAGAACACCAGGCTCCGCACAAGCCCCGAACGCAAAGCCTAATCCTCCCGAATCTTATAGCCCACGCCAAACACCGTCTCGATGAGCTTATCCGCCCCGAGTTTTCTGCGCAGGCGCTGGATATGGATATCCACCGTGCGCGTATCGCCGATATAGGCAAACTCCCAGACTTTCTCCAAAAGCTCTGCTCTGGAGAGCACTTTGCCCTTGTTTTCCAGCAGAATCGCCAGCAAGTCGAACTCTTTGGGCGTCAGCTCGATGCGCATCCCGCCTTTTTTGACTTCATGCTTGCTGCGAATCAGGCAGAGATCCCCCTGCCTTAGCATATCCTCGGATCCTGGCTCCGGCGAAGCCGCCCCGCCCCGGCGCAAAACCGACTGCATCCGCAGCAGCACCTCGCGGATATCGAAAGGCTTTGTGATATAGTCATCCGCGCCGTATTCCAGACCGATGATCTTATCCACCTGATCGTTCTTGGCAGAGACGATGATGATCGGCACCTTGCGCTGCTGCGTAACCTGCCTGCAAATATCCAGGCCGTCCATATCCGGGAGCATGAGATCCAGCAAAATCAAATCCGGAAGTGCGGATTCAATCGCCGCAAGGCCGTCTGAGCCGGTATGCGCCATGCGCACGGCATATCCCTCCCGCTCCAGGCTATACTTCAAAAGCTCTGCGATTGGGCGTTCATCTTCTATAATCAAAATTTCCGGCATCTTCTTTCCTCCTGCTGTTTCTATCGTAAATTATACCATATCAAAATGCAACCGCCCTGCGGGATACAAAAATTTAAACTTTTCTTACATATCTTTCCGCCGCGCAGTTCAAACTATGCCTATGCTGAATATTATCATTAAAACCATCATCATCTATATCGTTTTATTTCTGGCCATGCGCGTCATGGGGCAGCGGCAGAGCGGGCAGCTTCAGCCCTATGAGCTGGTCATCACGCTGATCATCGCGGAAGTCGCCTCGACTCCCATGGACAACCCCGGCATTCCGCTGTTTTATGGGCTGGTGCCCGCGGCAACGCTGATTTTGCTCTACTATCTTTTCTCCTTTCTCTGCCTCAAAAGCCGGCGCCTGCGCTCGTTTATCTGCGGCTCGCCCAGCATTCTCATCCATAATGGGAAAGTGCAGTACGGCGAGATCAAGCGCATCGGCTACAATATGAGCGACATGATAGAGCAGCTGCGGCTCAAGGGGCAGACGAACATCGCCACTATCCATTATGCCATTTTGGAGACCAACGGCCAGCTGAGCGTTTTGCCCTTTGGCTCCAGCGCGCCCGTCACGCCCAGCGATATGGACCTGGAAGTGCCGGAAAAGGGAACGCTCTGCTCTGCCATCGTGCTGGACGGCAGCTTCAACCCGCCCACGCTCAAGCGGTTAAACCTGGATGAACAGAAGGCGCTGAAATTACTGCATACGCTTGGATATTCCAATCTCAAAGACGTCGTCATCCTGACGGTTTCCGAGGCGGGCGATGTATTTGTGCAGGATAAAAAGGGCAGCACGCGCCAAATTACCCTGCCCAGCGGTCTGTCATGCTAAGCGCCCTTCCGGCCCAGCCCTGGGCGCCGCCTGGCCGCGGCATTCCCTATCTCTTCCCGCCGCATTCCTGCTTTGGGCAGCAGAGCATTGTCTGCGCGGGCAGGGGCCGCACAAAAAAAGAAAGAAGGAGGCATCTTCCATGTTAAAAAATATCGTCATCGCCATCTTGGTGCTCGGTCTGGCGGGCATCTGCTTTTTCCAAAACTGGTACCTTTCCGACGCAGTCTCGGATCTGCAAAAAGCGACGGCAGAACTCCAGACCGAGCTGGACGCGGAAAACTGGGAAGCCGCGCAGGACGTCTACCAAAAGCTCATGCGGCATTGGGACAAGAATTTCAAGCTGCTTTCCTGCTTTTTGCTGCATGAAGAAGTGGACCATGCCGGCGTGGAACTGCACAGCATCGGTGCGCAGCTGGAGATCCGCGATAAGCAGATGCTTTCCTACAGCATTCCCCGGTTATCCTATTATCTCAAACACATGCAGGACGGCGATTCCCTGCAAATAGAAAATATTCTGTGATCGAGGCATCAAAAAGAGAGGCAGCAGCCTCTCTTTTTTGCGCTCCGGCTCAATCGCTCTTCTGCCCGGCAATTTTCTGTTTTGCCGGCGGCTGGCTGCCGCAGGCCGCGCGGTATACCTGATGGGGAATTGCACCGGCAGGGGTCTCGAACTCAGTCAAAGATGCCCAGTAGCGCTTGGGCATGAGCGTCTGCCGCTGGCGCTCATTGTGCCGCCCGGGCACCTCGATGGTCTGGTAAAAAAGCCGCCAAAGCTGCTGGTAGGCGCGCTCTTCTTCGCCTGCCTCGGGCAGTTCAAAATGCTCCAGCGGGAAAATGCCCGTACGACCGGGCTGATGCACCAGCGCCTGCTTATATGTCTTATCGTAAATCAAAAAGGATTCGGCATTGAAGCGCGCGCAAAAATGCGGCTCCATCAGGCTCAGCACCTGGTTTTTGGGGCGGATGATGGCAAAGAGCGCACCGCCCGCCTCGCGAAAACGCACAAACCCCGTAAACTGATGCGCCTCATGCGTCAGGGCAAAGACCGCCTTTTGCAGTGCGTTCACGCAAGGGTCTGCCAGCATCTGCAAGACGCCGGCGCCCTTCTGATAGCCCATGCGAATCAGGCGCAGCATCTGCTCTTCCTTATCCGGCAGGCAGGTCAGCAAGCAGAGGCGCAGAAAATCCACCATCTCCCGCCCGATCTTTTCCCGGATGGAATCCAGCACTTTGCCGGCGCGCTCGTCGCTTGCGACGCGCCGCGTCTCGTATAGAAACGCCTGTGCGTTCCCGGCAAAGATGGCCGGCGCTTCCCGGCGGTAGAACGCGTCGTAAACGCAGCACAGGAAGCCCTCAAAGGATCCGTCGTATTCATATGCAATATCTCTGCGCAGCACCATATCCTTCTCCTCTTTCGCAGTCAAAGCTGCCCCGAAATGCTTTTTGCCAAATCCTCCGGCGAGGGCTCAAAAAGCGAAAGCTGTCTGGGCGCCAGCGCCGGAATGACTTCTTTGCCCGAAACAAGGCTTTTTAGCACCGCCTGCGGCCGCAGATCTACCCCGGGCATGGTCTTGCCCTTGCAGGTGATGAAGAATTTTGCCCGCTTTAAGACGATGCCCATCCGCCGCAGATCCTCAAAATCCAGCGCGCTCATCTTTCTGGCTCGGTAGATTTTTCCCGCCCCGCGCACGCCGATGCCCGGAATGCGCAGCAGCATTTCATAGGGACAGCGGTTGATCTCCAGCGGAAACAGCTCCATATGGTTCACAGCCCAGTTGCACTTGGGATCGAGATAGGGGTTGAAGTTCGGCGTCTTTTCGCTGAGCAGCTCCCCGGCATCGAAGCCATAAAAGCGCAACAGCCAGTCTGCCTGATAGAGCCGGTGCTCCCGCAGCAGCGGCGGCTTGGTATCCAGCGAAGGCAGGTTTTTACCCTCCACCACCGGGATATAGGCCGAAAAGAACACGCGCTTGAGCTTGTATTTCTTATAAAGCCCGGCGGAGAGATTCAGGATCTGATAATCCGTCTCGCCGGAAGCGCCGATGATCATCTGCGTGCTCTGCCCGGCCGGCACGAATTTGGGCGCCGAACGGTATTTGACCAGCGCCGCCCGGTTTTCCTCCATGCCATCGCGGATTTGCTCCATCGGCGAAAAGATTTGATCCGCTTTCTTTTCCGGCGCCAAAAGCTGCAAGCTTCCTCGGGAGGGCAACTCGATGTTGACGCTCATGCGATCCGCCAAATACCCAAGCCGCTCGGTCAGCGCGGGATCTGCACCGGGAATGGCCTTGGCATGGATATAGCCCAAAAAGCCATATTCCTCCCGCAGAATGCGCAGCGCTTCTATCATCAGCTCGGTGGTGTAATCCGGGTTTTTCAGAACGCCGGAGCTCAAAAACAGCCCCTCGATATAGTTTCTGCGGTAAAAACCGATGGTGAGATCCGCCAGCTCTCTCGGCGTAAAGCTCGCCCGGCGAATATCGTTGCTGCGCCGGTTCTGGCAATAGGCGCAATCATAGGCGCAGGCATTGCTCAAAAGCACTTTTAGCAGGGAAATGCAGCGCCCATCTGCGGCAAACGTATGGCAAATGCCCACGGCTGTCGCACTGCCAATCTTCCCTTTCTGGCCGCCGCGGTCCACTCCGCTGGAAGTGCAGGCCACATCGTATTTTGCCGCGTCTGTTAAAATTTCAAGTTTTTCTGCGATGGTCATCTCCTGCTCCTTGCGCTTATTTTGCATCCAATCGGCGGCGCCTATTCCTCCGCCTCCTCGTCTTCTTTGGCAAACAGCTCGTGCTCGAACGTCGCCGCCGGGCCGATGCTGGCCTCGCCAAAGCGCTGGCGCAGGGCATAGACGGCCTGCTCCAGCTTGCCGAGTTTTTCCCGCTTCTTGCTTTGCTCTCCCAGAAGATCCAGCTGCTCGATGGCCTGCTCCTGGCTCACCAGATTCTGCGCCGTTACCGTCAGCGCCCGAACGGGAGCGCTCTGCTCCCAGCTGGCACAAAACAACTCCATCGCCGCATCCGCAATCTCCCGGAAGAGAAAGCTGGGCGCGGAAAGCGGCTTTTGGCGCTGGATTACTTTTAAGCTCGGGCTCTTGATGGAGAGCTGCACCGTGCGGCATTTGAGCCCGTGCGCGCGCAGACGCGCGGCCACATCATCCGCCAAATGCTCGATGCCCACCCGCACTTCCTCTGCCCCAAGCAGATTGCGCTTAAACGTCATCCCCCGGCCGATGGATTTTGCAATGCCGCTCTCCCGCACCGGGATGACGCGGCTGTCATCCAGCCCTCTGGCCTGATCCCAAAGCTGGCCGCCGTTTTTGCCCAGCACGCCGGCAATGCTCTCCCGATCCCGCGCGGCCAGATCTCCGATGGTCCGGATGCCCAGCTTGCTCAGCTTTTCCGCCGCAGATTTGCCCACAAACAGCAGAGCGCTCACGGGCAGGGGATAGAGCAGCTGCCGATAGTTCTCCTGGGTGATGACCGTCGTCGCATCCGGCTTCTTGTAATCGCTGCCCATTTTGGCAAACAGCTTGCAGAAAGAGACGCCGACCGAGATAGTCAGCCCAATCTCTTCCCGCACCCGGCGGCGCAGCAAATCGGCCAGCTCCTGCGGCGATTTCGCGAAAAGATGCAGGCTGCCCGTAACATCCAGAAAGGATTCATCGATGCTGAATGGCTCGACGAGATCCGTGTATTCATCGTAAATCGCGTTGATGCGGCGGGAAAACTCCCGGTAAACATCGTGCTGGGGCGGGACGAGCACGAGATCCGGGCATTTGCTCTTGGCCTGCCAGATAGTCTCTGCCGTCTGCACGCCCTTTTGCTTGGCCAGTTCGTTTTTGGCCAAAATGATCCCGTGGCGGCTTTTGGGATTGCCCGCCACCGCCATGGGGACGCGCCAAAGCTCTGGCCGCAGGCAGCATTCCACCGAGGCGTAAAAGCCGTTGCAGTCGCAATGCAGAATGATGCGCTCTTTTTTCATTGCACATCCACAATAGACAGCGTTACTTTGCCCAAAATGCGGACATCGTCCTCGCCGGAGTAGATCTGCGGCTGATAGACTGGGTTGCGGCTGACGGGCACCAGCACAATGTACTCACCTTTTTGGTAAACCCGCTTAACCGTCGCCTCGCCATTGACCAGCACAGCGCAGATATTGCCTTCTTCCACCCTCGCGCCCCGGGAGATGACGACCAGGCTGCCATCCGGAATGCCCGCGAGATCCATGCTGTCTCCCACGACACGCAGGGCAAAGGCATCTTCCCCCAGCGCCTGCTGATAGGGATCCAGCCGCAGATAGCCGGAGAAATCCTCAAACGCCTCCACTGGGCTGCCCGCCGCGATGCTCCCGTAGATAGGAATGCCGGGGCTCTGCTCCTGCCCCTCCTTTTCCAAATACCCTGCCGCCTGCATCAGCTGTTCATAGGAAGCGCCATACCCCGCCGCCGCAATTTTTGCCAGCACTTCCGGCCTGGGCCGCTGGCCGCGCAGGATGCGCGAAAGATTCCCCGCGCTGATCCCCGCCCGCCTGCAAAATTCGTTGCGCGAGCCGCTGCCTATCGCCTGCAGAATGAGTTCAGATAAACTTTGCCGCATGTCGCCGCTCCTCTCTTTTTCCTATAGCTATCATACCGTGTTTGTTTCTTATTCGCAACAGTATTTTTGCATTTTTTCTATAATTGTTCGTTTTATGGAACACTTTTCCAATTTTTCTCCTCCCGCGCAAAAATTGGGCATTCAAAAAGCAAGTGCAGCCACCCAATCTTTTTGGCGCCTGCGCGTTTTGCCAATCAAAAAAGGCCTCTCGGCCTTTTTGCATCGCGCGCTATTGCCCGGATAGTTTCTTTGCGATGGCCTGCATATGCGAGCCGTCTGTTCCGCAGCAGCCGCCAAAAATCTTGAAGGGCTGAATCTGCTCCAGTGCCGCCATATGGGCGGCCAATTCCTCCGGCTCCGAGCAAAACAGCTCCCGGGCGCCATCCAGCTGTTCGGGTGAGAGCGGCGAAGTGTTGGCCTGGATGCCCAAAAAGCGCCGCATTTCCGGCTTTCCACGGTTTTCCGGCTGTAAGAGCGCCTGGCGCAGCACGCTGGGGTGCACACAGTTTGTCATATAGCAAAGCGGGTGCCGCCCTGTCGCCGCATCAATGGCCAAAATGGCCTGAGAGATGGGCGTGCCGTCTATCAGGCGGCCGTCTTTTCGGATCATAAAGCTGATGAGATAGGGCAGGCCAGTCTGCTCCATGGCCTGCGCCATGCCGATCGCCTCGCTTTTGGCGGGCATAATGCCGGCGTAGAGAAATTCTGCTCCGGCCCGGGCAAAGGCATCCGCCGCCCAGCTGTGAAACTCCCGCGCCTGCTCTTCCGAAAGCACCTCATCTGCCCGGTAGGCATCGCCGCGGCAGCCCATCAGCGCGCCGATATACATGCCCTGCTCTCCGCCCGTCTGCCGGCGCACCTGCTTTAGAAACGCGATATTGTTCAAAAGCAGCGCCTCATCATAGCCGGCCTGCGCCGTCCGCTCCCGGTTTGCCCGGCGGGTCGGCGTCGTGGCCAAAAAAGGCAGGCCGTATTTTTGGGCAATGCCGCGGTATTCCCCCCAAAGGGCGGCCAGCGCTTTCTGCGCCTGCGGGTCATAGACGAGCGGCGCCATAGCCGCCGTCCCATCGATTTTCAGGCCATATTCCCGCTTGAGCCGCTCGCCCAGCGCCCCTTCCAGCAGCAGATACTTGCTCTTTTCAAAACATGCAGTAAAATCCATCTTCCCCTCGCTATTTCTCATAATAGACCAGCGTCATGGCGTCGTTGATGCGCCGTGTCTCACCCGTCGCCCGATACCCCATCTTCTCATACAGGCGGCAGTTTCCCTCTTCCTGCAAGATGGTATCCAGCGCCCAGTGTTCTGTACCATGCACCGCCTCGCAGGCTCGGATGGCCTTTTGCGCAAACCCTCTGCCGCGGTACTCCTCTAAAATAAACAGCGGACTGATGCGCTTTCTCCCGCCCTCGCGCCCGGAATCCACCACCCGGATCGCGCCAACCTTTTGCCCCTCGGCGCAGATAAAATAGAAATATGTCTCACTCTGGGCCAGGCGCTGCCGCACCTTTTGCAGCGGCTCGTTGCCCGGGCTGGTCTCAAAATCCTGATATTTTGCAAGCAGGCCGGAAAAGGCCTCTGTCTGCATGCTCCAAAGCTGCTCCGCATCGCCCGCGCCGGCCCGAATCAGCGCCACTTCCCCCTTCATTGCTTCCCTCCGCCAGTCAATCGTTATAGTGAGTATACCGCACTATGCCGCAAAAGTCATCCGCTCTCTATTTTCTGCATTGGCGGCGCTCAGAAATTTTTAGGAAAGCTTGCTGGGAGATGTGTTTTTTAGTTGCTTTGGCCGTTATTTTGTGCTAAAATTTTTAGCAATGCGAAAGTTGTTTACAATTTCGTTTCATACCGGTTTCATTTTTTTGGCACAGCTTTGCTTGCTCTGTTTTTTCACCGAACATTGCGCCTGAAATAAATGGCATAATATTTTATCTTTTTAAGTCTGGAGAGTGGGTTACATGAAGAGAATTGCGATTCTGACAAGCGGCGGAGATACCCCCGCCATGAATGCCGCCATCAACGCTGTTGTGCGGACTGCAAAAGCCAAAGGCATCACGCCGGTGGGCGTGCTTGGGGGCTATGCCGGCCTGATCAGCGGCGGTCTGGCTGAAATTCGCAGCAAGCAGGTTGAATTTATCGTCAATAAAGGCGGAACCATTCTCAAAACGGCGCGCTGCCTGGAAATGAAAACGCCGGAAGGGCAGAAAAAGGCGGTAGACGTGCTCCATAAATTCGGCATCGACGGCCTGGTCGTCATCGGCGGCGACGGCAGTTTCCAGGGCGCAAAGGCGCTGCACCATCTGGGCGTGCCCACGATTGGCCTGCCCGGCACCATCGACAACGATTTGGCCTACACGGATTACACCATCGGCTTTGACACGGCCGTCAACTGCGTCATCGGTGAGATCGCCAAAATCCGGGATACCATGCTCTCGCACGACCGCATTGCAGTCGTGGAGGTCATGGGCAGAAACTGCGGCGACATCGCATTGCAGGCAGGCGTCGCCGGGGAAGCGGAATATATCGTTCTGCCTGAAGTGCCCCACGATTACGACACGCTTTGCCAGGAGCTTAAAACCAGAGAGCAGAAGGGCAAGAGCAACAGCATCATCGTCATGAGCGAAGGTGCAGGCAAGGGCTGGGATCTTGCGGATTATATCCGCCAAAAGGCCGGCTACGATACCAAATGCATCGTGCTGGGCTATGTGCAGCGGGGCGGCGCGCCTTCGGCGTTCGACCGTGTTCTGGCGCAGAAAATGGGCATCCGCGCTGTGGAGCTTCTGGTGGAGGGCATTGGCGGCCGGGTGGTCGGCATCCGCGACAACAAGATTATCGACGACGATATCGACGAAGCGCTGGCTATGCCGCTCAAGTTCGATTACGACCTCTATAATCAGCATCTGGCTATGAGCAACTATTAATCCGGAGCAAATATGCCAAAGCTTCTAAGAACAAGCACGCTTCTCAGCGTGCTTTTCATGACCCTTTTTGCCGCGCTCTATCGTCTTTTTGGCGCATCCGTCTATCTGACGCTGGCCATTACGTCCGGAACCTTCTGCTATCATCTGCTCATGCGCCTGCTGGTCGGCGCGGCTGTATGCTGCGCAATGCACAACCGCGCAGATTGCCGCAAAAAGTGGTACCGGCCCAGGGCGTTTGAAAGAAAGCTCTATGCCCGGCTGAAGGTAAAAAAATGGAAAGCCCATCTGCCCACCTATCAGCCCGAAATTTTCTCTCTGCAAAAGCATACGCCGGCGGAAATCGCCCAGGCGACATGCCAATCCGAGATCACGCACGAGATCATCGTCGCTCTGAGCTTTCTGCCCTTGCTGATGGCTGTTCCTTTCGGGGGTTTTTGGGTGTTCTTCCTGACTTCCCTGGCCGCCGCGGGGTTTGATCTGCTGTTCGTCATCATACAGCGGTATAACCGGCCGCGCATTCTGGCGCTGGCAGAACGGCGGGAAAAAAGCAAATAAAAAGCGCTCTCAGCTTCAAGAGCGCTTTTTTGTTTCATGATTTTTACTGCCGCCCCTATTTGAGCGCGACGTTCTCCTCCCCCACCAAGGCTTTGAGCCGGGCAAGCAGCGGCTCGCTGACGGCGACGTTCAGGGCATCGCCCATGCTATAGACTTTGCCCGTCTTTTGCACGGCCACGCGCACTGGGCTCTCCCCCTGATAGCTCTGGAGCACGGCCTTGATGGCCCGAATCATCTCGAGGTTTTCATCCGGTATGCGAAGATAGAGCTTCTGCGCGGTTTCCTCTGCCTTTTGCACATAGGGGCGAATATCGTCCAGCAAAAGCTCGGGCTCTTCGCCCACGGCGACCTTGGCCTTGATGCGGCAAATCTCATCTGTGCGCAGGTTGGCTTCATTGTTGGCATAGGCGGCCGGAAAGACGGTTACGCCAATGGCGCCCGAGAGATCTTCAAACGTGGCGTTTGCCATCATCTGCCGGGTCTTTTTGGTGGTGCGGGTGCGCAGAGAGGAGAGAATGCCCACAAGCTCCACAGTCCTGCTCTCAAAATAGCGCTGCTTTTCCTCGTCGTCTGCGCTGGCCAGAATATCCGCGACGCTGATTTTCTGCTTTGCCAGCATATCCGCATATTTGGCCAGCGGATGCCCGGAAAGATACAGCCCCGCCTTTTCCTTTTCCAGCGTCAGGCGCAGGCGGTCGTCGTATTCGGGGATATCGGGCAGCGGCGTCTTTTGGGGCTTGGTCTCCTCAGAAAATGAAAACAGGCTGATTTGCCCGGTGCTGGCCAGCTTTGCCTCGCTCTGGGCATTTTTATAGATCTTTTCATAGACCATCATCAGCTGACTGCGGCGCGCCCCGGAAAAATCAAACGCGCCCGAAAGGATGAGCGATTCGATCTGCGCCTTGTTGATATGCCCGGCGTTGCGGCGCACGAAGTCCTCGAAATCCTCATAGTCTCCCTTCTTTCGCTCCTCAAACACCAGCTCGATGGAATCGCCGACGCCCGTCAGCGCGGAAAGCCCGAAGCGCACTTTCCCATCCTCGACGGTAAACAGCCGGCCGCTTTTATTGATATCCGGAAGCAGAATTTGGATGCCCGCCCGCTTGAGATAGCTCATATAGTGCGAGAGCTTATCCGAAGAGGAGATAAAGCTATTTAAAAGCGCGGCCATATATTCCGGCTCATAGTAGCACTTCAAATAGGCCGTCTGATATGCCACCACGGCATAGGCGCAGGCATGGGATTTATTGAAGGCATACTGGGCAAAATCCATCATCTGATCGAACACATGCTGAGCCACCGCCTCGGGAACGCCCCTTGCGACGGCGCCCTCGATGCCCTCCCCGCCATAGACGAAAATCTTGCGCTCCCGCTCCATGACATCCGCTTTCTTTTTCGCCATGGCCCGGCGCACTTCGTCGCTTCGGGCCAGGGAGTAGCCCGCCATATCCCGCACGATCTCCATGACCTGCTCCTGATAGACCATGCAGCCATAGGTATCCTTCAGAATTTTCTCCAGAATCGGGTGATCGTATTTGACGCGCTCCGGATGATGCTTATATTCGATATAATCGGGTATTTTCGCCATGGGACCCGGCCGGAACAGCGAGATGCCCACCATGATATCCCCGAGGTTTTCGGGCAGCAGGCGGGTCATCAGGTTGGTCATGCCCTCGCTTTCCAGCTGGAAGATGCCCTCGGTATTGCCCGAAGAGATCATCTCGTAGATTTTGGGATCCGCAAGGTTCAGATGGTCGATATCCACCTCTATTCCCCGCCCAGCCTTGATCATAGAAAGGGTATCCCGGATGACGGTGAGCGTGCGCAGGCCCAGGAAATCCATCTTGAGCAGCCCCAGATCGTTGATGTTGTTCATGTGATACTGGGTTGTGATGCTCTCGTCCTTTTTGTTCAGCGCCAGCGGGGCATATTCCGTGACGGGCTCGCCCGTGATGACGACGGCCGCCGCATGCGTCCCGCTCTGGCGCGGCATTCCTTCGACTTTCATGGCCATATCCAGCCATTCATGCACCTGCGGGTTGTTCTGGTATTCCATGCGCAGCTTATCCGACTGCTCCAATGCCTTTTTGATGGTCATTTTCAGGGCAAAGGGAATGAGCTTGGCGATGCGGTCTGCATCCGCCACCGGGATGCGCATGACCCTGGCCACATCCCGCACCACCTGCTTGGCGCCCAGCGTGCCGAACGTGATGATCTGGGCGACTTTATCCTTGCCGTATTTCTCCGCGACATAGTCGATGACTTCGCCCCGGCGCTCGATGCAGAAATCGATATCAATATCCGGCATGGAGACGCGCTCGGGGTTTAGGAAGCGCTCAAAGAGCAGGTTGTATTCCAGCGGATCGATATCCGTGATATGCAGGGCATAGGCGACGATGCTGCCCGCCGCACTGCCCCGGCCCGGGCCCACCACAATCTGGCTTCTCCGGGCAAAATCCATATAATCCCAGACGATGAGAAAATAGTCGCAAAAGCCCATATCCAGGATGGTTTTCAGCTCGTAGCGGGCGCGCTCCTGCAATTCGCTGCTCTGGGCGCGCTCCTGCCCATAGCGCTCGCAGAGCCCTTTTTGCACCAGATGCTCCAGATAGCCCTCGTTGGTAAAGCCCCCTGGAACATCAAAGGCAGGCAGACGGATGCGCCCCATCTCGATCTCCACATCGCATTTCTCCGCGATCTTGGCGGTATTCTCTATCGCTTCGGGCACGTCCAAAAACAGCGCGCTCATCTCCTCGCCGCTCTTGAGATAGAACTCGTCCGTCTCCATCAGGCCGCCCTGTTCCAGCGTCCGCCCCATCTGCAGGCACATCAGAATCTCCTGCGCCCGGGCATCCTCTTTGCGGATATAGTGCGAGTCGTTGGTGATGACCAGCGGAATTCCAAGCTCCTTACCCATGGCGATGAGCATAGGGTTAACCCGCTTCTGCTCGGCCAGGCCGTGATCCTGCAATTCCAGGTAGAAATCCTCTGCGAACATAGCCTTGAGCCGGCCGGCCAGCTCATATGCCTTCTGCTTCTGCCCCGAGAGCAGCAGCTGGGGGATATCCCCGGCGATGCAGGCCGAAAGGCAGATGAGCCCCTCCTTATGCTTTTCAATGGTCTGGTAATCGATGCGGGGCTTATAGTAGTATCCCTCCACGGATGCGATGGAGCAAAGGCGCATGAGGTTTTTATAGCCCTCGTTATTTTTTGCCAGCAGAATCAGATGCGCATATTCCCGGGCGGCCTGGCTCTTTTCCCGCAGATCCTCGGCCACATACATCTCGCAGCCGATGATGGGCTTAACGCCTTCCTTTTTGCAGGCGGTATAGAAATCCACCACGCCATACATCACGCCGTGATCCGTAATGGCCAGCGCCCTTTGGCCCAGCTCCTTTGCGCGCTTTGGCAGCTCGGAAATTCTCGCCGCTCCATCCAGCAGGCTATATTCACTATGGACATGCAAATGCACAAAATCCGGCATGTTCGACTCCTTCTCTTCGGGGCGGCGCCGCCCCGTCTGTTCGCTTTCCTTTTCCAGCGCAGAAAAAACCTTCCGCACTTTCCCCTAAATTATAACACAAAGCTCTTTGCTTTCACCACTTTTTCCTGTATAATAAATGGGAAATCATTTCAAGAGAAATTGGAGAGGAAACCGGAATACTATGAGCTATAAGTTAATTGCCATCGATATCGACGGCACGCTTCTGACATCCGAGAAAAAACTGACCGATCACAGCCTTGCCGTCATGAAAGAGGCAGAGGCCGCCGGGCTGCACTGCGTACTGGCCACCGGGCGCGTGGCTGCGAACGTCAAGGAAATCTATGGGCCGCTGGGGCTCAAATCCCCCTGCATTTGCAGCGGCGGCGCACAGGTGGTGGACGGCAATTTCAACATGATCCACACCTGCTATATCCCAAACGAGATCGTCAAGGAAGTTCTGAATTTTGCAAAAGAGAAAGATGTGCACGTTCAGATCTTCAAAGACGAGAATTTCTATTTTGAAAAATACAGCAAATGGGTAGATATCTACAACGAGATCAGCGGGCTGACCCCGGTAGAGACGCCCAATCTGCACGAGATTCCCGTAGCTGAACTGAACACGCCAAAAGTGCTCATTCTGGCAGAGCCGGATCGCCTGCTGGAAGTGCAGGCAGAGGCCTTGGAGCGCTTCCCCATGCTCAATATCGGGCGCTCCCGCCCCACGTTCCTGGAGATGAACAACCCCGAGGGCAACAAGGGCAATGCGCTCAAAGCCCTGGAGAAAATGCTCGGCCTGAAAAGGGAAGAGCTCATCGCCATCGGCGATAACCAGATCGACGAGAGCATGATCATCTATGCGGGCCTGGGCGTCGCCATCGGCAACGCGCTGGATGAGATCAAAGAAGTTTCCGACTACATCGCGCCGGATAACGACCACGAAGGCGTGGCGCATGTCATCGAAAAATTCATGCTTGGCCGCGAGCCCAAGGAGTTCTAACCCTCCGGCTTGCGCCAAACCCCGGGCATCTTTGGAAAAACTGGCAAAAAAACGCATGAGCAAAGCGCTCTGCTTTTGTTCCCATTGCAAACGGGCTGCTGCCCCATTTTCATGAAACGAGGATGTAAAACCATGAAACGTTCCATTCGATTGAGCAAATTTGTCAGCGAGCTGGAGCTCACTTCGCTCTACAAAGGGGAAAAGACTTCCTTCACAGTCGATACCAGTGAGCTCAACCGCCCTGGTTTGCAGCTTTCCGGCTTTTTTGAGCATTTCTCTTCCGAGCGCATTCAGCTGTTTGGCATGGGCGAGATGACCTATCTCTCCACGCTCCCGCCGGAAGTTGCCGGCGAGCGGCTGGAACGCATGTTGGCCTACGATATTCCAGCCATCATCATCTCCCGGAATTTGCAGCCCTCGGAGGATTTTATCCGCCTTGCAAACGAGCACGATATTCCGCTGCTGCTTTCGGATAAGCCGACCTCCAAAATCTCCCACGACGCCATCCTGTTTTTGGATAACGAGCTGGCGCCCAGTATTGCGCGGCATGGCGGGCTGATGGATATTTACGGCGTAGGCGTGTTCATCACGGGCGAATCCGGCGTAGGCAAGAGCGAGGCGGCGCTGGAACTGGTCAAGCGCGGGCACCGCCTGGTCGCGGACGACGTGGTCGAAATCCGCAAAATTTCGGATACCACGCTGGTCGGCCGCTCTCCGGATGTCATCCGGCATCTCATGGAAATCCGTGGGCTGGGGCTGGTGGACGTCTCCGTGCTGTATGGCATGGGCGCCGTCATGGTGGATAAGACCATCACGCTTTGCGTACACCTGGAGCTGGGCGACGTGCAGGATATCGATCGCCTGGGCATTGCGGAGGATCACGTTCGGCTGCTGGGTATCGATGTGCCCAAGATCACCATTCCCGTCCGCCCGGGCAGGAATATCGCCATCATCATGGAAGTTGCGGCCATGAACTTCCGGCTCAAATCCCTGGGGCACAACCCAGCCGATATGCTGGATCAGAAGATGCTGGCCTTGCTTGGCTAGAAATACCGCTTAAAATGGGCCGGGGCTCTTGCTTCTGCCCTTTTTTCATCTCTTCCGGAAAGGAGGCCATCTGCCATGTCGTTTTCCTCTCAGATTAAAGCAGAGCTTTGCCGCCAGGGTCAAAAAGACGATGCCTGCGCTCTGGCAGAGCTCGCGGGCATTCTGCACACCGGCGGCATCTTAAGCTTTGGCTCGGGCAAGCCCGCGCTTTTGCTCAATACCGAGCACAGCGATATCGTTACCCGGATTTTCGCTCTGGCCAAGCGCTGTTTTTCCATCGACTGCGAGCTGAGCCGCAAGCAGGGGCTGAAAAAAGCCGAGACCTACTGCATCCGGCTCTGCCTTCCTCATTTTCCCGACGCGCTGGAGGCGCTGGCGCTCTCGCTCTCCCTAGGTATTGGCCCGGATGAGGCCCGCTTTGCCGCGCTTTGTGCGCCTGCCGGATGCCAGGAGGCCTTTCTGCGTGGCGCATTTTTGGGAGGCGGCAGTATGAGCGATCCAAAGAAGGCCTACCATCTGGAATTCGTCTCCGGGAGCGCGGCTGTGGCCGAGGAGATCCGCCGGCTGCTCTGCGGCCTGGGCCTTGGGGCAGGCGCAATGCCCCGCCGGGAAAACCATATGGCCTATATCAAGGGCATCGAGGATATCATCACGCTTCTGACGCTTCTGGGCGCTCATTCCGCTGTGCTGGAGCTGGAAAATATCCGCATTCTCAAGGGCATCCGCAACAACGTCAACCGGCAGATCAACTGCGAAAACGCCAATATCGATAAGACCGTGCGCTCTGCCCTGGCGCAGGTCGAGAATATCCGGCTTATCGAAGCCAGCATCGGCCTGGCGTCTCTGCCCAGCGGATTGCAGGAGACGGCCGAGTTGCGCCTGCAAAACCCGGAGGCCTCCCTCTCTGAGCTGGCCGCCCTTTCCGGGGAGGGCTCCCGCTCGCGCATCAACCACAGGCTGCGCCGTCTCTCGGAAATCGCACAGGAACTGCGTGAAAAAGGAAAAATTCCGCCGGCACTTCTGTAAATTTGCATAAAAAAAGAGGATTTCCGCCCGCGGCATGGAATCCTTATAAGAGAACGTTTTCATCGCATCTTATCATACCCAAAACATCACAACGGGAGGCAAGACAATGCTATATAAGGAAATTACCATCAAAAATGAGCTTGGGCTGAAATCCAGCGTTGCCGCAAGATTCGTGCAGACGGCCGGGCAGTTCAAATCCCAAATCCTCATCGAATCTGAAAACAAGAAGATCAACGCCAAGAGCATTATGGGCGTATTGCTTCTGGGCATAAAGCAGGGAGAATCCATCTATGTTCTGGCCAACGGCGTAGATGAAAAAGAGGCTCTGGATGCTCTGGAAGAGCTGGCCAGCAAGGAAAGCTTCGAAGATTAAGGCAGGAATTCTGCCGGCAGAAAGTGGAATTGCGACAGGCAGTTCCACTTTTTTTATTTTGCCAAGCAAAAGGAGAGAAAAATGGAATTTACAGAGTTATACGAGATTGCCAAAAACACGCTGAACCCGCGTCAGCTGACAGAAGATTCCTCTGCGGGCGGCGTTGCCGCCGCAATCATGACGGATAAGGGGAACATCTACCGCGGCGTTTGCATCGACGTCCCATGCTCCATGGGCTTTTGCGCAGAGCACGCCGCCATTGCCGCCATGGTAACGGCTGGAGAAAACCGCATTGAGAAGCTGGTCGCTGTCTATCAGGATGGTTCCATCGTCCCTCCCTGCGGACGCTGTCGGGAGTTCGTCTGCCAGCTGCACCCGGAAAACTATCTCTGCCAGGTTCAGCTGGCGGATCGGGTCGCGCGCATGGAAGAGCTGCTGCCAGATCGCTGGTGAGGCGCGTAAAAAGAGAGCATCTGCCCAGGGCGGATGCTCTCTTTTGGTTTGCACTCTATAATTCGGCCCACATGGTCTGCACCACCGGGCGAAACCCCTCCCGCTCATAGAGGTGGTTGGCCACCTCGTTTTTGCAAAGAGAATCCAGCTTCATGCGGAAAATGCCCCGCTCCCTGGCCCAGTTTTTGCAGGCCTCCAGCAGTGCGCTTCCAATCCCCATGCCTCTGCTTTCCGGCAGCAAAACCAGGTCGCTCAGATAGGCAAATTTGCCAGGCACCAGGTAGTTTTCCTCCGGCTTTGGCTCGCACTGCCAAACGCAGGCAAAGCCCACAATCTTCCCTGCCGACTCTGCCAGAAAAATATCCTTGGTCTCCTCCAAAACTGCCTGGCGCATGGGCGCCTCCTTCTGCTCGGCAACAGCAAAATACCCCGGCTCCAATGCCGACATATCCAGCGAAAGCTGATAGCCCATGCGGCAAATTTCCTTCAAATCTTCCAGGCCCGCTTTTCTAATCTCCATCTTGCTCCTCCCCTGCTCAATGCTCAAAACTCCGAGAGATACGCCTCGTGCGTCTCATACGTCTTCAAAATATCCTCTGCGATCTCCCGCTGAGAGAGCCGCATATCCATGGCCCTCTTTTGAATATAGCGGTGCGCCCGCTCCTCATCCATGCCCAAAACCGCCACCAGGCAGCATTTTGCCCGATCTAGGATTTTAAAATCTTCCAGACGCTGGCGCAGCTGCTCGTTTTGCTTTTGCAGCGCGGTAAATTTCCGGGAAATGCTGAGCGCCATGCGGATTCCCATGGCCAGCTCCTTGCTGGAAAGCGGCGCGCAGAGCACCACACAGCGCGCTGTTAAAAGCTGCCGCTCTGCCCGCGGCGCCTCCGCCCGGGTAGTCAGCAGTGCGCTGGCAATGCCCCTCTCTCCCAGGCTTTTCAAAAAGAGCATCTGCGCATCCGTGCACCGCCCGCTCACAAGCAACACAAACCCCGCCTCTTCCAGGCTCTCCTGGGCCGAGGCGATGGTTCTGGCCTGCTTTGCCTCTCCTGCGCCGGCAGCAGAGAGTGCCGCATCTATGGTGTTTTGAAGCTCGCCGGGGGCGGCAATGACTAGGCTTTTCATATTCGCATTCTATCCCACCTCTCCCTGCTTTGTCAACCGCCGTGCAAACTAATAAACCGTGCTGGTCGCGAATATAGTGAATAAGAAACCTATCTGGGAGGCGCGGCCTTGAAAAAGTTCTTTTCTCTTGTCGTATGTATTTTGAGCATCGCATTTTTGCTGATGGCCCCGGCTTTTATCGCCGGCGGCATCCATAAGAACGTCTATACCCTGCGGGCGGAGAAGCTGGCCAATCAATATACCGGCTCTTTGCAGATTTGGCACATCGTCTCGTTTAAGACGGGCGGGGAAAGCGGCGTCTCCTATCTCAAAAGCCGGGCAGCCGAGTTTGAGAAAAACAATCCCTACGTTTTTATCGACGTCGTCGGCATGACGCCGGAGGAGGCAGAGCAGCGCCTGGCGACTGGGGAGCGGCCGGATATTTTTTCCTTTCCCCTGGGCTTTCCGTTGGAGCATCTGCTGGCCGAGCTTAAGGAGCCGGAAGAGGCGCTGCTCCCCTCTCTTTGTGAAACTGGAAAAAAGGGAGATCAGTTCCTGGCCTATCCCTATATGATGGGGTTTTATACCATCACCGTCAACCAGGAGATCTATTTCTCCTCCGGCGCTTCCCTGCCCATCGGCACGGGCCTGCCCCGGGCGAATTTCAATTATCTGGTCTACCATGCCGAGCAAAACTGGAAGGAGGAAGATGCCAAGGCCCTGAGCCTTTGCAATACCTATGCTCTTTCTCCGCTCAAGACGCTGGAGCATTTTCGGGAAGAGGGGGAAAATAACTTCCTTATCGGCGGGCCTCCGGCGGATTATGCGCCCGATCCCGCCGCTTTTGCCGCCGATGGGACGGATCGCTTTCTCAAAGGCAATGCGGCGCTTCTGCTGGCTCCGGCATCGGATTACGAAAAGTTGCTGCTGGATCAGCGCGCCAACTCCCTCAGCCTCACGGCTCTGACTTTTTCCGATTATACGGATCTCGTGCAGTTTGTGGGCGTCTGCCAGACACAGGATTCCGCCAAGCATGCCATGTGCCAGAATTTCGCCGCTTCCCTGCTTAGGCGCAAGGCGCAGAAAGGGCTGGAAAACCTGAAAATGCTGCCCGCCGTGCAGCTGGAGGGCGTCTACGAAGGGCAAACGCTTTATCTGGAGGAATACGAGCGGCTGGCCACCTCTGCCGTCATCCCAAAAGCCTTTGAATAGAGCGCTCCCGGCGGCAAAATTTCGCCTGGGCGCTTGTTGTCTGGAAAGGATTCGTGTAAAATAGAGGTATGAAAAAAGAGCAGCTTCAAACACTAATGGAATGGATGAACCGGCAGGGCATCCCCTATCTTACTGACGCTCCCATGCGGGATTACACGACGTTTCGCGCGGGCGGGCCGGCAGATCTGCTCATCAGCCCCAAAAGCGCAGAACAAATCCGCGCGGTTTTGCAGATGTGCCGTCAGCTGGAAGTTCCCGTGACACTGCTGGGCAATGGCAGCAACGTGCTGGTTCGGGACGGCGGCATCCGCGGGGCGGTGCTGCGCCTTGGTTCAGAATTTTCTCAAATTCAAATAGAGGGCAGCATGGTGATTGCCCAGGCAGGGGCCAAGCTCGCCGCTGTCGTCAGTGCCGCGTTAAGCGCTGGGCTGGTGGGCATGGAGTTTGCCGGGGGCATTCCGGGCAGTGTGGGCGGCGGGATCTATATGAACGCCGGCGCCTATGGCGGAGAGCTCAGCCAGGTTCTGCACAGCGCGCTCGTGCTCACGGCGGATTTGGAGATGGT
Source organism: Christensenellaceae bacterium 44-20 (assembly GCA_041223705.1). Taxonomy (NCBI): domain Bacteria; kingdom Bacillati; phylum Bacillota; class Clostridia; order Christensenellales; family Christensenellaceae; species Christensenellaceae bacterium 44-20. Next base: position 950,536 of record JBCLQU010000001.1, read on the forward strand.
GCAGATGCCCAGCGAGGCGCTCTCGCTCTCCTATCGGCACAGCGCTTTGATGGAAAACGGTGCCCTGGTTTTGGAGGGGCGTTTTTGCCTGAAGCCAGGCGATACCGCCGCCGCCCGCGAATATCTGCGTGAACTCGCCGTCCGCCGCCGGGAAAAACAGCCGCTGGATCTGCCCAGTGCAGGCAGCACGTTTAAGCGCCCGGCCGGGCATTATGCCGGCGCGCTCATCGAGGCTGCCGGGCTCAAGGGCTTCTCCATCGGGGGAGCGCAGGTCTCGGAAAAACATGCGGGGTTTGTCGTCAACCGGGGCGGCAGTGCGGCGGATATTTTGGCGCTCATCCGCCATGTGCAGGAGCGCGTCTCTGCTCAAAGCGGCATCTGGCTGGAGCCGGAAGTTCTGATTTTGGGCGAGGATTAGCCCCGCGAGCAGAAGAAAGGAACAGCTATGAGATTCACGATCATCACCGGGCTCTCGGGCGCAGGGCGCTCCTCTGCCCTCAAGACATTCGAAGATATGGGCTATTTCTGCGCAGACAATATTCCGCCGGCGCTCATCCCTGCGTTTGCCCGGCTTTGCCTGGCGCGCTCTGTGGATGCGCCCAAAAACGTCGCAGTTGTGGCGGATATGCGCATGGGCGATATGTTTGATACCATCTACGCCGCCATCGACGAGCTGAAGAAAATGGATCTGGAGCTGGATATCCTGTTTTTGGATGCCTCGGATGCGGCGCTGGTCGGCCGGTTCAACCAGACCAGGCGCGTGCACCCCGTCTCGGGCAGCGGCAATGTGCTTTCCGGCATCTTCGTCGAGCGGGACAAGCTCCAGCGCATCAAGGATATGGCCAACACAGTGCTGGATACCACGACCTACAATGCCCGCAAGCTGGCAGACGTTTTGGAGCAGAAGTATAGCCAGAGCTTTGACAGCCGCCTTCCCGTCTCCGTGGTTACCTTCGGCTATAAGCGGGGCATCCCCATCGACGCAGACCTGGTTTTCGACATGCGCTTTCTGCCAAACCCGTTCTATATCGAGCGGCTCCGGCGCTCTTCCGGCCTGGAAAAGGATGTGAGCAGCTACGTTCTCTCCTTCCCGGAGGCCGAATACTTTTTGAAAACCACCATCGATCTCGTAACGCACCTGCTGCCACACTATCTTGAGCAGGACAAGCGGCAGCTCACCATCGGCATCGGCTGCACAGGCGGGATGCATCGCAGCGTCGCCATCGGCCAGGAGCTCTATCATCGCCTGGAACAGCTTGGGCATAAAGTCTTTATCGAGCACCGGGATATGAACCTGGAACGGGAAGCCATCAAAAAGCGCTTCCATGCTCCCAATGCCCAGTAAACCCGCCGTATAGAAAAAGAGCGCCCCAAGGCGCTCTTTTTTGCGTTTTCTTATTCCTGCACGCGCTTCTTTTTGGTATACCGCTCTTCTTCGCTGAAAATACAGCCGCAGTATTTTTGCATATAGAGCTCCAGCTCTCGCGCCCGCTGCTGGCCTTCCTTGAAATATGGGCGGAAATCCCGGTAGAGGAAGGAGACGCCATATTCCTGCGCGGCCCGCTCCCCCGTCTGCCGCAGCAGCTCGTGGTTCTGATAGGGGCTGATGAGCAGCGTCGTGGAGAAGGAAGAGAAGCCGTGCTCCGCCGCGTATTTTGCCGCGGCAAACAGGCGGGATTCATAGCAGTAGGCACAGCGGTCGTCGAAATCCGGGTATATCGCCGTCAAAAACTCCCGCAAGCCATACTCCCCTTGCAAAACCAGCCGCAAATCAATGCTCCGGGCATATTCCACCAGCGCATTCTTCCGATTCTTATACTCCTTTTTGGGGTGGATATTGGGGTTAAACCAATATCCCACCGGCTCTATCCCCTCGCCGCGCAGAGCATCGATGCACATGATCGAGCAGGGTGCGCAGCAGATATGCAAAAGCGTATGTTCCATGCGATTCTCCCTTAAAATTCAAATACCTTGCCACCGCCCTCATAGAAGGTGTACGGCGCGTTTTTTTGCTGTGTCCTAAGCGATGCCTCCAGCAGGAAGGCGTAGACGGGCGCCAGCATCTCATAGCCCTGGCGGACGGTTTCCGCCAGATTCGGCGAAAACAGCAGGCCGAAATCTGTGCTCTCCGCCGTTACGCTGAGATTGCGCCGGTTCATCCACTCCTGCCGCTCCGGCGGCTCGCTCCCATAGCGCGGGCGCTTCAGCTTTTCGCCGTGCAACTCGAACAGCTTTTGCCCGTCAAATGCCTCCAGCGCCTTTTCCGCCAAAGGCTCCCGCTCCAAAATCATCTGCCGCACGCTCTCCATAAACCCTGGCACCGCCTTATAGAACCCGCATCCATAGGAAAACCCGTCCGGGCTCAATTCAAAATACAGCCCCGGCCAGCCCGGCTCATGCATACGGAACCGCCGGAAGATGACCCACATATTCTCCCGATATAGGGATTTATCGTGGGAATAGCGGGTATCCCGCCAGATGCGGCTGATGGTTTTATCCACCCGAGGCAGCGCGACAATCTGGCTGTCGATCTCCAGCGCCTGGGGCGCCAGATAGCTCACCAGCTGGCAAAACGGCTCTATGACATAGGCGCGGTATTCCGCGTTGTGCGCATGAAACCACTCCCGGCTGTTGCGGCGCCGGTTTTCAGATAGAAAATTCAGGGTCTCTTGGCTAAACATCACATCTATCTCCTGCCTTTTCCTGGTCTTGCGCATAAATTGAGCGGCCAAACTCATATGCCCGGGAAAGATGCTCTGTCTGTGCAATCTTGGGCTTGCCGTTGGTGTCTCCGCATCCGCCAGCCAATAGCATTCCCTTATCATGAAAGCCGATATAATTCACAACCGCAAAGCGGTAATACGCACTGGCCTGCTCAAACGTCCAGAACAGATCGTCGGCGGCCGTCATGAGCAAAGCGCTGTCTTTGGCGGGATATTTCTCATAGCGGCCCAGCGGCGGATTTGCATCCTCCTGCGCGATGCAGTAGAAACGCTCAATAAAAGCTTTGAGCCTGGACGAAATCGTCCAAAAATACAGCGGCGAAGCGAAAACCAGCAGATCTGCCGCCTTGATTTGGGGAATCATGCTGTTAAAATCGTCCTTCTGAACGCAGGGCTTCCCATAGCGGCAGGCGTTGCAGCCCAGGCAACCTTTGACTTCCTTTCGCGTCAAGGAGATTTTTTCCACATGATGCCCCGCTGCCTCTGCGCCTGCGATAAACGCATCTGCAAGCTGTTCCGTATTTCCGTTTTTTCGGCCGCATCCCAGCACAACTAAAATATGTTTCATCCTCTTCTCCTCCTGCTTGCTATTGTTCATGCGCCTTTTCCACCGAAGCGACCGGCGCGAAATACTTCACGATCTCCCGGGCTGTGGAAATATCCACACCGGGCACGGCGGCCAGCTCGTCCACCGTCGCCCGCTTGATGCCCTCCAGATCGCCGAATGCCCCAATCAGCGCCTGCTTGCGCTTGGGGCCAATGCCCCGGATGCGATCCAGCTCAGAGGCCAGCGTGCGGCCCTCCCGCAGAGAGCGGTGGTAGGTGATGGCGAAGCGGTGCGCCTCATCCCGGATGGCGGTAATCAGCCCCAGCACCGGGGAGTTTTTGTCAAACACGATGGGCTCGGGATCGCCGGGCAAAAAGAGCTCCTCCTCCCGCTTGGCCAGGCCAGCCAGCCGGATGGTATCCTCCAGCCCCAGGCTCTCCACCACCTCCACCGCCGAGGAGAGCTGCCCCTTGCCGCCATCCACGATGATCAAATCCGGCACGGCCCCAAAGCCATGCTCCTTATCCTCCGAACGGAAGCCCTCCATCAGGCGGCGGGTGAGCACTTCGGCCATGGAGGCGAAGTCGTTCGCGCCCTGGACGGTTTTGATGCGGAAGCGGCGGTATTCCTTCTTATCCGGCTTGCCATCGATAAACACCACCATCGAGCCGACCGAGTCCGTCCCCTGGGTGTTGGAAATATCGTAGCACTCCAGCCGGCGCACATACCCGATGCCCAGCGCCTGCCCCAGCTCTGTGGCCGCGCCGATGCTGCGCTCATAGGCCCGGCGCTCGGCCTGCTCCCTGCGCTTGATGGCCTCCTCGGCATTATGCCGCGCCATATCCAGCAGCCGCTTATGGTCCCCCCTCTGGGGCACCAGCAGCTCTACCTTGCGCCCGGCGATATCCGCCATCCATTCGGCCAGCAGTTCGCTGTCTTCGGGCAGGGCGCTCAGGTAAACCTTGGGCGCCACCGTGTGCTTTTCCATATAAAACTGCTTGAGCACGCTCTCGAGAATCTCGGCCTCATCGCCCGGCTCATCCAGAAAGAAGCGCTGTGCACCCGAGAGCTTGCCCTTGCGCACGAAAAACGCCTGCACGGCCGCCGTTTTCTCCCCCATGGCTACGGCAAAGATATCCTTATCGTTGAGATCCGGGAAGCCCGCCTTTTGCCGCTCGGTAATGCGCGCCAAAATTTTCAGCTTATCCCGGCAGGCCGCGGCTTTTTCAAAATCCAGCGCTTCGGATGCCGCATACATCTCTTCTTTGAGCTGTTTTTCCACTGGCCGGTATTTGCCCGAGAGAAATTCGATGACTTCATCCACAATTTTGCGGTATTCCTCCGGGGAAATTTTGCCGGCGCAGGGCGCGAAACAGCGGCCCATCTGGTAGTTGAGGCAGGGGCGCTCTTTTCTGCTCCCGGTGGTAATCTCCTTTTTACAGCTTCTAAGCGGGAACAGCTTATGCACGCCGTCCAGCACTTCCCGCACGGAAAACGCCTCCAGATACGGCCCAAAATACTTGGCGCCATCCCGGGCGACTTTGCGCACGATCTCGACTCTTGGGTAGTCTTTTTTGAGGTCGATGCGGACGTATGGGTAGTGCTTATCGTCCCGGAGCAGGATATTATAGTGCGGCTGGTATTCCTTGATGAGGTTACACTCTAGGATGAGCGCTTCCTTCTCGCTGTCTGTGATGATATATTCAAAGTCCGCGATTTTATTGACCATGGCGTTGGTCTTGGAATTTTTGACGGCGTTGGCGCCAAAATACTGGCTGACGCGGTTTTTCAGCACTTTCGCCTTGCCCACGTAGATGACCTCGCCCTTTTCATCGCGCATGAGATACACGCCGGGCTTCCTGGGCAGCGTTTTGATTTTTTCTTCCAGCACGTCATTCAGCAGGCGCATATGCTCACCTCTCCTCTTTTTATCTTTGCTTTCTTATTATAGCACAGCTGAGCAAGGGGAAAAAGGGCTTAGGGTAGGTTAACATGAGGGGCAAAGCCCCTCATACTCCCTTTTTTCTTCATGCTCTTGAGGTTGCATATCATCTGCCACGGCAGCAGGCACATGCAAAATCGTCAGAGTTTCTTTTATTTCCTTTCGCCCAACCCCTCTTTCCAATGCAAATCGTATAATATCGAGATCACTATATAGCTGATAAACATAGCAACTGAAATCTGCTGTATCTTTCACTTCTTTAAAAGTGAGAGCCAGGCGTTGCTGTTTCGGCCGATAGTCTAATGCCAATTGTGGAAAAACACTCTCCAAAAGTTCCAACAATTCCTCCAAATCCAGATTCATTCTGCTCCCTCCTTTTGCTTATTTTAACACAAATTTATTTTAATTTGTAGAATACTACAAATTTTCCTTCTCTAATTTCTCTACAATTCTAGAAAAGGAAACATGGGGGGAGAAAGCAATTTGGATACAAGCAGAATCGGACAAGTGATCCGAAGCTATCGAAAATCAAAAGGGCTAACTTTGGAAGTTGTGAGCGGCCTTGCTGATTTGGATTCAGCACATCTTGCCAGGATTGAGCTTGGCGAATATGTTCCCAATATCAATACCTTTATTAAAATAGCAAAGGCACTTGGCCTTAAGCCTTCTGAGCTAATGGCAATGATAGAATCATCAGAAATATAGCAATAAAAAAAGCGCATTTGCGCTTTTTATTTATCGTCTATTTTGATTTCGCCATGTTCCTGCTCATAGCGATTTAAATGTTCCAATAAAACATATTCGATATAATTAGTCATTGAGCGATGTTCCTTTGTCGCTAACTTTCCAATTTTATCAAATATTTCATCATCCATTCTTAATGTGAATACTCTTTTTAAAGATTTCATTTTATATCATTCTCCTGTCTTTATATTTATTTTATCCGTATATAAGATAAAAATATGCAGTCTATTGACAGCTAAATGACATCATTTTATAATAAAACCAGTATAGACTATCTGTTTCTATTATTTTATTGGATATTTTTGTGAGAATAAATGATGATCCTTAAATTTCTCATACTCTTGCCGACGAAAAGTGGTTACACTTGTGTAACCAAAAATGATGGTAGAAACGGTTCTCCGATAAGATTAAAATAAATTTGGTGGTTACTAATTTATTTTAGGAGCGAGCAATGAAGGAGAACTTTTGGGGCCAGGCTGTAAAGCGTTGCCGAAAAATAAGAGGAATGAGCCTTTGGCAGGCCAGTAAGCGTGCCGGCCTTTCTCCTCTCTCTTTTTTCTTAATCGAGTGTGGAAGAATCCCCCTGCGTCTCAATGAGTTTGTGGGAATTTCCAAAGCATTTAATTCTACTCCTGTTTTTTTGCTCTATGAGATCAACGAGATCATGCCGCCCCGCCCAAACAAGAATAAGAATTGGTTGTGTTAATGCAATGAAGAATAAAAAGTTGGAAAAAACGATGCTTTCGTTTGAAATAGATAGAGAGCTGAGAGGCACCAAGCTTCCTCGAACTATCCGTTTCCCTGAAGTGTTGTTTGAAAAGCTTAGCGCTGCTGCACAGCAAAACAACGTTTCCTTCAACCGGTTTGTTCTGCAATGCTGCAGATTTGCTTTGGACCATATGAAAGATATCGGCTTAAAATAAAAAAGAAGCGACAGCTTGTCGCTTCTTTTCTATTTTCCTCTTTAATGCTCGGCCAGATAGCCGAAAATCTTGCCGGCCATGGGCGCGGCATAGCGCGAACCAAAGCCCGCGCCTTCAAAGATGACGGCTACGGCATAGGGCTTGCTGCTATCGTCGATAAAGCCCACGAACCAGGAATGGTTTTTGACCTGCCCATCCTCCATAAACTCGGCGGTGCCCGTCTTGCCGCAGATGGGAATGCCCGAAACCCCAGCGGAAGTGCCCGTGCCGCTCTGCACTACTTCGCGCATGTATTCCTTGAGCCGCCCGGCCATCTCGGCCGAGAGCACGCGCTTATACTGCGCCGGCGTAAACGAGAAGCCGGCATAGCCGCCCCGGGCTACGTCTCTTAGCAGTTTGGGCTCCATCATCACGCCGTCGTTGGCGATGCTGCCGGCGATCATCGCGGCATGCAGGGGCGTTACCAGATCGTTATACTGGCCGACGCCCGCCCAGCCAATATCGCCCTCGTTGCCCGTAACCTCGAAATTGCTGGGATAGAGCTCTATCTCGTCTCCGGCGAACTTGAACTGCTGGTTGAACCCGAATTTCTCCGCCTGCTTTTTCAGCCGGCTGCCGCCGATTTTCACAGAGAGGTTGGCAAAATAGGTATTACAGGATTTGGTGAACGCGCTCTCCAGCGTCAGCGCCCCGTGCGCGCCGCCCGAGCAGGTAACCTTCTGCCCCTCGATGATGCACTCGCCCGTGCATTCGTAGGAGAGGTCGATTCCCTCCTCCATCGCCGCGGAAGCCGTGATGATCTTCATGATAGACCCCGGCGGATAGCGGCCCATGGTCGCCCGGTCTACCAGGCTGGTATCCACAGGCTCCTCCTGGCCCAGGGTTGTGGGATCGAAGGTCGGGATGGAAACATTTGCCAGAATCTCCCCCGTCTTGTAGTTGAGGACGACGACGCACCCCGTCATCGCATCCATATTGTCGTAGATATATTCCGAAAGCTCGGCGTCTACCGTCAGCGTAATATCATTGCCCTGGCTTTCCCTGCCTGCCAGCAGATCCTCGATGCGCTCGACGAGATCCTTGTCCATGCCATAGAGATATTTGGCGAACCGCGTCTCCACGCCTTTGGCCGCGATGCCCGCAGGGTCGCCCATGATATGCGAGAGCGCCCGGCGCTTATCCACTTCCTCATGGTAGCGGCGCGTCGTCCCGTCGGACCAAGCCAGCCGGATGCCCTTTGCATCGTAGACCGTGCCGCCCGAGATATTCTTATATGCCTGCTGAATTCTGGGGTTATAGGGCGTGGCATACCACTGATTTCCATAGACAACGACAGAATAGCCCAGATATATGATGAGCACGCTGAACAGCGTTACAAAAATGCCCAGCGAGATGCGCATATTTCGCTTGAATTTATCGACGTTTCTCAAAGCGCTTCCTCCTTTTCCCAATTTTTGCTTGGTTTCCTGCCTGGAAAGAGGCCCCGGCTAACTGCGCCCCCCGCGTCTCGCAATCGCCTTTTCCGCGGCTTTACAGCCGCGTGTGCCCTTCGCAGAAGGGCTGGAGCCTAACTGCTCCTTATCCCCGCACCCGCGTGCCGCGCTCTCCTGTTCCTGCGCGGCCTTGCAATCGCGTGTGCCCTTCGCAGAAGGGTTGGAGCCTAACTGCTCCTTATCCCCGCACCCGCGTGCCGCGCCTTCTTTTTCCTGTGTTTTTGCAATCGTGTAAAATTAAGCGATTTCGCCGCCCATTTCAGCCAGCTCTTCCTCATCCTTCTGCCCGTTTTTGATGGCGACGCCCTGAATAATGCCCAGCTGGATCATAGAGGAAAGAATGGAGCTTCCGCCATAGCTGATATAGGGCAGGGTTACGCCGGTCAGCGGGATCAGCTTGATGACGCCGCCGATGATGATGAAGCTTTGCAGCGTCAGCATGGCCGTGCAGCCAAAGACCAGCAGAGCATCGTATGTGCTGCGCGCATTCAGCGCGATGAGAATGCCCCGCACGATAAAGACCAGATAGAACAGGATCGTGATGATCCCGAAAATGATGCCGAATTCCTCGCCGATGACGGTGAAGATATAGTCCGATTCGCGCACGGGGATGACTTCCGGCATCCCTCTGCCCAGCCCCACGCCGAACAGGCCGCCGCTGGCCAGCGCCAGCAGGCCCTGCACAATCTGGTAGCCCTGGCCGTTATACGTCGCCCAAGGGTCCTGCCAAACCTGCACGCGTGTCTGCACATGCGAGAAGAGCTTATAGCTGGCATACGCCCCGCCGCCCAGCACGCCCACGCCGAGCAGCGTCAGCAGCGTGCGCCCGGTGGCCGCAAAAAACATGACCAGGAAGGTCAGCGCGATGAGCAGGCCCGCGCCCAAATCCTTCTCCACCACCAGAAGCATGACACATGCCGCCGTGTAGATCAGATATGGGATGAAGGAAACCAGCTTCTCCCGGGTCGTCAGAAAATAGGCCGAGACCATGATATAGAGAATCTTGGCAAACTCGCTGGGCTGGAGCGTGAAAAAGCCCAGCTTGATCCAGTTTTTCGCCCCGCCGATGCTTCTTCCCAGCACCAGCGTGGAAGCCAGCAGCAGGAACGTCAGCACCATAAACAGCCAATTGAGCCGGCCGAAGTCTACGCTCTTTCGGATGATGAGCATCACGCAGACCATGACCAGCGTGCTGGCCATGAGAATGAGGAACTGCTTGATGGCCAGCGCCGGGCTGATGCGGTAGATCACTGCCAGCCCCAGAGACCACAAAAACTGCGCGACAATCAGGCAGAACCGATCCAGATGCTTGAAGCAGGATTTGAGGATATTATACTGAAACAGGTTGAACAGGCACAAAATCAGCCCGCTGGCCGCCGCCTGCCAATCCAGCTCGCCGCCTTTAAACGTAAGCAGGCCAAAGGCGCTGATGATGAAGAGCACCTGCAAAAACAGCAGTGCCGCGGTGCTCCTTCTCCTAATCGTCATGGGCCGCTCCCTTCTGGGGCTTTAAGTAAACCTTGGCATCGATGCCGCCAAAGCTCACGATGTCTCCCGTGATAATGCGGTGCGCGCGCACTGCCCGCCGCCCGTTGATCCGCGTCTCCGCCTTTTCAGACAGCGGCTGGAGCACTACGCCTTTTCCCTTTCTTGCGATCATGGCGTGGCTTTTGCGCACGCTCCTGTCCTCGATGATGATATCTGCATTTTTTCCGCTGCCGACGATATTCTCCGGCGTCAGCCCAATGCGCATCCCATACGCATCTTCTGCCCCGCCGATAATTTCCAGGTAGCCAATATATTGGCCGACTTCGCCCATCACGGCTTTGCGTTCCCGGTATTCCGCCCGGGAGTTCAGCACGAGCAAAAGCAGCATCATCGCCGCCAAGAATAAAAACCAATAGCGAAATACGAATGAAAGCGTATCATATAGCTGGGCCAATTTCTTGCCTCCTTCCTATCTTTTTCCCTGCCAAATGCCCTAGCAGCAGGGCCACATAAATGTTCTGCAGCAAAGGTTCGAGCACATACAAAGCTCACAGCAATCTGCATTGCCAGCCGGGCCGCCGCCAAACCCGCCAGGATTATTCATGGCATAAAAGGCGCGGGCATATTCCTGGTTTGCCGGATCCATCGCATGGGCTTGGGCAAAATGCTGGCGCGCACCGTCGTACCAGCCGCGCTGCCGCAGGATAATGCCTTTCCAATAGTGCCATTCCGCATCCCTTTGTGCCATGCTGTCCAGAATCGCTTCGGCCGAGCCGATATCGCCCACGCGGATTTTCTCTCTCACAGCCCCATAGCGCGCCGCGCCCTGGTATTCCGAGCGGTATCGGTATTGCCGGCCGCCCATTCCATAGGCCGAAGAGTAGCCGCCCTGCCCTCCCATGCCCGAGCCAGTCGCCCCGCCCTTCCTGCTCTTCCCAATGCTGTCGTATGCGGCGTTGATTTCCTTTAATTTTTCCGAAGCCTGCTCTTTGAGCGCGCTGTCCACATACCGATCCGGGTGGTATTTTTTTACCATCCGGCGGTATGCCGCCTTGATCTCTTCGTCTGTGGCCGTCTCGCTCACACCGAGCACATGATATGGGTTCACGCCTGTTTCCTCTCCATTCGGCGCATTCTCTGCGCAAAATTATCTTCTGATGAGCCGCGCCCATCTGCCTGCCGCCTATTCGCTGAGCAGGGAATCCCGCAAAAATACGCGGTAGAACTCGGCAATCCTGCCGTATAGAAAATCGTAGGCCAAAAAAGCCGCCTGCGCCAAAACAATGCGCCAGGCCATGGGAATGCCGGCAAGAAAGCCGTCCATCACAGTCTGAGAGGCGAAGAAATAGATCAGCACCATCCCGATATTGCAGTAGACCAGCCGCAGGACATACGCCGTCAGCTTATCCTTGGTTTTCCCGCAAAAATACCAGACGATTCCATAGTGCCCAAACAGCAGCAGATACGGGAGCGAGCTCTGAAAATCCGGCACGAGCAGCAGGCTGAACAGATACGTCCCGCCGAACATGAGGATGCTCGTCCCCAGCTCCTTTTCGCTGATGAGCGGGATGGTGAGCATGCCTGCCAGAAAATACAGCGCCAGCCGCCCGCCGGGCAGCAGCGTCGCGGTATAAAGGCAGACCAGCGTCATCGCCGCGCACATCAGGCTCAGGCTGAGCCGGTATGTTTTTTTAGAATAATCGATTCTCATGCTCTATGCTTCCTGTTTTCCGCTTTCCTGACCGCCGTATTTTGCGAGCACAGCTTCCATCTTCGCAGGCAGTCCGCGGTAAATGATATTTTCCAAGATGCCGGAGTGCCGCTTGAGGCTTAGCAGATCCAGCGCCCTGCCAGCCTCGTCCGCCGAACTGAGCAGGTTGAACCGCGCGCTCTCCAGAATCGCCGGCGTATCTGCCCCAAACCGCCGCAAAAACGGGTTATAGCTGCCGCTCTTGGCGTCTTTTTGCAGGTCATCCAGCGCGTCGATCAGGTAAATAAACCTGCCGATATGATAGCCCAAATCCTCCAGAACCTCTTTTTGCTCCCCCAGCGGCAAAAAGAGCTTGCCCAGCATTTTTGCAAACGCATCCGCCGCCCGGTCGATCTCCCGGCAGCCCTCCGCTTCCAGCGTTTGCAGCTGCTCCAACTGCTCCCGAATCGCCTCCTGCGCCGCAGGATAGCGCCCGGCCGCGCGCCTTACCGCGCTTTTGTACAGCCCGCCGGCCGCCCCCAAAAGGCGGTTCCCATCTGCCGCATGGTCTTTGAGGCTATAATAGCCCAACAGCAGATTCATAGCCGCGGCATACTCCCGCCCTTCCGCAAAGGCCTGCGGTATCCTGCGCGCCGGGTGCACCGGGCAGCGCATCTGCTCATAGCGCGGCGCTTGATCTGAAAGCGCGGAAGCGAGCAGATAGAGGAATGTGCAGTCGTAACTTAAAAGCAGGCGGCCCTTGATGCCGTATTCCGCCAGCTGGCGGCAGAGCCCGCAGTAGTAAGCGCGGAAGGTATCGTATTCTTTTACCAGAAGCTCCCCCTTCTGCACCATCACATACCCAAACACAAAACTTCCTCCGCACTGCCAAACTTTTTGCCCCGGCTTCCGATGCTCAAGGGGTAGGTGAAGTTATTATAACATTTTTTACTCCCGGTTGCCATTTCCCGGCGGTAATTCTCAATTTTTTTACATATCCGCCATCCGCACAGTTTTCCCCCGCCGTCATACTTATATAAAGAATTATGAAAAAAGGAGGCAGATAGCAAAATGAATCAGATGGATGCTCCCTATGTTTTCAGCGCTTTTACCCAGTACCCCAGCTGTGCTGCGGAAGCGCAAACATGTAATAGAGTCAATTTTTTTGCTGATGCGGAACAACCAAATTTATACGCGAGAGCTTTTGTCGTGCCTCAGGCATATTCCAACTGCGCGCTGCCCAGCCAGTCGCTGCACAACGGGACGTTTTTTAACGACCTGTATATGCCCTATTCGACAGTCAATACTGCTTGCGGCAGCTGCCCGCACGCTCATAGCGAGATGCGGCCGGCGCGCACCTGCCCTTGCAAAGAGGAGGAATAAGAAATGGCAAATTGTGGCTGCAACATGAGATACGCAATGCGCACGCCAGAGAGCCAGATGGATGTCTGCGCCGTTTCTGAGGGGCTTTGCCCGGCAGAGCTCGAAAAGAAGCGTTCGCTCATGCAACAAATTACCGAATGCGAGTTTATCTGCATTGACATCAATCTCTATCTGGATACGCATCCCAACGATGCTCGCGCCCTTTCGGATTACAACTGCTATGCGCAGCAGCTCCGGGCGCTTAAAGATATGTATGAAAAAGACTTTGGGCCAATTTCAAACTTTGGAAACTCTGTCAGCCGGGACAGCTGGAAGTGGAACACCCAGCCTTTCCCGTGGCACCAGAAATTTATGAGGGAGGAATAAGAAATGTGGATTTATGAAAAAAGGCTGATCTATCCTCTCGGCGATATTCGGCCCAACCCCAGAATGGCTAAGCTGACCGCCATGCTGCTTGGCGGCCCCAACGGCGAATTTACCGCCGCAACGACATACCTGAACCAGCGGTATTGCATGCCCTGCGGCGCTGTTCAGGCGATTTTGACGGACATCGGCACGGAGGAATTAAGCCATGTTGAGATGCTTTCCGTCATGATCCAGAAGATGCTGGCCGGCGCAACCAAGGAAGAGCTCCGCGCTGCCGGCATGGAAGGATGGGTTGCCGCATTTAACTGCTGCCCCTTCCCCAAAGATCAGAACGGCTATTCCTGGACGGCGGATTACGTCGGCACAACCGGCGATCCCATCGCAGACATCACCAACGATATGGCCGCCGAGCAGAAAGCCCGGGCTGGCTATGAGGGCGTCATGAAATTCTGCGACGACCCCGCCATCATCGCGCCGCTTCAGTTCCTGCGCGAACGCGAAATCGTGCATTTCCAGCGTTTCGGCGAAGCGCTCAATATCCTGCACGACTATCTCGGCCAGTAAACTTTTTGCTGACCCGACGCACTCTTCCAAAACCTGGCGCCGCCTTGCGGTCCAGGTTTTTCCATGCAGAGAAAAATATATTCGCACATATGAAAAAAGCGGGCAATTCGCCCGCTTTTCCCTATAAAATCACAAATATGAGAGGTTCATTCTATTTACATTTTCCAGTGTTTTTTGGGCGCCGCATCTTGCCGCCCGGCTATGCCAAAGCCAGGCGCTCTACTGATGCAGATAGCCTTTCTCGTACCGCGGCAGGGCTCTCTTTCTGCGAAGCGGCTCCTGCGTCTCGCCGGATCCTTCCAACAGAGGCATCGCCAGCTTGTCCCAAAGTTTCGCGCTGGCCAGTTTTTCCATCACAAAACTCACGCCCAAAAGCCCCAGAAAAGCGCCGCACAGCGCCAACATTCCCATTCCAAATAACTGCATCATCATGCCATCTCCTTTTGCGTTCTCTCTTGCCCGCGCCCCCGGTATACCCAGACAAATCCCTTGGAATCCAGCTCCAGATATGCCCCGCCAGCCCGCAGCTTTTCTGCATACGCTATCGTCATATGCTTCGCATCTTCCACGCCGTAGAGCATCAGATCGCTCTCCGGCTTTTTTTCCGCATCCTCCTGCATTGTGCCTCCCTGGCTTGCCACAACTTCCCGCCTCATCCTGTAATATCTTTTTCAGATACTTAAATTCTCACTTTTCACGCATATATCGCTAAATAAAAGGGAGTTTTTCTCGTATCTTTTTTCGATACTACAAGAATACTCCCAAAAAAGTTTCCTGTCAAGATATTTTTTGCTTGTTTTTTGTTCGCATCTGTGTATAATAAAAAGAAAGGGAGGTGGCGTTTTTGACACTCGGGCAGAGAATACGGCAGCTGCGGCTGGAGTACGGCTTTTCCCAGGAAGAACTGGGGGCGAAAATTGGCGTGCAAAAAGCTGCCATCAATAAATACGAGACGGGCACAGTCGTCAACCTAAAGCCCGCCGTCATCGAAGGGCTAGCCAAAGCGCTCTATACCACGCCCGCCTACCTGATGGGCTGGGAAGATTCCTCCGAGGCGCTTCCCGGCTCTGAGCTTGAGGTACTGAAAAATCCGCCCCGGATAACGGCCATGCGCCCCATTGTCGCCACGGCCAAAGCCGGATGGAACGGCGCCGTCGAGCTGGAATATGAAGGCGCGCGGCCTGTAACGGATCTGGCCAATTCGGAAGAATACGTCTGGATCCGGGTCTCGGGCGACAGCATGGAGCCGGTTCTGCAGGACGGGGATTATATTTTGGTACACCTGCAAAACACCGCGGAAAACGGCAATATCGTCGTCGCCATCGTAGATGGAGACGAGGCCACCATCAAGCGCTTTGAGCGGCAGAATGGCATCGTGCTGCTCAAGCCGGAAAACCGCCAGTATCCCACCCGGCTGCTGACCGGCGAAGCGCTGGAAACGCTCTATATCTATGGCGTTGTCCGCAAAGTGGAGCGGGATTTCTTCTAAAAAGCCGGGGAAACTTCGGAGCCAGCGGCATTGGGAAAAGCGGTTTGATCAGCACTAGCAAAAGGCACGGAGCATCTGTCCCGTGCCTTTTATATTACTCTTTTCCCAAATGAAAAAGAGCAAGGCACTGCCCTGCTCTTTTTTCTAGTGATATTTGCGGCCTGCCCGCAGACGCACCATTGCCCTGGCCAGCGCGATCTTGGAACTCTTGTTCTCCCAGATACTCTGCCTCTGGCGAATGCGCTCTTCCGCGCGGTGTTTTGCCTCTTCTGCCCGGCGCATATCAATATCCTCCGGCCACTCACACGCCTGGACGAATACGACAACGCTGTCTTGCAAAACCTCCATAAAGCCTTCGCTATTGACGGCCTCCCGCCATACTCCATCCTGCTTGATTGAGATTTCTCCGACTGCCAGCGAAACGACCATGGGCGCATGCCCGGCCAGGACGGTCATCTGGCCGTCGATGCCCGTGATCGTCAGCGCCTCCACCTGGCCAGAAAAGAACTGTCGCTCGGGCGTCATGATGCTCAGATCGAATGTCATCTACTGCATCTCCTTCGCCTTGGCGACCACTTCATCAATGCCGCCGACCTGGAAAAATGCCGCTTCCGGCAGATCATCCACCTCACCGCCGATGATCGCCTCAAAGCTTCTGATGGTATCTTCCAAGGGTACGAAGCGCCCGGGCTGGCCTGTGAACACCTCGGCCACGGCAAAGGGCTGCGAGAGGAATCGCTGAATGCGGCGCGCCCGGTAGACCGTCGCCCTATCCTCGGCGGAGAGCTCGTTCATGCCCAGAATCGCGATGATATCTTTGAGCTCGCTGTAGCGCTGGAGGCATTCCTGCACGGCCTGCGCCACTTCATAGTGCCGCTTGCCCACGATTGCGGGATCGAGAATCCGCGAAGTCGATTCCAGCGGGCTGACTGCCGGGTAAATGCCCATCTCTGCGACGGATCTGGAGAGCACGGTCGTGGCATCCAGATGCGTAAAAATCGTCGCCGGAGCAGGGTCTGTCAAGTCGTCTGCCGGGACATAGATGGCCTGCACGGATGTGATTGAGCCCTTCTGGGTCGACGTGATGCGCTCCTCCAGCTCGCCCAGCTCGGTGGCCAGCGTCGGCTGATAGCCAACAGCAGAGGGCATCCGGCCCAGCAGCGCCGAAACCTCGTTGCCCGCCTGCACATAGCGGTAGATATTATCGATGAAGAGCAAAACATCCCTGCTCTGCTGATCCCGGAAGTATTCCGCCATGGTCAGCCCGGTCAGAGCGACGCGCATACGCGAGCCCGGCGGCTCGTTCATCTGCCCGAACGTCATGGCCGTTTTGGAGAGCGCGCCGGATTTCTCCATATCGTGAATGAGGTCGTTTCCCTCTCGGCTGCGCTCGCCCACTCCGGCGAAAACCGAATAGCCGCCGTGGTTGATGGCGATATTGTGGATCAGCTCCATGATAAGCGTCGTCTTGCCCACGCCTGCGCCGCCAAACAGGCCGATTTTGCCGCCTTTGGCATAAGGCGCCAGCAGATCGATCACCTTGATGCCCGTCTCAAACAGCTCTGTTACCGGCCTGACGCTTCCAAATTCCGGCGGCTGGCGATGGATTTCCCAGTGATCCGCCGCATCAACCTCGCCCTTTTCATCGATAGGAGCGCCCAGCACATTGACGACGCGCCCGAGCACGCCCTCGCCCACCGGCACTTTGATGGATGCGCCCGTATCTCTCACCTTGATGCCGCAGCAAAGGCCTTCTGTGGCCTCCAGAGCAATCGCGCGCACGAGCCCCTGCCGGATATGCGCCGCCACTTCCATATGCACGCCGTCCTCTGTGCAAAGCAGATTGTGCAGGGCAGGGCTTTGCCCCGGGAACTGCACATCCAGCACAGGGCCGCTAATTTTGATAATTGTACCAAACTCAGAGTTTTGCATGTCAATCCTCTCTTCCATGGAGCAATGCTTCCGCAGCGCCGGAGATCTCTGTGATTTCCTGCGTGATGGCCGCCTGACGCGCCATGTTGTATTGGGTCTGCAATTTTTTAAGCATCTCATCCGCATTGCGCGTCGCGCTCTGCATGGCGTTCATGCGGGCAAAATGCTCCGCCGCATAGGCCTGCACCAGCGCGCCGAACAAAATTCCCGTAACATACTGCGGCACCAGCAGGGAAAACAGCTCCTGCGCAGACGGCTCATAGATGATATCGCTCATTTTGTGCGCCGCAATCTGCTCATAATCCCCCCGGACGATGGGCAGAAGCCGGCGGATCACCGGCCTGTTTTTGGTATCTCCGTAAAAGGAGGTATAGATGATATAGACTTCATCCGTCAGGTCGTCGTCGTAGAGATCGAAGATATCAAAAGCCAGCTTGCGTGCATTGGAAAGCGAAGGGTCCTGCACGGCGCCGGTGGTCTCGATATCCGGCTGCATTCCCCTGGCCTTAAAGAACTCGGTCGCCACCAGGCCAACCGTCAGCAGATACGTCTCCTTCTTCTCCTTGCGCTGGCTGATGGTCTCATAGGCCAAGTTGAGCACACTGGCGTTATACGCCCCGGCCAGCCCCTTGTCTCCCGCCACGACGATATATGTGCGCCGATCGCCGCCACGGCCCGTCAGATACTGATGGGTTACGGACTCGGATGATTGCAGAATATCCTTCATGGTCGCCTGCACCCGAGAAAAATAAGTGTTGTTATACTCGATGTGGCTCATCACCTTTTTCAGGCGGGAGGAGGCCACAAGGTGCATGGCATTGGTGATTTTCCGGGTCTGCTTTACTGCCGCAATGTGCGCGCGGATCTCATTGGTGTTCTGCATCCGGCTTCGCCTCCGTCTGCGCGCCAAACTGCGCAATCGCCTGCTCCAGCTCTTCCCGCTCTTCCTGGGAGAATGCGCCCACCTCATTGATACGCGCCATCAGGCGGCCGCAGGCTTTTGCCAAAAACTCCAGCAGAGCGTTTTTATGCTCGGTTACCTGATGCGTGGGAACTTCAGAGAAAATTCCCTTCTGATACGCAATGAGAATGGCAACCTGCTCTGCCAGGGAAAGGATGCTATCCTGGGGCTGCTTGGTCAGCTCCACCAGCCGCTCCCCCCGATCCAGCATCTGCTTAGTGGAGGAATCGATATCCGAGCCAAACTGCGCGAAAACCGCCATCTCTCTATACTGCGCCACATCCAGACGCATGCTTCCAGAAACTTTCTTCATCGCCTCGTGCTGCGCAGAGCGGCCCACACGCGAAACCGAAAGGCCGACGTTGACTGCCGGGCGCACGCCCGCATGGAACAGCTCGCTCTCCAGATAAATCTGGCCGTCTGTGATGGAGATGACGTTGGTCGGAATATAGGCGGAGATATCTCCCGCCATCGTCTCGACAATGGGCAGCGCCGTCATGGAGCCGCCGCCAAACTCATCGCTGAGCTTTGCCGCGCGCTCCAGCAGGCGGCTATGCAGATAGAACACATCGCCCGGGTAAGCTTCCCGGCCCGGCGGCCGGCGCAGCAGCAGCGACATGGCCCGGTAGGCCACAGCGTGCTTGGAAAGATCGTCGTAAACTACCAGCGCATCCTTGCCCGCATACATGAAGTGCTCGGCAATGGCGCAGGCCGCATACGGCGCGATATACTGCATGGCCGCGCTGTCGCTGGCTGTGGAGGCGACGACCACCGTGTGCTCCATCGCGCCTTCCTGCTCCAGCGTCTCTATCATCTGCGCGATCGTCGAGGCTTTTTGCCCAATCGAGCAATAGACGCAGATGACGTCTTTGCCCTTTTGGTTCAGCATAGCGGAGAGCGCAATGCTGGTTTTGCCCGTCTGCCGATCGCCGATGATCAGCTCTCTCTGGCCGCGGCCGATGGGGATCATGCTGTCGATGGCCAGAAGGCCGGTCTCCAGCGGCGTATCCACCGGTGCGCGCTGCATGATGGTAGGCGCAGGGCTCTCGATGGGGCGGTATGCCTCGGGTTCCAGCTCTTTGCCATCCAGCGGGCGGCCAATGGGGTCGACAACTCTGCCCAGCAGTGCATCGCCCACGCCAATATCCGCGACGCGCCCTGTGCCGCGCACAATCGATCCGGATGTTACCTGGCTTGCGCCCGAAAGCAAAACTGCGCCGACGCCGTCCAGCCGAAGATCCAGCGCCAGGCCATAGGAGTGATTCTCAAATTCCAGCAGCTCGCCGTACCTGGAGTGCGAAAGCCCGGAAACCTGGACGATCCCATCCGAACAGCTGACGACATTGCCATATTCATAGATCTTCGGCTCAAAAGTATAGCTTCCAATCTTTTCCTTCAGGAAAAGGCCAATCCCGCTCGTATCAAAATTCAGCATTTCCTCTTCCCCCTAGTCCGACAGGCGCCGCTGCATCTCCTGCAGCTGCGTTTTGAGGCTCGCGTCGTAAACCTTGCTGTCTGCAAAGATGCAAAAGCCGCCGAGCAGCGCCTCATCCTCGATTATTTCCAGTTCAGCCTTCTGGCCAAGCAGCTTCTCCATCCCTTTTTGGATAGAGGAAATCAGTTGCTCGTCATAGGGCTGCGCGATTCTCACTGTAACCTGCATCGCTTATTTAACCTCATGAAAAAACTCATTCACGACGCGGCGGTTATCCTCCAGGGAAACCTCGCGCTGCAAAATCCGGCCGGCAATCTGCGCCGCCGCCTGGGCGACCTGCTCCTGCATGCCCTCCATGGCGCGCGTTTTTTCCTGCTCGGCCTGCTGCCGGGCCTGGCTCAGCACCTGATCCGCCTGCTCCCTAGCAGCGCTCTTAATGCCCTCTGCCGCCTCCAGCGCCTTCTGCTCTCCCTGGCGGAGAATTTCCCGCGCCTGCTGCTCGCTCTGGGCAATCTGCTCATCATACTGTGCTTGACGCGCCTTAGCCGTCTCTTCCAGCTCTTTCGCGCGCTCCATCTGGCCGGCAATCTTCTCCGCACGCTCATCCATGAACCTGCGCACCGGCTTATAGAGCAAAACGCGCAGCAGAACATACGTTACGACGATATTGACAATATGAATGAGAATATCCAGTGGATAAAGCTCCATTTCTGCCTCCCTGCCCTAAGCTATGCGCCCAGCGTAAACATCATAATCAGCGCGCTGACGAAGCCGTAGATAGCCGTGGATTCCGTAAGCGCCAGGCCCAAAAGCAAAATGGAGTTGATTTTGCCCGAAGCCTCTGGCTGCCGTGCAACTGCATCTACCGCTTTTCCCGTCGCCAGGCCCATGCCAAGGCCAGCCACCGAGCAAGAAAGAAGGCAAAGTGCCGCTCCAATCGCAATATAACCGATTTCCATTTTTATTTCCTCCTAAAATTTTTTCAATTTTTATATGTTCCAGAGCTTTCGCCCCAGATGAAAACGAGTTTTTCGCTATTCCGTCGCTTCATTGATGAAGCTGAGCGTCAGCGTGACGAAGATAAACACCTGAATGCAGGGGTGGAACACATTGAAGTATAGCCCCACCAGGCTCGGGATATAGAGCGCGGCGCTGCCCATCGCATAATACAGCAGCTCCATGACGATCATGCCGCCCAGCATATTGCCGAAAAGCCGGCAGGCCATGGAAACCGGCACTGCCACATCCGAGACGATCTTGATGGGGAAGATGATGGGCGTCGGCTGTGCCATGCTCTTGATGCGCCCGCCCAGCCCCTTCTTCTTGATGCCGTAGTAGTTGATCAAAATAAAGGTGATCAGCGCCATGGCAAAGGTCATTGTGATATCCGCCGTCGGCGCTCTCAGGCCGAAAAATTCCACGCTGGAGCATATGATCATCATAAAGGCCAGCGAGAATAAGTAGGCCGGCAGGTTTGCTCCCATTCCCGGCGCCCGGGATTCGGTATAGTTGCAGACGGCGTCTACGGCAATCTCCAGCACATTTTGCAGGCCACGGGGCTTCTCCCGCATCCGCGGAATGACGAAGATGCGCAGCAGCACTGCAATCACCAAAATGACCGCCATGGCGATCCAGGTGAGGACCACCGTACTGCTGATATCCATGCCAAAAAGCGTCATGCGCGGTGCAAACAGCTCAACTTTGAATTCTTCCGCCTGCTTTTTCCCAAAGAAAAAAGTCAGCGCCTCCAAAACCGCCAGCCACGATCCCACGACCATCAGCACAGTCGGCAAGGTTTTCTTGCGCTTCAGCTTCTTATCCGGGTTTTCTGCGGCCGCGATTTTTTTGATCGCCGCTTTTCTCAGAAAAAACCCCAGCAGCGTCAGCAACAGCCCCGCTCCAACCAGAATCAGACAAATCAGTTTTTCCTGTGTCATCTTTTTTGCCTCTTTTTATTTAAAATCACTCCACCCCAGCGCATACGCCGCGCCTGCGAGTGTTCCAATCCCTTTTTACGGCTGTTTTCAGCCTTTTGCGCATAGCATCATTTTGCATCTGCGCCCCGCCGGGCCGCAATCATCTGCACAATCGCTCCCGTCATCAGAAACGCCGCCTCAAAGCCCCCGGCCCAGGCCAGCTCATCCGGGCAAAGCCAGGCTGCAAGCCCTAGCCCCAGCAGCAAAACCGCCGGGTTCGCCAGCGCCAGCATCCAGGGGATCCGCGCCGTATGGCAAACGGCATGGCAGAGCCGGGCCAGCAGGAAAAACCCTGCGCCTCCGCATAGGATTCCGATCACCGCTCCAACCATAGCATTCCCTCCTTTGCGCCACTCTGCAAGAGCATATTATATGCCTGTAAAATCAAAAATGCAATATGATTGAAAAAATTTTTTTGTAACATTTTCGTCATCTTTCTTCCGTGTTTTATCCTCCGCTCAAAAGTGCCGATTTTAGCGCCAAATTTCATCTATTCCCCGCCGATTTTCTGGCATTCAACAAAGATACAACAGCATGAAATCAATTTCCAGAGAGAGCACAGAATTTTTCACGCAGAACCAGTTTTTTTCAATTCTGAAATAAATTGCTCCGCCGCCTTTGGGGCATAAAAAATCTGCCGGCATAAGCCGGCAGATTCCTTTTTCTCTCAAGATTATTTTTATGCTTTTGCACGCCGCTTTGCAGCTCTTCTCTGGAAGAATTTGACTAGCTCTACCAGCGGGACTGTGCTGATGGCCAGCGCCATAGCAACTGCATATTCCGCCAGGTTGATGCTCTCAAACTCGAATGCCGCGGCCAAGCCCGGCAGATAGATGACGGCCGTCGTCAGCAGCAGGGAGAGAATCATCGCGCCCCAGAGATATCCGTTGTGGCTCTTTAGCGAGAACACGCTGGCTCTCTGGCTTCGCATATTGAAGCTGTGGAAAATCTCTGCCATGCTCATGGTGAGGAACGCCATGGTCATGCCGTCTGCGCTTTGGGCAATCTCCCAGACGCCCGCCTCCATAAAGTGGCCGATAAAGTAGGCGGCCAGCGTGATGATGGTAACGAGCACGCCCTGATACGCGACGTCAAACCCCATGCCCCCGGCGAAAATGCCCTCTTTGGAGTTGCGCGGCGGGCGGCTCATGAGATCCGGCTCGCCCTTTTCCATGCCCAGCGCCAGCGCCGGGAAGGTATCCGTCATCAGGTTAATCCAAAGCAGGTGCACCGGCTTTAGAATGGTAAAGCCCAGCATGGTCGCAAAGAAAATGCTCAGCACTTCACTCATGTTAGAGGCCAGCAGGAACTGGATGGATTTGCGGATGTTGTCGTAAATCCGGCGGCCCTCCTCTACAGCATGCACGATGGTGGCGAAGTTGTCGTCTGCCAGCACCATATCCGCGACGTTTTTGGTGACGTCTGTGCCCGTAATGCCCATGCCCACGCCAATATCCGCGCTCTTGATGCTGGGCGCGTCGTTGACGCCGTCGCCCGTCATGGCGGTGATATATCCTTTCGCGCGCCACGCCTTGACGATGCGCACCTTATGCTCGGGCTGTACCCGGGCATAGACGCTATACTGCCCCACTTTCTCCGCAAACTCTTCCTCGCCAAGCTCAGAGAGCTGTGCGCCCGTCATGGCCTGGCTTTCATCCTGGATGATGCCAAGCTGCATCGCAATGGCAATGGCCGTATCCCGGTGATCGCCCGTGATCATGATGGGGCGGATGCCTGCCTGCTTGCACTGCTCGATCGCACCCAGAACCTCCGGGCGGATGGGGTCTATCATGCCTGCCAGGCCGATGAAGGTCATGCCCTGCTCGAGATCTGCCGCCTCAAAGCTGGCCGGCTTTTGCTCGTATCCCCGCATCGCCGCGCCCAGCACTCTAAGAGCCTTGCTCGTCATGGCCTTATTGGCCGCCAGAATCTCCTCCCGCGCCCGCTCGGTCAGCGGGAGCGCCTTGCCATCCTTCAAATAGGAATCACAGCGGCGGATAACTTCATCCGGCGCGCCCTTGGTATACTGCAAAAATCTGCCATCCTCCTGGGCATGCACGGTGCTCATCATCTTGCGCATGCTATCGAAGGGCGCTTCGCCGACTCTAGGCTGTTCCTGCGCAAGCTGGCTCTTCTTTAGGCCCAGCGCGGCGGCATAGTTTACCAGCGCGGCTTCTGTCGGCTCGCCTGTGGCCTGACCATCTGCCCCAAGTTCCGCGTCCGAGCAGAGCGCCATGGCGCTGGCCAGCAGCTTCTCATCCTGGGCATAATGCTCGACGACGGTCATCTTGTTCTGCGTCAGCGTGCCCGTCTTGTCGCTGCAAATGATCTGCGTACAGCCCAGTGTCTCCACAGCCGTGAGCTTGCGGATGACAGCGCTTCTCTT